>JAVCDA010000032.1 GCA_030765145.1 Candidatus Saelkia tenebricola | reverse complement strand
ATAGTTCCGGTGACACGCGCATTCTCGAGTACTTTTACCCCATAAGAAAGCACACTTTTTTCAATTGCTGCACTTTTGATGATACAACCATGAGAAATTATAGAATCATATATACTACCGTATTTATTATTTTTTAAAACCTTTGCCGGAGGAAATTGACCCTGGTAAGTTCTAATAGGCCACTTGGCATCATAAAGGTTGATTTTAGATCGAGCCTTTACCAACTCCATATTGGCCTCATAATATGCATCAAGAGTACCTATATCTCTCCAATAAGGATTTTTTTCTTCTTCGTTAAAAACAAAACCATACACCTTATACTTCCCGAGCATTGCAGGTATTACATTACGTCCAAAATCGTGATTGCTATCTTCATTTTCCGCATCACGATGCAAAACTTTCTTTAAAACATCTGTTTTATATATATATATACCCATAGAAACATAAACAGATTTGTCTTTAAAAGTCGTTAAATCAGACGGTTTCTCTACTAACTCTTTAACGCGCTTATCGTTATCCACTCTTATAATTCCAAACTCTTTAGCTTTCTCCCTTTTAAACTGAAAAACACCTACTGTTAAATCTGCCCCTTTCGCTTTATGAAACTGAAGCATTTTAGAATAGTCCATTTTATAGACATGATCCCCTCCTAATATAAACACATCCGTTGGATTCTCATCCTCTATTTTATAGATATTCTGATATATCGAATCAGCAGTACCTCGATACCAAACATCACCTATTCTCTGCTGAGCCGGGATAACTTCTATAAACTCATTAAGCTCACGATTTACAACATTCCATCCCAAATATATGTGGCTCATCAATGAAACAGATTTATATTGCGTAAGGACACAAATTTTACGCAAGTCTGAATTTATGCAATTGCTTAAAGTGAAATCTATGATCCGAAATATCCCTCCGAAAGGGACTGCAGGTTTAGCCCGATCGCGAGTTAAAGGATGCAATCTTGCTCCCTTTCCTCCTGCCATTATCATGGTAAGTATTTGAGAATTCATCATATTCAATAATTTATATAATTTCCGATTAATTATAGCCTAAAGATTTAAAAAAATAAAGTTAGAAACAAACAACATCTACGCTGGATACTTCGAATGACTCCTGTTATATTTGAATAGAAACATTCCTGATAATATGAAAACCGCACTCATTATATGGGCAATTCTTAAATCAGTCCCCCAGAACAATAAAGAATCCGCTCTAAAGAAAGAAACTATAAATCTAACTAATCCATAATACATAAGATATAGAGAAAACAGATATTGGGGGATATTTTTCCTGATTACCCAAAATACAACAAAACCAGATAAGTTTAAAACCAATTCATAGAATTGAGTAGGATGTAAAGCCTGAAATCCAAACTGATAATACGCCAAGCTGTCTTTAGGAAAAATTACGCCCCAAGGAATATTTGCAGGAAGCCCGTAACAACAACCGTTTAAAAAGCAGCCCAATCGTCCAACAGCCTGACCTAAAAGTAAAATCGGAGCTATTAAATTTGCTAAAATCAGAAATTTAATTTTATCTTTCTTAGCCAATAAATACAATCCGATTAACCCTCCAATGATTGCCCCATGAATTGCAAGTCCACCCTCCCATACAAACAAAAGCGTCCAGGGTTTTGTAAAATAATAAAAAGCATCGTAAAACAATGCATAATAAATCCTGGCTCCAATAAACCCTCCTAAAAGCAAGTAATTACTCATACGCTCTACTGTCTCTTTGGTTACAGAAGATCTTTTAGCATCATATTTTAAAAGATATAAACACATAAAAAATACCGCAACCAAAACTACACCATATGTTCTAACCGCCAAATTTCCTATTTGAAACAAAACCGGATACATTTTAACCTCCCGATTAATTTAACGAATTAGCAATATTAATATAATCTGAAACCGACAATTCTTCAGGTCTGGAATTCGGATCTATATTTAAGTCAGACAATGACCTGTTTATTTTTACTGTAGGAAGCATTGATGAATTCTTCAATATTGTACTTATCTTTTTGCGCCTTTTGCAGAAAAATTCTCTGGTCACAATATGCAATCCATTTTCGTTCTTTACCTTTGTTACTTTCTTAGGCCTGATAGAAATAAACATAGAATCCACAACAGGTACCGGGTAAAACACACTCTTAGGTATTTTAAACAAAAACTCAACATTCAAATAAACCTGAGTAAATATTGTAAGCCTGCCATAGTTTTTTGTGGCTGGAGTTGCAAGCATCCTTTGAACATATTCTTTTTGAAAAGACAAAAATGCAGTTTTATAATATTTTCTTTCGTTTATTAACTTCTCAATAATCTGTGTTGAAATATAGTAGGGAGGATTAGCTATAACTTTCAGTAATTTTTTCTCAGTTTTATATATTTTTCTTAAATTTATATTTAAAAAATCGCCTTTGATAATTTTGAGTTTCTTATTAGATTGGAAAATCTGATTCAACACCTCAACTAAAACTTCGTCTTTCTCTACAGAAATAACTTTCTTTGTGTTTTCTAATAATAATTCCGTAAGATTTCCCACCCCCGGTCCTATTTCAAGCACAACATCATTCCTGCTTAAATTGGTAACCTTCATAATTTTCTCAAGATGGTGCTGAGATATCAAAAAATTCTGCCCCAGTCTTTTCTTAGGTCTAATATTAAATTCCCTGAGAACTTTTTTTACCTGCATTTTAATTTAAGAGCATACTCAATTGCCTTTTCTAAAGAATCGGTTTCTGCAATACCAACTCCTGCAATATTAAAAGCAGTACCGTAATTTGGAGAAAACCTTAAAAACGGCAACCCTAAAGAAAAATTAACAGTATCAGGAAAAACTGATTTTATTAAAGGTAAAACCTGATCGTGATACATGCTCACGATGAGATCATCATTAATGTTTTTTAAATTCCTGAAAAATCCATCTGCAGGAAAAGGCCCATTAATATCTATACCATTTTTCTTCAATTTTTTTATGAGTGGAATAATTATAGTTTGCTCTTCTTTACCTATAGCCCCTCCTTCACCAGCATGAGGGTTTAAGCCTAATATCGATATCTTAGGTTGATGCCTATATGTTGCACGGTAAAAATCCACTGCTTTCAATATGGAACTGGTCAACTCTGGTTTTTTAATGCTTTTTGCAACATTATTCAAAGGAATATGCCTTGTATAAAGCAAAACATCAAATTTATTTGTTAAAAAAATCATTAAAACACTAGACACTTTAAATCTATTTTTTAAATATTCAGTATGCCCTTTGAATTTAATTCCAGTTAATTCGATATGCTGCTTGGAGACAGGCAAAGTAATCAACGCCCTAATATCTTTAGAATACTTTTCTAAGATACCAACTGCTTCTTTTAAATATTCTAAGCTCGCCTTACCTGTATATTTAGAAGGAACACCTATTTTAGCATTCCCTGCATTTTTAAGGTCTATTATATTTAATGAGTTTTCTTTAAAATCCTCAATATTAAACTTATTGACGCTATTAAATTTTAAGATAGATTTTAAAGACGATCTTGTTCTTTTTAAAATCTCCTCATCTGCTACTATTACATGAACAGCACTCCTGAGAACTTTTCTTTTACTTAATACCTTGACTATTATCTCGGGACTTATTCCGGCAGGATCTCCTAAGGTATACAGAATAACCTGTTTAGATTTTGACCTCGACATAGGCATCTTCTTTCAAATCTTCTATAAACTTCCTGAATTCTATCTCGAATTTCTCCTGGTAAATTTTATTATAAATGATACCCCTAACTTCTTCAAAATCTTTAATCCCCGGAGAAGCTTTATCTAAAACTTGAAAGATATAATATCCGTTATCTGTTTCTATAACCGAACTTATTTTTCCAACTGCTAATATAAACACCTCCGACTCTATGTTTTCTTTAAGCTTACCTTTTTCAATCCATTCCCCTTCCGCCAAATAGGCACCCTGAGCATCGCTGTGATTAATAGCTAAATCCTCAAAAGCAACATTCTTATTCAAAAGACCTCTTATTTGACGCACTTTTTTTTCAACACCTTCTTCTCTTCTGATATAAATTTTGCGCACTTTTATTCTTTCCGGATTTGGAAAATCCAGAGAATGTGTATTGAAATATTCTCTCGCCTCCCGAGGATGTATTTCAATATTCCTGTTCACAAAAATAGAAACTATTCTCTTCTTTAAAATATCATCCTGTATTTTTTGATACAATCCTTCATAACTTAATCCATCTTTCTCTAAAGCATTCAAAAATTCTATCTCCGTTGCAAAACCGCCCTTAACTACATCAATCCTTTTTTCTATTTCAGATTCATCAATTTTTAAACGAACTTTTTTAGCAAAAGAAAGAATGAGCATATCTTCTATTAAATCTTGGAGTGATTTTTTTAAGATTTTATCCTCAGCTTCTTCGTCTAACTCTGAAGGATTAATATTGCCTAATGATTTTCTGGCAAAGCGTATTAAATCTACTTCAGTTATAACTTCTCCATTCACCACTGCTACAACTCTATTCAATACCGTAGCAAAACATAAACTGTTGAATAAAAACATCCCACCCAATAACATTAAATGTATTTTCATTATTTCACCCCTATTTACTATAAGGCAGATTCATTGGTATCTCCAACATTCTCTCCCTTGGGCCTGATTCTGTCAATTCATATATTGCATCTCTCAAGAGCCGACAATATAGGTCGAACCCGATTGCTTGGATAAAACCATGTTGCTCAGAACCTAAAATATTCCCGGCTCCCCTTATTTCCAAATCTTCCATAGCTATTTTAAACCCTGATCCTAACTGATTATGCTTAGCAATACTCTTAAGACGTCTCGCAGCATCAGAAGATATAAGTTTATTCTTAGGGATCAAAAAGTAGGCATATGATTTTCTATTATACCTGCCAACTCTTCCCCTAAGCTGATATAAGTCTGCTAATCCAAACATATCTGCCCTGTTAATTATAATGGTGTTGGCATTTGGAATATCAATCCCTGACTGAATAATGCAGGTTGATACCAAAACATCAATTCTAGAATCCAGAAATCCAATCATAATATTCTCTAACTCTTTCTCAGCCATTTTTCCATGTGCAACTGCTATTCTGGCGCTAGGCACAAGAACCTTTAACTTATTAGCAATTCTCTCTATCCCTCGTATTCTATTATGTACAAAAAAAACCTGCCCATTCCTTTTGAGTTCTTTTTTAACTGCTTTTTTGATTTCAGAATCATTATACCCCATGACAAAATTTGCAATAGGTAACCTTTCTGCCGGAGGAACATTAATGACCGAAATGTCTCTAATACCTATCAGTGACATATACAGAGTACGCGGGATTGGTGTTGCAGTCAGAGTTAGAACATCTATAATATCGCGAAATTTTTTAAACTGTTCTTTTTGAATAACACCGAACCTCTGTTCCTCATCTATAATGAGAAGACCTAAATCTTTAAATTTAATATCATTTGATAGAAGCTTGTGTGTTCCAATAATAATATCTATTTTCCCTTCCGCTAAATCATTTATAATTACTTTTTGCTCTTTTTCGGTCTTGAACCTGGAAAGCATTTCTACAATAACCGGAAACTGTTCCAAACGGGATTTAAACCTCCTGTAATGCTGCTCCGCTAATATTGTCGTGGGAACCAGCACAGCAACCTGCTTATTATTCATAACGGCTTTAAAAGAAGCACGTAAAGCCACCTCCGTCTTTCCAAAACCTACATCTCCGCAAATAAGCCTATTCATAGGAAAAGATGCCTGCATATCACGTTTAACTTCATCTATTGCCCTAATTTGATCAGTTGTTTCTTGATAAGGAAAATTCTTTTCTAAAACATCCTGCCACTCAGTATCTTTGGAGAATTTAAACCCCTTACTTACCGCTCTTTTAGCCTGAAGAAACAATAAATCTTTAGCAAAATTTGCAATACTTTTTTTAATTTTAGTTTTAACTTTCTGCCAATCTTTAGTACCAAGCTTACTCAAGCGAGGTACTCGGCCTTGAAACCCGATATATTTCTGAAACAAGTGCATATCTCCAACAGGTACATAAAGTTTATCCTTATCTGCATACTCACACACGAAACAATCTTCTCCATCCAGATTTTTAATACCCAAAAATCTACCAATACCGTGAGTAATATGCACAATAAAATCACCTTTTTCTATATCAAGAAAATTACTTATTGGAATGGTTTCTAAAAATAAACTTTTGGCATTTTTAAAACCGGAAAGATTAGCAGGCAAGACAATTAACATCTTATGCTCTTCTAAAATATCACCTGTTAAAGGATTAAAAGCCCTAATACTCAAGACCAGATCATCATCAAGTTCAATCCTAATAGGCAATTCATAGGTAGAAGGATAAATGATAACATTAGAACCTTTATGCGAAAAAACACCTCTTTCTTGAACAACTCGGACATTCTTATAACCCAAGGAAATAAGTGATTGATGAAAACCTTTATAATCTAACTTTTCTCCAAGATATATTTTAAGAGTTTGAAACATCTTACATCTTTTGAGGAGAAGATATACCTAACAACTTTAACCCTTCACTTAGAGTGAGTTTTAAAGCAATACATAGATAAAGGCGGGCATGCGTCTGAGAAAGAGAATCTGTAACAACACGATGCTTATCATAGAAACTGTGAAATTTAGAAGCTAAATCATGAAGATAAACCGTTAATAAAGATGGATCCAATGTCATAGTTATAATTTTGATAACACGAGAAAACTGAGCAATTGTCCGAAGAAGCGCTTTTTCCTCTTCTTCCTTCAAAAATCCCAGAATCTCGATTGAAGGATCATCCTTGATTGTAATATTCTTTTGGTCTGCAAAATCCAAAATGCTATATATCCGAGCATAGGCATACTGAATGTAATACACAGGGTTATCCATGCTCTGTTTTTTAGCAAGTTCTAAATCAAAATCCAAATGACTATCAAGTTTTCTACTTAATAAAAAATATAAAGTGACATCCCGCCCAATTTCTCCCACTACCTCTTTTAAAGTTAACGTCTCCCCCCGCCTTGTAGAAAGTTTTATGAGCTTACCACCCCTATATAAAGTAGCAAGTTGAACAATTAAAATCTTTAATATATCTTTATCATGTCCTAAAGCTTCAATGGCTGCTTTAACTCTTTGAATATAGCCATGGTGATCCGGCCCCCAAATATCTATTAAAACATCATATCCTCTATTAAACTTTTCCTTGTGATACGCAATATCAGACGCAAAGTAAGTAAATCTTTCATCTTTTCTTTTAACAACCCTGTCCTGATCATCTCCAAAGGCAGTAGATTTAAACCAAATTGCACCTTCATTATGGTATATAAAATCTTTGGATTTTAATGCACTTATTATTTTATCCACTTTCTCTTTTGAACTCAAATCTTTCTGGGATGACCAACAATCAAACTCAACACCAAATCCTATAAGTTCTTCCTTTATTTCATTGGTTATTTCTCTAACAGCAAATTCTGAAAAATATTGCTGATTTAATTTTTCTATTTCTCCAGACAGTACTATACCATCTTTTTTTATCAACTTATCAGCCAACTCAATTAAATATTCTCCTTGATAACCATTCTCAGGAAGATTCAATTCCTCTCCCAGCACCTCTAAACATCTTGCCTTTAGTGATGCTCCCAAAATATCTATCTGAGTACCTTCATCATTCAAATAATATTCCTTATCAACATCATATCCTGCAAATTCAAGAATCCTTGCTAAACTCCCGCCAATAGCAGCCTGTCGGCCATGAGCAATAGAGAGAGGACCTGTAGGGTTAGCAGAAACGAACTCAACTAAGACTTTTTTCCCCTTTCCCAAATCACTGTTTATAAAACTTTCTTCTTCCTTAATTAAACCTATTAAAAGATTACACAAATAAGTATTGGAAAAATAAAAGTTTATAAACCCCGGAGGTGCTAATTCAATCTTGTCAAAAACATCTTGAAAACTCGGAATTAGCTTTTCAATAATACCAGCCGCTAAATCTTCAGGCCGCTTTTTTAACTGTTTACTCAATTTTAAAGCAATATTGCTGGATAAATCTCCATAATTTTGAGCTCGAGGAGTTTCTATTTCTACAACAACATCATTTACCCCTAAACTTAAAACAATTTTCTCCAATTCTAAAAACAATTTATTTTCTACGTTTAACATCTGGAAAGGAAAATTATTCTTTAAGAGCTGCTACCTTTTCTATAGGCACATCCCGCCATAATCGTTCTAACCCATAAAACACACGCACTTCTTCCATAAATATATGAACTATAATATCGCCATAATCAAGCAATATCCAGTTCGCATCTTCATATCCTTCTGAATGCCAAACCTTAATACCTTCTTTCTTGGCATTCCTGGTAACATAGTCTGCTATGGTTTTAACCTGGCGATAAGAATCAGCGCTGCAAATGATGAACAAATCAGCAAAGCTCACCGCTTTTTTCATATCCATTACCAAAATATCTTTTCCCTTTTTGTCCTGGATAAGCCCAGCGATAAACTTTGCTCTCTGGGAAGATTTCACCCTTATTCTATCCTACTTATTGCCTAAGATACGGAATAAAGATGTGCCGCAAGCAGGGCATTTGCCCTTCATTGCTTTTCTCCCATTTTTCATAGTTACTTCTTCAGCTTCCTGCATTTCCTTCTTAGCTTTACACTTTACGCAATACGCTTCCATATACTCCTCCTCTTGTTTGTGAGGTTAATAATCTCATGCTCAATATTATCATATTTATCCCTTATAAGGCAACAACAACTTAACACAAAAATCGGGGCGGGGAGACTCGAACTCCCGACCTCCTGAACCCCATTCAGGCGCGCTAGCCAAACTGCGCTACGCCCCGTTGTTGCTAAGCCAATATTGTATCAAGATGTTGCGAAAGAACAACTTTATTTTCTGTTTTGGATTTTTCTGTAAGTGTCCAAATAGTGTCCAGAAGAGATAGTATTAGAACGTAAATTTTAGAATCCTGATCGCAATGAAATGGTGACAAAAATAGAGCAAAAAATAATAGTATGGAAAATGATTAAGTAAAACTGGGGATTTTCATATATTAAACTTCAGAATATTGCATCGACAGCAAAATAAAACAAAACCACCAAAAATATCATTTTTCAACAACCTCGGATATTATCCTATATTTTTCCCAGACTTTTGCAATTGCTGCCTTCAAATGTTCTATCGTTCCCGGTGAAAAACTTGCCTCTCCTAGATATTCAACCCTTTCCTTTGTTCCACCCTTCATGATCGAAATGGGTTGAGTTAACAGATTCTTAAGTCCGGAATGCGTAACCTGAACTGACAATTTATCTTCTTTTATTTCAACCGTACCTAAAAATTCACCTTTGCCATTTTTTTCTTCATTAAGTGCATAAAACTTAACTCTCATGTTTGTAGACTCCTCGTCATCTAATTTAGGTCCAGAAAATGCCTTTGATGAGAAGAATATCATAAATAAAACACAGGTTACACTTAAAAACCATTTTTTGCTTTTATATATTTTCATATTCTTTTCCACATTTACTGTTCAACTATCTCCCAATGAATTTCTGAGTTTATATCAGGTAAACCATCTTCAGAAAAACCTACTTCTGCTCTTTTAATTATATCATTTTCGATTCTATAGATATAAGTCAATTCTCCATTTTCTCCATGTCTAAACAAATCAAATATAAATTTTACTGTTTCCATATAATTTGTTGATAGATTTGCACTAAGCCTATCTTTGGCATCTGCTATTTCGCCTAATGAATCCATAAAAATATCCTGGAATGTAAATGTAAAACGCTCTTCGACCCTTTCCTCATCGCTATATCCTATATAATTGTTATAAAAAGAAGCACTGTAATCATAGTTATTTTCTATGTCTGAATCTTCGTAAAGAGATTCCCACTCACTTCTCTGTTCCTCTGACAAAAATTTCCGATAAATTATGTGTGCCAGTTCATGAGATACCATTGAAAATATGGCCATCGTTTCTTCTGGAGGAGCAAAGATATATATCGAAGGAGGATCGTCGTCAAAATTAGCTTGGCCCCTTACTGTATAAGTAAGAACATTGAAATTATCTAAAAATTTATCAAATGTAAAACTTTGAGGCCAATATCTAATTGTTGTTCCTTCAAATGTATCGCTAAACACATGCGGTAGGGATTCTATGGTAGAAATAATAATCCCCTGGTAAATTTCAGGAGGGAATTCCTCATATAGTTGTGGATCTTCAGCCAATTCCCATACCTGGAAACGAACATCTTCAGGAGCAGCAAATTCAATGCTTACCCCTTTGTATTGTATTGGTTCTATTGTTGGACAATCTATAGGTATAGGTGTTGCTTCTTCGAGTAGAGGTCCGGTAGGTAGGCTTCCTGATATTGAATTACCTGCGCCTACAACAAGATTTTCATCAACTTCTTGAGGCATCATATCAAGAGATTCAACCGTCCAAATTGGGATCATCAATAATAACAACGTTATGATATAAAAATGCTTATATTCCATTTGTCGTTTTAATACTTTCATTTTTTTGCCTTATATCTTATCAATCAAAATTCATGCCAAAAAAAATCCTATATAAATGATTTATAACACATAACTAAATCAATAAGTTATGAAAATAATATTTAGGGCTGTTTTTCGAGAAAACAATAGTGTAAACTTAGATTTACATACTTTTAAGTCTATAGAGTAGTATTCTTAAAAAAATAACACCACTTTACGCTTTTAATTCAACCATAGTCTGGTGTCCAAAAAGTGTCCAGAATAGGGAGCAATACATGGTAATACTCGGAATTGGTGGTAATACAGGTAAGTCGCTAACTAATTGATTTTAAAGGTGAAATTACTTAACTTATTGAACTTACTGAAGGTATGATTTTAGCTTGATTCCCAACCCCATTCAGGCGCGCTAGCCATGCTTCGCTATGCGCTACGCCCCGTTAAATACTTGTACTAGTTTAAAGATGGTAGTAAGAAATGGCAAGAGGAAATATATGTTTAATAAAAAATATCTAATATCTCTACATTATTATAGACAAAATTATTCCTAAATTTATTCTGCATAACTAAAATATGGTATACTTATAGTTAAGGGGCAAAACATGTTTAATAATTTTAAAAAATCGATAGTTTTTATTTTAATATTATTTCAGATTCATATTCTTCTTGGAACACCTGATTTTAACTTCAATATTCTAAGAAGAGTAAGAAATAGCTCTTTCCCTCTTTTGACAGCCGAGGAATTAGTAGCAGCAGTAGAAGAGTGGCTAGGCCCCACTTGGATACCTGAACCTAACCCCTGGCTTCTTACCGGAGTTATAAAGACTTTAAGAGGGCATGCTCTTGAAGAAAATGGGACTTTTAAAATCTACAAAAAAGGAACTGAAGGCTCTATCTTTTATAAACATATATTAATAAAACTTTTAGATGATTATTTTGTAAGTAGCGGCCAATATACATCTCCACACATTGCTCCTCCATTAGCTCCTTTTGAAACAGAGAATGAAAAAGGTTATTATTCCATTTACGCTAAAGGAAGCGAATGTTTTGAATGGGGTGAAGGTGGAATCTCTAAAAATGAATGGAATACATTTTCCTATCTTATGGATTTAGCTGGATTCAATATGTCTTATGATTTAGTAGATGATGATAATGCTGCTCATAATGTTATAGTGGCTGGGCCAACATCATGGACAAGAATAGATCTTGATAGCAGAAGTTGTCCTTATAGTGTATTTGGTAAAACTGCACAGTTTTTAGAAGAACATGCCAAAGCTTTACAAACTGTTTTGGGGGATGATAAATACAGGCTTCTTGAATTAGCTTATAAAATATTTGACTCTAGAAGTGATACTGCAACGGAATCTGAAATGACAGAGTTTGAAGTTCTTTTTGCTCGGTATCAGCATGAAATATTAAGAAACTACTTTCCTGGTATCTGATAATATTAATAGCTTATTAATCGAAAAAAAACTAAATTAAATTCCAAATTAAAGGAGACTTTTCAGAAGATACTATCTTTACAAATAATGTCCATCCTACGGGGCAATACAAGGCAAGCCGATAATTAGCTAATTTTAAAGGGTATACTGGATTAATTAAAGATGTGAAATTAGCTTGATTCCCAACCCCATTCAGGAGCACTAACCATGTTTCGCTATGCGCTAAGCCCCGTTAAATACTTGTACTAGTTTAAAAATGGTAACAGGAAATGGCAAGAGGAAATATATAATATTTGTATCAATCTATATGGGAAGTTGTAAGCTAATGTTATTCTATAGATTCTAAAATGGCATCAAATGCAGGTGTTGGTGTATTTAAGCTATTAGCAATCTCATTTAACCATTTAATGGAGCTTACTTCTAGCCCGAGATCTTGGGCTATATTGTTAAATGTAGTTTGAACATCTTCACCTACTTGAAAATGAGCTTCTGCTAACCCTATTAAATGAGATCTTATTACAGACCCATTTTGCCAAACAGTGCTTAAGTTAGCCAAACCTTGAGTATCTATGGTATATTCTGATGCAGCTATTACCTCATAACCTTCTTTTAAAACCATCAGCCAACCATATGTAATAGCAGACAATACATTTTCTATAAAAACTTGCTCTTCTACATTTATTCTCTCTGAACCAATCCCTAAAACATCACAACGCATCTCTGGAGTTATCTCTTCAGATAATTCATCATACTCATGTGAACCCATCTTATTTCTTATTAAAGCTATAAAACTCGCTGCAAAATCACCAGGAGCAATCTGATAATTTTCAAGATCAGTCTCTATAGAATCAATACGGGCTTGCAATGTAGCATCCAACGCTGGCGTTGCAATCCCCAGTCTCTCAGCATCTTCTTGTGTCCATGTACCAGTACTTCCTCCTAAGATATGCGGACCAACTTCTGAAAAAACACCATCCCCTGCAACCTCTAATGCTAATTCCATTGTCCAAGAAGAGATATTGCTATCCTGCAAATTACCTATAACTTCAGCTAACTTCTCTTGATTCCAACCAAAATAGTTAGCCAATACTTCAATGCCTTCAGCCAATACTTGAAAAAAAGAATACTCTATACCATTATGCACTGACTTCACAAAATGGCCTGCCCCAGCTTCTCCAAACCAATTATATCCACCCTCCATCCCTAAAGCTTCAAGCACAGGCTGACATTGCTGATAAGCCTCCTGATTACCGCCAACCATAATAGACATATTCCCTGCTGCAGCGGTACCTCCGCTTGTCCCAGCACCCAGAAGAATAATTCCTTCTTCTAGAAGTCTCTCTGCGCGAGATCTATGTAAAATATGATTTGAATTACCCCCATCTACTACAATGTCACCTTCATTTAATAATCCTTGTCGCTTCAATTCTATAATTTTATCAATATTTTCATTAACAGGTGTACCATGAGGAACCATAAGCCAAATTACTTTTCTCCCCTCGCCCATCTGTTTAACCATTGCTTCTAAGTCAACTGCTGAAGTGCCTACCCCAGTTTCATCAAATCTATCTCTTGTTTCACTATTTATATCAGTACCAAATATAGTAATACCGTTTTTAGAGATAACCTCTGCCATGCCCATCCCCATTGCACCTAAGCCGACAAAACCGACTTGAGTAACAGCTTGCTTTCCAAGAACACGCCGGGTAACTACTGATTGTGAATAAAAATTACAGATAGGGAAAATATATGGCATCGTAATGATAAGCAATGCTATCGAAATTTTAAACGTCTTCACTATGTATTTCATTTTGCCCCTTCCCTTTTTCGCTTCTATCTATTAACCTACTACAATATTTATACCATATAGTCCCCGTCTACTAAATTATTTTTATAAAATTTTAACTTACAAAAACATCATAATCCTAGTATCCAGAATAGGGGGCAACACAGAGTAATAGGTAGCAATAGACGGTAATACAGGTAAGTCGTCAACTAATCGATTTTAAGGGGGAATTACCTAACCTGCTGGATTGTATCCCACCCCCATTCAAGCGCAATAGCCATGCTTCACTACACCCCATTGTTAAGCAACAATTGCATATCACTCTCCTGCTACTGACTCTGATTTTGGCTCTCTTTGCATGAGTTCATTTACTGCATTGCGAGGATTCTTACTGTCATATAAAACTTGATAAACTTTCTCTGTAATAGGCATATCTATTTTTTGGATTTTAGAAAACTCATAAACTGCTTTAACTGTATAAATACCCTCTGCTATCATATCCATTTCTTTTAAAATTTCTTTGAGCTTCATTCCTCGGCCAACTTTCTCTCCGATTGATCTATTTCTACTTTGAGGGCTAAAACAAGTTGTAATCATGTCCCCTAATCCGCTTAAACCAAAAAAAGTCTCACTACGAGCTCCGTTAACTTTACCAAATTTTACCATTTCTGCTAATCCCCGGGATAAAAGTGCAGCTTTGGCATTATTACCTAACTCCAAACCATCACAAATACCAGCTGCTATAGCAATAATATTCTTTATTGCCCCTCCCAATTCCACTCCTATAACATCACAGCTTGTATAAATTCGAAAACTTGGACTTAAAAAAAGATTTTGAATCTTCTTCGCAATATCCTCATTTGAAGATGCACTGACAACACTACTGGGTTTTTCACTAACTACCTCATTAGCTATCGTAGGTCCAGAAAGCACACCAAAACGAACCTTACCAAGCTCCTCTACAATCACCTCTGAAGCTCTTTTAAATTTATCTATTTCTATTCCTTTTGTCACACTAATAAAAATAGCCTCTTGAGGCATACCTTTTATTTTTTTCACAACCCCTCTAAAATAAACAGATGGCACAGCTATCACAATAAAATCTTTATCCTTTAAAGCTACATCTATACAGGATGTGATTTCTATCCCCTCGGGGATTGTGATACCAGGTAAAAATTTGATATTTTCTCTTTTATTATCCAGAAGAACCGCATATTCCGAATCATAACTCCATAAGGTTACATTGCAACCTTTTGCAAAAAGCAACATGGCTAAAGTAGTCCCCCAACTTCCATCTCCTAAAATACAAACCTTTTGCATTTTTAAATCACCTTTATGGAATTTTGTTTAAAAAGTTAAAACGCCCCTTCTCTATTAATTTTAGACGAATGGAGAGGAGGTTCCTTTAATATCTTCTTGTGTAATACTTCAAATCGAGAATCAGATATTATTAATTCTAAAAATCTAATACTTGAAAAAGATATAAATAAAAGCTTGGTTTCATCATCAATAGGCTTTTCTAACATTCTATTTTCCTCAAAAATTTTCATAAATATTCTTCCTGTTATTAACAGACCTTCTTCACTTTCATCTATAACAGTACCCCTCATTATTAATACAGGATCATCTTTAAAACTTTTATTCAAAACAATTCTGACTTTCTGACCTTCAAACTTCATTTTTTAGTATCAAGTGGAATTTGCTCAAACTCATCTAAGCTTTCCAACATTTTTATTCTCTCTCGAGATAATTTTAAATACTTTTTAGATTCCTTATATTTGGGACTTAAATCTGTGACTTCCAGCAATAATCTTATACATTTTTCATAAATAGCCTTATCAAAATAGGATAAAGCACTTTGATATTTTTCATCTATTTCTGTTTTTTCAAGAGGTATATCTTTCATCTTTTTAAGACACAAAGTCGCTTTTTTCTTTGCACTTTTTTGATATTTCGAATTCACTTGAGCTAATTGCTCAAATTCGGATAAAGCTTTTTTATATTCTCCTCTTTTATATAACTCCAATGCTTCTTGATAAATCTGCTTAGCTTCCTGTTTAGTTAATTCCTGTATTGGCATCGAAAATCCCACATCCTTGGATTCAGGAATCTTAATTGATACATCTCCTATTTTGGCACCTTTAGTTTCGAAAAGTCTGCTTTTTAAAGATGCCATATATCTTTTTGCTTTCTTGTTTTTGGGATCTATTTTTAAAACTTTATTAAAAACCTGATTAGCTTCTTCATACGCACCATTTTTAATATAAGACTTTCCTTCCTGAATTAATTTTGAAATTTGCTGATCATATACGGCTAACTGATCTACATTCTGATAACATTTTTCCAAATACTCATAGGCAGTCTGATGATCCGGATCTATTATTAACACCTGCTCAAACAACGGCACAGCTTCCTTATAAGATTCGCTCTTGTATTTTTCCAACGCCTGAGAAAATAGCAAATCAACACCTGAGAATTCTTCTACCTTTTTTAATACAACTGCTTCCTTCCTCGACTCCGCCTCTAAATACTTATTTATTTTCGCAATATATTTTTGAGCCTGTTTGTTTGTATGCTCAATATCTAAAACCTGCTTGAAAGACTCTTTTGCTTTTTGATAATTCTTCTTTTTAAAATCCTTTTTCCCAGCCGAAAGTAAATCAGCTACTTCCGCACGCCTCTCTTGATTAATTTTGCCCTCGGCTATCTTCTCTTCTCTCTCTTTTAATGCAATT
>JAVCDA010000061.1 GCA_030765145.1 Candidatus Saelkia tenebricola | reverse complement strand
TAGACACATCCAACTCAATAAGTTTAAAATTAGAATCAGGAATTAGATGATTAATATTTGCTATATCTCCTGTAATAAAATTATCTACACAAATCACAGAAAAACCTTTCTTTAATAACTCTTCACATAAATAAGACCCTAAAAAACCTGCCCCGCCTGCAACAACTGCCGTTTTCATAATTTCTCCAAATTGTTTTTAAACCATTCAATTGTTTCTGTTAACCCTTGTTCAAAATCAACTTTAACTTCATACCCCAAAACACTTGATGCTTTTGTTATATCCGCTAGAGTATGAAGAACATCTCCGGGTCTATGAGATTCGAATCTGGGATTTAAATCAACATTTAAATAACGCTTGATGTATTCAAAAAGTTCAAGCACAGTATGAGATTTGCCGTTTGCGACATTAAATACACCTCTCGCATTCTCTGTTAAAGCAGCCAGAATATTTGCATTTACCACACTCTTAACATAGGTAAAATCTCTACTCTGATGCCCGTCTCCATATACAGGGGGAGATTCTTTTTTTAAAAGAGACGTAATAAACTTGGGAATTACTACTGCATATTGATTTTCTAAAGATTGCCGGGGACCAAAAACATTAAAATATCTTAAAACAACAGTCTCAAGCCCATAAAGCGCAGAAAACACATTGCAATAAACCTCTCCGTTTAATTTGGTAGCAGCGTAAATTGAAACCGGATTAGTTGAATCCGTCTCCCGCTCAGGCAAATCACTTCTTTCTCCATATACAGAACTGGACGAAGCAAAAACCACGCGCTTCACACGACAATCCCGAGCTGCGATTAAAACATTCAATGTGCCTCCTACATTTACCTTATCATACGCAGCTGGATCATGAAAAGACTTTGGAACCGAACGCAAAGCTGCCTGATGTAACACATAATCTGAATTCTTGAAATTTTCTTTTAAAAATTCTATATCACAAATATCACCTTGAAGAATATTCAATTTAGAGCTGTCTTCACTGGGGAAATCAAGATTTTCTCTTTTCCCCGTTAAAAAATTATCTATCACTTTAACCGATTCGCCTCTTTTTAACAGCTCCCCGACAATATGAGAACCGATAAAACCTGCCCCGCCTGTAACAATCCAGTTTGCCATTTTTTAAAGTTTGACTAAATTTTTAATTTTTCCCTTAAGAGCATTCCTGGTATCGATTATAAACAATGCTTTCTTAAGAATTCCATAATCTACATTGCTATGATTTGTAACTATTATTACAGCATCCATCTCTTGAATATTTTTTTCTTTCCAGAATATTGAAATATATTTTTTACCATTTATTTGCAGTTCTTTCACATAAGGGTCGTAAAAAGAAACTTGCACTTTTTTACTGGTTAATTCCTTGATTATTTCTAAAGCAGGCGATTCCCGGATATCATTTACATCCGGCTTATAGCTCAGTCCCACTATCAACACTTTAGACTTTCTTACAACTTTTTTCCTTTTTTTAAGTTCTTCAATAAGCTTCTCAACCACATGATGCGGCATAAAAGAATTGATGTCATGCGCAGTCTTAATCAATTTAGGCTCATAGCCGGAAAGACGTGCTTTCCAAATCAAATACATCGGGTCAGTCGGTATACAATGCCCCCCGATACCAGGGCCGGGATAAAAAGGCATATAGCCAAAAGGCTTGCTTTCTGCTGCCTTAATAACCTCCCATACATCTATACCCATCTTGCCGCAAATAAAAGCTACTTCGTTTGCTAAAGCAATATTTACACTCCGAAATGAGTTCTCCAGAAGTTTAGCCATTTCAGCTGTCTTGGGAGAAGAAACTGTAACAACTTTATTTACAATCTGTTTATACAACACACTGGCACATTCTAAACAGTCAGCTGTAACAGCACCGATAACTTTGGGAATATTTGCGGTTTGATATTTTTTATTACCGGGGTCAATTCTCTCCGGAGAAAAAGCAAGATAGAAGTCACGCCCAACCTGTAATTCCCCTTTTGAGAGAATAGGCAAAACCACCTCCTCAGTTGTACCTGGATAAGTAGTGCTTTCCAAGATAATGAGCATATTCTTACTAAGATGTTTTTTTATTTTTTTAACGGAATCTAAAATGTAAGTTATATCCGGCTCTCCGGTTTTCCTCAGAGGCGTAGGAACACAGATAATAATGACATCGCTGCCGCAAACCGCATTATAGCTTGTAGTAACTCGAAATCTGCCTTGCTTAAAAGCTTTGCCTAATGTCTTATCGTCTAAATCAAGAATATAAGATTTTTCTCTCCTTAAAGAACTGACTCGGTTTTTATCTAACTCTATCCCCCTGACCCAAAACCCTTTATTCAGAAACTCAACCGCTAAAGGCAAACCTACATACCCTAATCCTACAACAGATATAACTGCTTTTTTCCTTAAGATTTTATCTTTCAAGCTCAGCATAGTAGAACAATTATAAACCAATTTAAAATTTTGTAAAGAAAATCAACCTATTTAGCATTCAAATATATAGTTACATTAAAATATTTTTTAAATTTTGTTTGAAGCCGTACTTTTTTGTGTTAAACTAAAAACACTTAATTGAACCTAAGGAGGATTTAAGATGCAAGGAATCACTACAATATGTCCTAACTGTGGTGAGGAGATTATTTTGGATTTTACTCCTTCAAGAGGGGAAATTGTTAATTGTCTTCAATGCGGGGAAAGTTCTGAAGTAATACATACCGACCCTTTGAGCCTTTGAGGGATAAAAGACAATGAAAATTTCCCTGAGGAAGAAAACAAGGATTTTCTTTAAAACATTTTTTAAATAGGAGATATTAGAATAATTTGGAACATTTAATCCCCAGACTGGAACAAAGATTCCAACTACGCCTTAAGCTGCTTCCTCAATTCTGGCAGCTTCTCAACATGCTCCAACTCCCTATAACCCAGTTAAAAGAAAAACTGGAGGCCGAATTCGAAGAAAACCCTCTTTTAGAAATCGAGCAAACAGAAACCGAGCCCCCTATCCCAGATGAGGAACAATTTGAGTTTGAAGAAGAAAATGCCTGGGAGAAGAGAAAAGAAAGGTTCACCTCGGATGATGAGAAAAAAAGAACTTATTTAGAAGACCTGGTCACGAAACCAGAAACCCTGCATGAACACCTTATAAAACAACTGCATCTTCAAAGCTTAAATACAAATACATTCTTAATAGGCGAAGAAATAATCGGCAATATTGACGACAACGGTTATTTAAAAATAGATTTAAATGAACTTGCGGAGAAATTTAAAATCTCTGTTAAAAAGATAGAAAAAATCTTAAATCTCATTCAGCAGTTTGACCCTATCGGAGTAGGAGCCAGAAACCTTAAGGAATGCCTGGTTATTCAATTAAACGCGCGAAAACTAAAAGATAAGATTTTCGAACAAATTGTAGAAGGATTCCTTGAAGAACTCGCAAGCCACGATTATGAAACAATAGAAAAGAAATTAAAAATCTCAGATCAGAAAATGACTAAATTCCTGGAGATTTTAAAAACCCTGGACCCAAAGCCGGGAAGAAATTACACCCAAATGTTTCCCCGTTATGCTATCCCGGAATTATTTCTTGAAATAAACCCTGAAGGCATACAGGTTTTAAAAATTAATGAAAAAGATATTCCGAAAATAAAAATCAACCAGCATTATTTAAAACTGCTTAAAGATCCCGCAACACCATCTGATACAAAAAAATATCTGCGGGAGAAAATGAAAACCACTAAAGAACTTATCCAAGCTTTAGCGCAAAGAAACAGTACAATTCTTAAAATTGCTACTTTCATAACTGAATATCAAAAAGATTTCTTTACCTCTGGAAAATCCGGACTTAAACCTCTGACATTGCGAGTCGTATCTGAATCAACAGGATTAGATGAATCCACAATATCGCGTGCAGTAAACGGCAAATATATGGAAACTCCTCATGGGATAATAGAGCTTAGAGAGTTCTTTTCCAGCCAGGTAAAAGGTATATCCAGCAAAGTAATAAAAGAGAAGATAAAAGATATTCTGGTTGATGAAAACCCGAAAAAACCATTAAGCGATAATAAAATTTCTGAGCTGCTGAAGAAACAAGGCACAGAAGTAGCCCGCAGAACAGTAGCAAAATACAGGGAGGAAATGAAAATTTTACCAGCAAAGCTAAGGAGGAAATAAATATGGAAGAACCTACAAATTCATTCCCGGAAATTATAGGTACAAACGAAAAGATGCAAGAAGTTTTCAGAATCATGCAAAAGGTCGTTAACACCAACAGCACGATCTTAATAAAAGGCGAGACAGGAACTGGGAAAGAACTAATAGCTAAAGCATTGCATTACCACAGTAAACGGAGAAATGCACCGTTTATAGCTGTAAACTGTTCTGCTTTAACAGAAACTCTGTTAGAATCAGAGCTCTTCGGACATATCAAAGGCTCTTTCACCGGAGCAGTAGTAGAAAAGAAAGGATTATTTGAAGCAGCAGATAAAGGGACATTTTTCTTGGATGAGGTCAGCGAAATATCCCCGGGTTTACAGGCAAAACTCTTAAGAGTATTACAGGAAGGAACTATCAAACGGGTTGGAGCAACGCAGGATATAAATGTAGACGTTAGAATTATTGCTGCTACAAACAGGATTTTAGAGAAAGAAGTCGAACGCGGTACTTTTAGAAGAGATTTGTTTTACAGAATCTGTGTAATAGAAGTAGGCATTCCTCCTTTAAGAGATAAAAAAGACGATATTCCTCTTTTAGCAGAACATTTTCTAAGCATTTATACCCAGAAAAACGATAAAGAAAAAACAATCAAAGGAATGGCTCCGGATACAATAAAATACCTCATAGAATACGACTGGCCCGGAAACATAAGAGAACTTGAGCATGAGATAGAACGGGCTGTAATTTTATCAGAAGGGCCTCATATCATAGCTAGCGATCTATCTGAAAAGATAAGAACCGGCGGAATAAATTTGAAGCTTGAGGAGATAAAAGATAAGACATTAAAAGGCGTTGTGGAAATATATGAAAGACGGATTTTAACAGAGATTCTATTTGAACTGAAATGGAACAAATCTAAAGTTGCAAAAGTTTTGGGTATATCGCGCCAGGCTTTAAATAAAAAAGTAGAAAAATACGATTTAGATAGACGAAGCAGAAGAGGTTAAATACAAACCTCAAAGATTATTCAGATTTCCTCTGACAAAATGAGAAAGCTGCCCCCGTGCTTCAGAAGGGATATTGTCAAACTCAACCCCTGTTTCATACATACTGGTATGTGAGTCACGTGCTGACCAAACAACCTTAACCGTAGCCTTCATTCCGTTAACATCGGTTAAATTCATATTTAAGACAAGCTTACTGTTTTTAGGCAGGAATTTTCCAGAATTAAACTTTATTCCACCTTCACTTACATCCTGAGTCTCAGAATCAATTGGCGAAGAACCAAATTCGCCCACTTCACGAAATCTTATCGGAAGACGAACATCTACTCTCGGCCACTCTCTTCTGTCTGCACCATTATAAATCACTCTTCTCCCCCTTTTTCTAAACTAAACATCTGTTTAATACTGACCTCAACCTCATTATATTTATAGCATACCCAAGCACCAGTGTCAAATTTATCCCTACGATTTTTATAAAATTTAATTTTCATTTTCTTCATCCTCAGCGTTATCTGAATCCCGTGTAATCTCAAACTCTAAATTTAAAATCCCATTTTCAAAACCAAATATTAAATCAATCCCTGTGCTCTTAACCTCATATTTTACAATACCTTGCGAATTGACTCTTAATACACCTCCCCATAAAGGCATCCGGATTAAAAAAGAAAGTTTACCTGAATTTAATCCCCAAGATATTCTTGCCCCCTTGTATCCGAACTCATCTAAAGGAACATCAAGTCTTAGATTATAACCTCCTTCAAAATTATACCTAAAACTCCATGCTAACTCACTGCGTTCAGATTCAAGACCCTGAAGTAAAACATCAAGTGCAGAAAGTCCCAGTAAGCTTTTATCAGAACTCTCTATTACAAATCCTGAAGCATCTATCGTCCCTTCTAAACCACCCAACAACCACTCTACGTATTGAATACCCTCATTTGATATTCCTAACTCAGCGGATGAAATATTTGATAAATCAGCTAATTTAAAAACAGCCATTCCAATTCCTAAATCATTCCCATAGCCCAATTCAACTGTCTCATTATTAAAGGGGAAAACAAAACTCATCTCCTGCTGATTTAAGCCAAAATTGGTTTTAAAAGCCAGTTGATTTTCTATTAACGGGAAAACAACTCTTACCTCTCTTTGATCTCGCTGACTAGTAAAATCCATAAAAAATCGAAAGTTACTAGGTATAACCAAGCCCTGTCTTTGTTCATTTATATCTTCAATCAACTTGGCAAATTCTTTTAAATCATCCCCTGTTGCTTCCCATAACATTTCTTTGATATCATCCACTGTCATATCAGGATCAATATCTTCATCCTCTTGGGCCCATCCTGGAAGCATTTTATGCATCTCTTGGGCAAGTTCAGTAAAAAACTCATCTATTATCTCCCGCATACTGCCATTTTTATTTATTTCAAAATAATAATTAGCCCCTAAACTCAACACAACCGTTTGCCCTTCTTCCTCAGCAGTTACCTCAATTCCACCTCTTGTTCTTTCATCCTCAAGCGAAAGAGAACTTACATTAATACTTACAAAACCTGCATCAGTTGCCAAAGCTTTAAAATCTAAATCCAAACAAACCCCATTAAAATCAATATCTATAGCAGCTCTCTCTTCTTCTTTATTCTCAAACTCAACCTCTAAATAAGGCTTCCCATTTACAAAGCAAAACTCTATCTCTCCTACAAAACCGCCAAGACTAAATCCTTTGGAATACCGAATCATAGGAGATAAATCCACCTCAGATGGTTTTATTGTAACTTTAAGAGTTTCTCCATTTTCAGAAACAGCAATTTTAAATCTCTCATCACCCCAGTCAACATCTACAATTGAATCTTTTAAGGTACCTTCTAAATCATAAATACCACTTGGCGAAACAATAAAACTCGCGGTACTATTATTTTTATCCCCAAATATTACTTTTAAAATCCTCTCTTCTTGATCTATGACCTCAAATGAAAGTGGAAACGCATCGCCTTCTGCATTATCCCAATCAATCCTATTCCAGTCATTCAGCAAAGTATTATTTTGGTATGGATTTAAGAATAAGAATGAACCGTTACCTAAATCAGAAAAACTGCTTTCTAGTTCAATATCAGTCCCAAACTCACTGGAATAAAGATTTTGTTCTGCCATCAAAAAAGACGGCAGCATAATATACGTGGCAAATCCCGGATAATTTGACTCCCACAGAGTATAATGTTGATCCTGAACCACAGAAAGACCATATATCAATAGAAATTCCTTACCCTCTATTGCATATGAATTACTTGAAAAATACACAACGATACTACAAAAACATAATAAAAACGAAACAATACTATTTATTACAATTCTATCCACCTCATAGCCCTCCCCTCCTTTGAAATAAATTATACAACATATTCAAACTTATATCAAAAAGAAGGAGCGCATTAAGTAAAATTTGAACATTAGATAAATCCTGTTTTCAAATTAATATTTAGTACCACAACTTATTATAATGCTAAAATAAAAAACGTTGCTCTTCTGTGTAAAATTAAAACAAAACATACTATATATAAAAATAAACTTGGATTGTTCTGTTTCCATACACTTTTAACCCTGCTCTATCCATACCAGTAAACCTATAATGTTAAATAACATAGATAAAACTATAATAGAATGACAAAAATAAGATGTGTTCCTAATTTAATGATGGAGAATAAGCATCTAACTCTTCTTCCAAAAACCCACTACTTACACACCAATCATAAACAATTTTTTTAACAATATCTAAATCTCTTGAATCCCTGAAAATTCCCAATCCTTTATACATTTTTAAAAGTTGGAATATCTCCTTTATATCTTTTCCCTCCATTCTATTTACTGCCATATAGGAAATTCTTCTTGCAGAAATTAAATTTAATTTCTTTTCTTCCTGCAAAGTAAACGTAATGATATCTTGAATAAACACCTTAGCGATTTCTAGAGTTTCAAATTCAGAAGAAAATTTTATTCCATTCATCCATAAAGTCTGAATCCATGTTCCCCTACTAAAAGTTTCATAAATCTTCCCATCAGACACAATTATGCTTTCTACTCTCCAGTTAGGATTTTTAATCTTCTCCTCCACCCCATAATGTGCTAAACCTCTTATAGTAAAGATCAATGTGTTAGGATTTTCAGCCATAAGCGTTCCTATTTGTTTAATAAATAACTCATCACGTTCTTTCATATTATAGACATAAAAAAATGCTATAGATTCCTTAGTTTTTCTAATATAATTCTCGAAATTTGTTAAAGCAAATTCCCTGATTGCTTGCTGATAATCTTTTTCTCTATCATAAGCTACTATTTCCCTCCATAATTCATAATCCAAATCTTCGATAGTCGAATCCATTTTTATTTTTGCAAGATATGAATACAATTGCCCATAGAATGGGAGTGAATCGTATATAGAATGGCCCTGGGCTAAATTATTCACCTCGCTTTTTATTATTTTTTTAACTCTCTCAAAAGCGTCTTTTTCACTTAATTTATACACGCTCATATAATTCTCAATTGTTTTAGGAAGAATTAAGCCTAACTCATCAATATAGAGAGTCCTCCATTCTTTATTTTTTGCTTCCTCTTTTAATCTGACGATTGTATCCTTAACCAATTCCATGTTAGAATATTTATGATGAGTATATATAGCAACAAATTTTCCTAGAAGAGGATCTGACATCTCTTTAACTCTTTCAAAAAGAACATTCTCAATAGGTAACGAGAATATGATTTCCTCACTTTCCTTTAAAAATCGCTCCCATTTTATATCCTTAACTTCATCTTTCATATTTAAGTAGTTCAATGTTTTTTGTTCAGTATTATTTTTAAGCGCAAGACAATAGCCATATTCTTCGTGATAAAATATAAATTGAGAGTTAATTTTAGATAGACAAGTTTCACCTTTGAGTTTATAGGATTCTAAAAATACCCCGTTTTCTCTAAACAAACCTACCATTGATTCAATCAGCTGCGGACATAATTCACTATAATTCTTAAATAATCTTTTTAGCTCAAACTTTAATACATTTAAATCAACCGAACCGTGCCCTCCCATATCCATCCTAGAAAAACAAAAAAGAAAATTATCAGCTTTAGATATCTCAAATGAAGAATACGATTTCTGGCTAACAACTAAAGCAAGAAATACTAAAAAAAGAATAGTTATTTTACTTTTTATCTTAATTGAAAATACCAAACAATGTATCTTCCGGTAAAGAGATTGGTTCATAAGCTATATCTTCATTGTGATATTCAGAACTATATTCAGCACCTATATTATACATTGCTTTTATATCTTCGACAACTTGAGAAAACTCGGTATTTATCTCAATCCCAAATGGCAAGTCTCCACCGAAATCAACCTCAAGTTTCGTAATTCCTAAATCAAACACTACTTGATTATATTCACTTAGTCCTGCTTGAATGTCTTTTACAGCAGAATAAACCGTTGCAATCCGTGCGCTTACTGCAAAATCTATTTCAGGCGTAAACTCAGGAGCTGCCGGTAAATCACCTCCCTGTAGCACATTAAGCATACCATTTAAACCCTCTGTGAAATTATCATATCTTAAAATTGCCCTAATTTCATCTGAGTTTAACCCCGGATTTACTCTTAATATTTCACCTATAAATGCAGAAACTAATGCAGCACCAGAAGAAGTGCCTTCCACCTCTTTTATAGATTGGAAATCATCACTTACATACATTTTATGAGGAGCTAATATATCGCAATCAGTTTCAGAATTGCTATAGGAGGCCCTACCTACAGATATAACCTCATCAAAACACCCCGGGAAAAACTCATCTCCGTTGTTAGCCGAATTGTCTTTCCGAGAAGAAGCAACAAAAATAACCCCCATTTCAGAAAGAGGCAATATGAATTCTTCACGAAATTCATTTAGCCTCCTATCCCACTCGTCTTCTGCTGCAGACTTTGCTCTTGCTTGGTCTTCTTCTGAATCAGGATCTAGATTAGGATTATTGTTCAAAATGAAAAGAATCGCTTTCTCGACCCAGCTCGACTTAGTAGTTGAAAAACTCATATTGACGACAACACCATCTGACAATATACCTTCTTCTAATAAACTCCCTATCTCGCTCAAAGCTGCCCCCAGCCTGGCTGTTGGAAAATCATCCCCTTTTACTTTCATTACCATAAAATTATGCCTCGATACATAAGCAAGGCCTAAAGAAGCCATCTCAGTTCCATGCCCAATCAAATTACCTTTTGAATCCAAATCCTCCGGCATAGAATCATCTGAAACAAAATTAAATCCATACTCATGATAATCATCATCCTCTACTACAACAAGTTCCCCATCGTTTAATAGCTCATTTATAGCCGGATGGTCCTGGTGCAAAAAGCCACTATCACAATATATTACAGTAGCATTATTTTGCAAATCAAACTTCTCTAAATAATCTCCAGCTTCTTCTAAGCCTCTCAATGCTTCTGCATTCTGTAAAGCAAGTTCCTCTAAATAATTTCTTTCCGCTTCTTCTGAGTATTTCAATGCTTCTGCATTTCGTTCTCTGATATCTGCAAGTACATTTTGATAAGAATATTCATCCGAATTTAATTCTAAATCAATTTCAAAAAACACATGTTTCACCTGCTTCTCTTTTTCTGCTTGGCTAATAACACTCAAAATAGGCTCTGTGCCTTTATAATCAACTGCTGCACGATAATTACTGCTTCCAAAACTAATAAAACCAAAATCTTTTGTAAAACTGTATTTATTTAAAATTTCTTCAATTACTACTTCTGATGTATCTGCTTCAAATACAACTACTAGCTCCGCAGCATACGCAGTCAATGAACAAATTAAGATTATACAACTAACTCTAAAAGATTTAATCAACATTAATAAGATCCTCCATTTTAATATTTTCTATTTCATACACCGTAGGCATCCAAAATGTAATTTTAGTTATATTGTCATCTTCTGCACACTCCACATCTATTGTCCTGCTATCCCAAGAAGAAACCCTATAAGTAATTGTAGTTTTTATTGGGCTAGCAACCTGATAAAAATCATAGAATATGACTGTAGCAGTATTACCGATAGGATCGACCTGCACTCTACTATAATCAGGTCCTGCGTCTCCAGGCATTCCTGAAGCCGCAAACGATACTAAGTCAAACTGAGAATCTCCAAAACTGAAAAGATATTCCCAAACATGCAAATTTCCGTTTCCATCTGTTCCTAAATCTAAATATATAGGTGTGTAATGATCGCCTATATACAACCCATATGGTTCTCCCAAGTAACTTGGGTTATAGCGATAAGAAGAGGAGGTCATCACAAAATAATCTAAAACTGCAGGTCCAGGATATTCCGGCCCTACATCCAATCTCTGATTTAAAACATCATTGTAAGCATCAAAAGTTGTCTCCCATAATGAAGACATATTCTCCCAGTATTCATCACTACCAGGAGTATGCTCATAAAACGTAGCATGATCTACAGTATTATACCGGATGCTTGCGGGGAAATTTTCTACCCATTTATATCTCTCAATGAATGCACTTATGATAGAGTCATCAGCAATCTCTAACGCTCCATGCGTTCCATTCTCAAGGTTATATTTTAAAGCTTTTAATGCAGGATAAATCTCTGCTAATATTCGAAACTCCTCTAAAAAATACGTACCAATCTCATCTACTCCTATAACATTTGTCTCAAACCAGTCTAAGAAACGTTGCGGTGAAGTGTCAATATCTACACTGCTACCATCTTCTTCCTCCGCAATATTAAGAACTGTCTGCCCAAGATCATAAAGAAGCATAAATTTTAGAAGGTATCGCACATCATATCCATCTTCATGCAACTCATCATAATTACCATCTAAAGGATGAATAATATCAATTAAAGCATTGGAAATAGCTGGATCTATAAAGCTATCTTCTCTCGTTAACATCATATACGAGACAATATCTGGAATGATCGCATTGTCAGGTTTAACCGTCCCAACAGCATCCAATAAAACATTTGGGGATAAGAAACCATATTGAGGATCTTCTCTAATTTCACTAAGAATAGCTCCAACGTAATCTACACAAAGAGGGGAATTCCAAGTCGCTCCCATCGCATCATCATTTAAAGTTATCAAGGAATAAGCTTCTGCATCATCCATTAGCTGTAACCATACACCCATCATATCAGGAAAATCTCTCATAAAAAGATCATATCTTTTATCAAACAACGACAGATAACTATTGAATAAAGAATGTCCGCTCCCATCAATAGGAGGAATGTCAAACAAGATCACCGACTCTCGCTCTACTGAATCATAACTATCAACAAACATTCTTGTGGTAAGCCAGATAGAAAGAGTAAGATATAATTCATCATATCCCGTGCCACCTTTAATCGCCAACCAATTATCAATTAAATTTTTCGGTATTGTTATTGACTCCTGATTATGTTGGAATGGTCTATACATGCTATCTCCACCAGTATCGTCTACAACATTAACTATATCTAAACCAGTAAACAAAAATCTTGTAAATTCACCTTCATTGTTTTCTTTTTTATATGCAAAAAAAGAAGTTAAAAAATCGCGGACAACAGCCGGAGAAATAGGCGAATCATCGGACGTAACTTCTGTCGTAATTGTGATAGCATTGCCAAGAAATTGAAAATCTTGCTGGAGTAACGTACCATCGCTTGTGTCATCATCATAATTGTATATACCACTTAATATATAATTACTATCAAATGTAAGCCATTTATCGCCTACCTGCCGAATGTATCCGCGTTCACTACCACCAGTTGCAGGGAATAAAAAATATTCTTTATATATATCCTCATCCTTGCTAAACACTACACTTTGTCCACTAGAAATATCAGTGGCAGTCAAAGATGATGCATCACTCTCAACTTCAATCCCATTCCATCCGGGTAAAATAAAACGGATGGAAGATATACTGCCTTCATCCATTGCTGCAGATAAGACGCTGATACTCCCCCCTGAATCTCTTTCAATATCTAAAGAAACCAATGTATCAGTACCGCTATAATTCTTCACCATAAGTATGTTCTCACCCACCTTTTCTATAGCAACTTCAGCATCATCTACTACCTCCCATCCAGACAACACAGGATAAGAATAAATATTGCCATCCCATAATCTTCTAAATTCAGCTTCTGTCAAGTTCATCTCAGCGTCTGCTACTACGGGAGAACTACTCACCGGTCTTAAATAAATCTTGCTTATCCCTCCTGCAGCATAAACCACTGAAGCAGGAACCGTACTAACCACTGCAGCTGGAAGCCTCAAGGTGGCATACATATAGTATAGGACAGACCCCCAAAACCCCCGTTCATTTTTAAGCTCTTGGGGTGAGACTTCTAAAATCAAATTATCTATTATAGATTGCATTTCTGGGACATTAAAATACGTAAAAATAGGATTATCAGTTAGCGTATTGATTATTTCATAGAGTTCACCCTCTATTTTTACGAAAAGTTGTTCGTCCTCTAATCTTTCCGCAAGATCTGCATACGCAGCATCTGTATTCCCTATATTTTCCACCCTGGGTAATAAATATACAAATGAAACTCCACCTGTTGGGATTGAAACAACAGGATTACTTCCTGATACTATATCCGCAGATCTGAACACTTCAAGGTCATCTTCTTCACTTCCATAATCTGCATATATTTCCGGACCACTACAAAGCGAGAGAGAGATATCAAAATCTTCGAGGCTAATACCTTGAGATACAGGTATCGATCCAGAAGTATCTCCAGCATCCAATTCATATGAATTACAATAATTTGAAAAATATAGCTGAGAAACAATCATCGATATAATCAAAACAATTTTTCCCAGTTTAATTTTCATAATTAACCTCCAATAGACTCTGAAACAGTTTCGACAATAAAATCCCTAAACATATCTAAATCAGCTGAAACATGGTCCCAGAATAAATTTCCTTCAAAATATCTTGCTAATGTCTCCACTCCGCCTAATCCTGCATTCAAAACCAGCGGATACAGCCCCTCTTCCAAGATGCCTTCTTGTATCGCAAATGCTGCTGCATATGCGCCATAATGTTTCAAACTACTTAACATCTGGGCGGGATTATTTTGAGGAGTGACCAGCTCTGCAAAATCTGCGATAAATCCTAAATGAATTAGTCTTAGACCCCGAGCTATTACCGGCAAGAAAACACCGAAAACATAACTATATGCGCCGCTGAATACACTGCCAGATGCAATTTGATGAGCAACTTCCTCGAGATCAGCATCCACATAATCACCCCTAGCAATTCCTGGCAACATCATAACTAAGCGTAAAGGAACTCCATAAGACATCAAACGTGCTGTATTAAAAACATATTGTATAGGATGTATAACTGGATACAATATCCGATACCCTATTTCTCTTACTATATGAGGAGTCTTGGCAAGTGCTTTTAAACCAAAAGCGGTAATACCTTTGGCCACTCCTGCCACAATACCTGCCCCGGGAATAGATGAAAGTGCTAAACCCGTATTCAGCACTGCGTAAAGAGTATGAGCTACAACGTTACTAAACTTCGGAATAGTCATTAATGCCTTGAAAGCTAACTGTACACCGGCACTGAGAATATTGGAAGCATGTATACCTGCAGTTGCCAAAGTTTTGGCTAATAAAAGCATTCCTACATCGCCAACTACTGTTAGAACAACTGCAGCCGCTGCTGCCACCATAGCATAGGTTACTCTAAAATCATTATTTACTTTAATAACATCACCTGCCTTACGATTGAGAAAGTCTTCAGCTTCCTGTACAACAACAACTCCGCCTTCCCCCCTCATTTCGTCATCATTAGGGTTATGCGGAATCCATTCAAAGTCAAATACTGCCTCTCCGGAATTACTATTCACATTTATTACACCAACCTTTTTATAATATCCAACAAACCCTCGTCCAGTAGGAAAATACCCAGCAGTCTTATTCGTTAAATCCATAACCTTCATCATAATACCTTCCATTACACCCTGCTGCCGTGAACTCTGTTGAAGATAGGCAGAATAGGCACTCCGTTGCACCCCTAACTGAAAAGCACTATAGGCCATCTCAATATCTTCTTGATCGGGATGGGTAATATTCAGTGAACCATATCTCATTCTTTCTTTCTCATATGATCCAGGTCTATCGCTGGAAGCTTTATAGCGATAGCTCCCATTTGCCTCCCACATAATTAGTTCATCATTATGATATGAAAAATACCCTACTGTAAATTCCTTCTCTGTATTGTAAATTATTCCTGTTTTTACACCATTTTCTTCAAACATCGTGACTTTAAAATATTTTGCGAATGTATACTCTTCTACTTGATCCGATGCTAATGTTTGATCTAAAAAACCTCTAAAACCATCATTGTCTTCATATTCCTTTAAGAGAGGTCTCAATATATCTCTATTCTCGCCATTGAATAATTCCTCATCACTACAGCTCTTCCATTGTTCTGCCGGATTTAACGCCGCCCCATTTACCAAAATCTTTCCACCTTCCAAGGTTATTACATGATCATCTAGATAATCGTAATAAGTTGCGGAAATAAGCTCACCGTTTGCATGATATGTTTTTTGCCATATTTCCTTTCCATCATAAGTGAGCACTTCTGTATACCCTCCATCGCCATCTAATGTTACACTTGTTTGATGAGTATTAATCCTGCTATACACCCCGTTTTCTTCAACAATTTGATAGTAATCATAAGCAACACTATCTTCTCCATATGTAACATCCATAGAGCGCATACATGTAAATTCACCATTAACATTACTATCATCCAGACTAGTAAGTAGATTATTAAACTCTACTGCAATCATTTCTTCGACATCGGGTATAATATTACTAGAACTTCGCCCTAAGTCATTAGTATTCTCGATAAATGTATCAATTCGCTGCCCTATAATATTCCCGTCTAAGTCATATACTTGTGATCGCCGTAAAACCATAGCTCTTGGACTACCGTTATCATCAAATTCCATTATTCTTTCCACAGCCACAATTGCCGTTGCAACAGGCTCTCCCGCCGAATCTATTAATGAAATCACTTGAGGAGCTGTTGAATGCACAGCTTGTGTATTAGTTATAGTGGTCTCTCTTCCGGAATCATTCCTAATCGCTATTGTTGAATCATCTGATATAATACGGTACTCAACCCCACCGAATGTTACTAATACTCCACGAGGGTTAAATGACCTCAATTCACTTGGATGAAGAGCAAAACAGGCTATCAAATCCCCTAAATTACTTTGATTAATCAAAAGACCATCCAGCAAAAAATTTTCTCCATCATTTGATATAAAGCTGAAGTCGCTTGCATTATTATAGCTAATATCTACTGTCGACATTTTTCCAGCACCTTCAACTATATACTCGAAATTAAAGAATCGAAGCCCACCGCTTGCATACTCAGAAATAATTGCATCTTTAACTTGATCTACATCGAAATCATCTAAAACGAATTCGGCTATTCCTAAAGGGATGTTTATTGTTTGACTATAGCGGTTTTCTTCATCCGACATCTCTGATCTCTCCCACATTAATACCGATTCCCATTTCATTCCTTCACTTATATCCACTGAATATATAACTAATCTCAAATCTCCTATACCTGGTGACTCAAGAAGCACCCGTAAATATATACTTTCACCATTCTTCGTTACCCGTGCTTCTACCTCCCTACCATTGTCGTCAGTTTCGAGAGTTTGAACAATCACATCTCCATCAGCATTGAGATGTGTTGCTGTTGTAATATTTCCATCTTCTGTAAACAGACCAGGAATTCTAGAACCCGTACTTCCAATATCTATTGCCGCAGCAGGTGCTTCTATACTTAAGGTGGAATTCTCTGTATCACAAAAGTCAATCAGATCTCCTATATCTACAAATTCATCATTGGTGCCATACATATCGACTAAACTTCCAGCCTCAGGTATAAGCATCTTGGTGTCGTCATCGACACCTGCAATAGTTGACTTTATAATGCATCCTTTATACCCCACTCCTGCCTCATCTAAAACTTGGTTATCCGCTTCGTCGGGGAAAAAATATTGTACATACGATTCTTTAGTTGTTTGATTGAAAAAGTATATAAAAGTATACCCATAAGATTTACCATTATCTTTTATGCTATAACCGCTTTCTTTTAATCCTACCCAATCCCCATCATCTCCTATATCTTCTAAAATTACCTGCATTATATCTCTCTCTAATACAACTTTTTTGCAGTCATTAAGAATATCCGCTGTTAATACTTCTGCGCTACTACTTTCCCATATCTTTTCTCCGCCAGCATTGTAAAGCCTTGAAGTATCATAATTTGTATTACCAAGCGCTTGTAGAATACGCCTGCCAAATGAGCTGGGTTGCACACTTGATGCCTCTGAACAAAGCACAAGGTCAAAGTCTATAACATCAAGCACAGATCCTGCTGTATCAAATAAAGATGGATCGATAGCCGCCATATCATGCGAAGAACCATTATCAATAGATCGAGAAGGTATAAAATCAAAAGTATCATCATCATGCAACTGAACACCATAAAATGTATTCACAAAAAACATGAGAGATACAATATTAATCCGCAGCACATTAGTCCAATTATGTTTCATCATAACATCCCCCCAAATTCAGAAACATCTATTCGGAACGCAATACTTCTCGTCGTTCCGCTTTCCCCTTCAGAATTAAAACCAAAACTATACCCTAGTTCTAACTCAATGTCGTAAAGATCTGTAATCCGGAAATCTCCAAGTAGAACCGGACTTATATTTATTTTTATATAATCTGCATTTGAAAGCCGAATTGCATTACCATCAACCACGTTGATCTTTGAGACAGGCATGAATAAAGAAAATTTATCATCTTCTTCAGTCATTAAAATAGAGGACCAAAAGTTAAGAAACAAGCTATATTCTTGCAAATAAGCAAATTCCATCGATTTATTATCTATATCTCCTGGTCTAATGATCATTACAGGTGAAATACCTACTTCCATATTGCCAATCAATTGATCAAATGTTGCGACCTCTTCCTCTTCGCTTCGCACATAATTCTGCCACCATAAAATTGCATCTCCGTTTACCAGAGCATTCGGATGGAAATGATTCAATTTATACATGAGCCATTCTTCTGCCTCAATATCTGGCGCAATATAACATGAAACATCAAACATGCTTTCATTGTCTTCTTCTTTGTAAACATTGATCATATATTCGTTCTTATACCCATTTTGTGTTTCCCGTAAAACCACAGCGGGAAAATACCCATTTTGTGTTTTGATAAATTTAAAAGAAAAATCAACTAAATCGTCGAAACCCAGCTCCGTTATGGCCATTTCTATATTAGATTCGCATTCAGATTTTTCCGGCAAAAGATTAAACAATCCTTTCATAATAAAACCATAATTCTCCGTAGCATCAAATTTTAAAAGAGCATTAATAACATAGGAATATGTCTCTGTATCTACCAATTCATTTAAAAAAGCATCAAATTGGGTCACCTTTTCGCTTTCTTCCATACCTGCACTTTCTTCAAAAAAACTCCGATATTTTTCCAGTATGCCACCTGCTATAGACAGAAATCTTGGACTTTCAGTTGTCAGATCAAATGGATTAGTATCTAAAAAAGCACTGTAATATAGCGTATCTGTGAAATCACTGCCAGGATATAAAAATACCAACTCGTCAAATAAAACTTGCTTTATGTCGTCAGTAAGATTTCCGTTTCTCACATCCTGAATAATACCATTAAATTCTGATTGCAATTGTAATAATGACTGATATAGCCCAGTAAAAGAATCTTCGCTATTTAATGATTCTTGCATTGCTGATACTCTTTCTCTTACTGCAATGTGATTTAAGAAAGGTCTATCGACTTCAGATGCATTCCAAGTTTCCAGAGTATTTAAAAATTGAGTACTATAATTTGCTCTCTCTGCATCGTTATCCGTTAATAGACTGGCTAAATTAAATATGAGATCTGAAATAGTCGCAGCATTGGCAAATAAGACACCCCGGACTTCGCTACTTGTTATATTTCCATAACTGATATCAACAGCTTCTTCAGTACCATCGGCATCAATGTGTTGTACGCCAACATCTTCCGTCTGGATTTTTATGGTAGCATCAATGATGCTACCACCTATATTGCTCCCATCATCAAATACCTGTACAGCCCAAGCGCACACACAGATAGATGAATAAAAGAACAGCTGGACAACAAAAAAACAACCCGCCTTTTCTTTCACTCTTTTTAAATTTGTTTTAAATACTTTCATTTTGTTTTTGTAATCAAAGCATATATTAGGGGATATTTCTATCCCCTAATATAAATTATTTACCTTAAATAATCCTCTGCCGATGTTGAGTCCAATGCAATCTGTTGTTCAGGTGTTAAAGATTCATTCGCACGTGCACGTCTCTGAGCTTCGGATCTTATAGTTTGTATGGCATCCCAATCAGAATCAACTTCCGTTTTAAAACTACCCTGAGCAGCAGTCATCTCTGGATTGGTTATAAGACTTGCTCCACCTGCAACACTACTTACAGCCTCAGCTGCTACATCAATACCAGCAGCTTGAAGAGTTGTAACTAAAATATACTTATGAACATCAAGCTTTTGTTCATCTGTTAAGGTGCTAGGCAAAGATGCCTTGTCCAACAAAGCGATTACACGTGCATCCCGTGCCATTTGTTCTATCTCTGCAACTGAAACAGATGTGGCAGAACAAAGCTCGAGATCCATGTCTAATCCACTTAAATCAACTGGAGCAGTTGGCGCAGCAGTTGACGCAGCAACACCTGCACCTACACTAATTCCCTGATTATTATCTACGGTCAACTCTATAGCAAAAACAGGAGCACTGACTAATCCTACCAAAACTAACAATGCTAAAAGTTTCTTCATTTTACTTACCCTCCCCCTTTGACTTATTAGTTTTACTCTATTTGAATTTACTAATCTATTTTGACAGTGCTCATCCTGAGCACTGGTAATACAGAACCGAATTAAACTTTTCATTTTCTTCATAATATCTTTTTGCCCCTCTTAACCTCCTGCTATATTTATAGCACAATTTGATACCTTGTCAAGTCAAAGCTGATTTTTTCTATAAATACATTTTAACAATGGAGTTAAAGCCTTGCAAATTAAAATTATGGGGATAATTTTATTAAAAAATCAAGCGCAAGCGTTATTGCCTGCTTTCTGTGTGAAATTTTATTTTTCGTTTTTATACCTATCTCAGCAAGCGTCTGATTATACCCAAAGGGGATAAAAACAGGGTCATAACCAAAACCGTAATTACCCTTCATTTCCTCTGCAATGTTACCGGATAATATACCTTTAAATGTTTTTGCTACTTCGGGTCCTAAAACCACAGCGGCACAACAGATAAATTGAGCATCGCGCTCTGTTTCGTCCTTTAACATATTAAGGAGTTTTAAGTTGTTATGGTAATCGTCTTTTTCCTCACCTGCGAAACGGGAAGAATAAATGCCCGGAGAACCTGCTAAAGAAACAACCGATAAACCTGAATCTTCCGCTAAAGTCGGGATGTTGGCTTGAGAATAGTAACCTTGGGCCTTTTTAATCGCATTCTCTTCAAAACTGCTGCCGTCCTCAACAACTTCCTTAATATCAGGAAAATCTTTTAAATATAAAAATTCAAAATCAGCCCCTGAATCTTGTGCAATCTGATTAATCTCTCTAACTTTGTTAGAATTGAATGTCGCAAGAAGAAGCTTCCTCATACAAGACCAATTGTTTTCTTCTGAACACTTATAAGCTCATTTATACCCTCAGACGCTAATTCAATCAATTCATCTAAATCCTGTTTTGAGAAAGGCTCCTTCTCAGCAGTGCCCTGAACCTCAACAATTTTACCGCTTCCTGTCATTACAATATTCATATCCACATCAGCTTTAAAATCCTCCTCATACACCAAATCTAAAACATGCTCTCCTTCAACAATACCAACTGAAATCGCCGCTAAAAAGTCTTCAACCGGATTTTTAGAAAGGAGATTATTTTTAACCAGATGCTCTAAAGCTAAATATAACGCAACAAAACCACCTGTAATAGATGCTGTGCGCGTTCCACCATCTGCTTGAATCACATCACAGTCAATCCATACCGTACGTTCTCCCATAGACTTTAAATCAACAATCGCTCTCATGGAACGGCCTATTAAACGCTGTATCTCACGAGTCCTACCATTAACTGTACCGCGTGAAGATTCTCTTGCAACTCTCATCCGACATGAACGCGGCAACATACTGTATTCTGCAGTAATCCATCCACCACCCGTACCTTTCAAAAAAGCCGGCACTTTCTCCTCAATTGAAGCTGTGCAGACAATTTTGGTACTGCCCATTTCAATAAAGCAAGAGCCTTCTGCATAAGGCATGTAATCCTTGGTTATTTTAACCTCTCTTATTGCATCACGCATCCTGCCATCTACTCTCATAAAACCTCCCTGATTTAAAAAATAGTTCTCCCGCAGCTGTCTATTGCAACAACTGCCGGAAAATCTTGAACAACTAATTCACGTACTGCCTCAGCACCGAATTCAGGAAAAGCTAAAACGCTTGATTCCTTAACAAATTTTCTTAAATAAGCTCCGCACCCTCCCCAAGTCATAAGATAGGCTCCTTTATATTTTTTTATCGCTTCAATTACTTCCTTAGACCTCTCGCCTTTACCAATAGTCACACTAATTCCCGACTTGTAAAGCAAGGGGGTGAATTTATCCATCCTAGAACTTGTTGTCGGCCCGCAGGAACCTATTACCTCTCCATTTCTATTAGGCGTCGGGCC
>JAVCDA010000046.1 GCA_030765145.1 Candidatus Saelkia tenebricola | reverse complement strand
GACTTTGCCAGTATGTTTGTTATCGCTGATGTTAAGGTAGTCTTACCGTGATCAACATGTCCTATAGTTCCAATGTTTACATGAGGCTTCGTCCGTTCAAATTTTTCTTTTGCCATCTTTCACCTCCCTAAAATTGGTTAGCAAATTCAGCCATTTTTTTAAATTAATTCGCTGATCTGAGCCCTCGAGCGGATTCGAACCGCCGACCCCGTCCTTACCAAGGACGTGCTCTACCTACTGAGCTACAAGGGCCTAAAAATATACAAAAAATAGGCTAAATACAACCTATCTTTCGGGTCTAAACCCAATTTAACCTACTCCTAATTAGTTGCAATAATAATCCTGGGGAATATTTTTGTCAAGAAAAAAATATTCCCCAGAGCAATACTCTTCTCTCTCTAATCATCTAACCAAAAACCTTAATTAAAGTATCAACATTCCTTTAATACCTTTGATAAATTATAACACACTTTAAAAAGTTTACAAATAAAATTACCAAAAAAAATGGAGGCCCATCTTTTTAATTTAGGAGGAGGGGATTTGGCCACAGGCGGAGAGCCTGAGAAAAAGTTTGGGCCTCCTTTTTTACTTATCTTTTTTTAAAAGAACTTTTTTATACCCCCCTTCCGAGGGTATCGGAAGGAGGGGGCGCTTCTTAGAGCCTCGGCATTCGCCTTCAGGAAAACCTTATTTTTGCTCTCCCGGCTCTTGTCTTTATCATGCAATATTTATGCCAGCATATATGAAGTACAACAATTTTTTGTACATAATGCTAAAACACTCTATAAATAAAGGAATTCCAGATGTTAAAAAAAAGAAAAATCTATAAAAAATATTAAAACAAACTTATTAATGACAACTTATATTTACACCAGAGACAAGAAAAGCTTCCAAAATAAAAAAAGCCCCGAAGAATTTTTCCTTCGGGGCTTTTGATCATACTCCTTAAACTCTAACTTAGTACATACCTCCCATACCTCCTCCCATACCTCCGGGCGGCATTCCAGGCATAGCAGCAGCTCCACCTTCTTTCTCAGGAATTTCAGTTATCAACGCCTCTGTTGTCAAAAGCAAAGAAGCAATACTAGAAGCATTTTCAAGAGCGCTTCTAGTTACTTTAGTAGGATCAATGATCCCTGCTTCAAACATATTAACATATTGAGAATTATTCACATTATAACCCACATCCTGCTTCTCGTTTTTCACTTTTTCTACTATAATCGAACCTTCTTCGCCTGCATTTCTAGCAAGCTGTCTAATCGGTTCTTCAAGAGCGCGTCTTATGATGTCAATACCAATCTGCTGGTCACCTTCTAATTTAAGTGCACCCAAAGATGAGATAGACCTTAACAACGCAACTCCACCACCAGGAACAATTCCTTCCTCTACTGCAGCTCTGGTTGCATGAAGCGCATCTTCAACACGAGCCTTCTTCTCTTTCATTTCAGTTTCAGTTGCAGCACCAACATTTATCACGGCAACTCCACCAGCAAGTTTTGCCAAACGTTCTTGGAGTTTTTCTCTATCATAATCTGAATCTGAATCTTCAATCTGCTTTTTAAGCTGATTTATTCTTGCCTCTAATTCTTTGGCAGAACCTCCACCTCCGACAATAGTTGTATTTTCTTTATCTATACTTACTCTTTTTGCTTGGCCTAAGTCCTCAATTTCAATACTTTCCAGCTTGATACCTAAATCCTCAGTAATCGCACGGCCACCGGTAAGCGTAGCAATATCCTGCAACATTGCTTTTCTTCTCTCGCCATAACCAGGAGCTTTAACAGCACAACAGGAAATTGTACCACGAATTTTATTTACCACTAATGTTGCCAAGGCTTCGCCTTCTAAATCTTCAGCCACAATCAAAAGAGGTTTTCCTGTTCTTGCCGTTTTTTCCAACACTGGAAGCAAATCTTTAACAGCAGAAATCTTTTTTTCATAAATCAAAATATAAGGATCATCCAGTATTGTATCCATTCTCTCTGCATCAGTAACGAAATATGGAGAAAGGTATCCCTGGTCAAACTGCATTCCTTCAACAACCTCTAAATTAGTAGATAAAGTTTTAGATTCCTCAACGGTAATAACGCCGTCTTTACCAACTTTATCCATTGCTTCTGCGATCAACTCTCCGATAGAAGCATCATTGTTTGCGGCAAGTGATGCAACTTGAGCAATTTCTTTTTTATCTTTAACCTGCTTAGACAATTTTTGAAGTTCTTCTATAACACTTGCTACTGCTTTTTCTATGCCGCGCTTTAACGCCATAGGGTTAGCACCTGCAGTAACATTTTTTAATCCTTCTCTATAAATTGACTCTGTCAATATGGTAGCTGTTGTAGTTCCATCACCGGCAACATCAGAAGTTTTTTCTGCAACTTCTTTTACAAGCTGTGCACCCATATTTTCAAAAGCATCCTCAAGATCAATATCCTTAGCCACTGTCACGCCGTCTTTTGTAATTATCGGAGAACCGAATTTTTTATCCAATACAACGTTTCTCCCTTTTGGACCCAAGGTAACTTTAACAGCACGCGCAAGCTGCTCGATTCCATTAAGAATCTTGCGACGTGCCTCCTGATCATACATAAGCTGTTTTGCAGCCATTTTAACCACCTCCTAATTAAGTTACAATTGCTAAAATGTCGTCTTCTCTAATAATTAAATATTCTTCACCTTCAACCGTTACTTCAGTACCAGCATATTTCCCGTATAAAACCTTATCTCCTACTTTAACCTCTAAAGCTTTTACTTCACCCGTCTCAAGAGTTTTTCCCTGTCCCACAGCAACCACATTACCCTGCTGAGGCTTCTCTTGTGCTGTGTCAGGAAGCACTATGCCTCCTTTTGTCTTCTCCTCTGCTTCCATCGGTTCTACCAAAATTCTGTCACCTAATGGTTTTACTTTCATTTACTTCACCTCCTTTTGGCATTTTTTAACAACGAGTGCTAAAAATACACCTAAAAATTGATAAATGCAACTATAATTCAAAACGAATTTATCCACAATTAAAAGCCTTATGAGGTATATTAAGAAAATTTCGACCTAATATTGCATTTATTCGCCCATTTTTAAGCAAATAAGACTTAATGCGCTTAAAGAAAGGTAGGGCACATGACGGAATTTCTCCTTAATGCTTGATTCTATTAATGTTGCGTCACCGCCTGTAATTACTTTATATAATACATTGTTATATTTTTTTTGATATTCTTCTGTCACTCTATCTATTAGAGCGCTAATCGATTTAACAACTCCCAGAGTTATACATTGTTCTGTAGTATTGCCATAAATTTTTTTAGACTCTTTTATTTTGACGTAAGGCAAAAGTGCAGTGTTTTTAAATAAAGCTTCCAAGCATAATTTAAACCCTGGAGAAATTATACCTCCTAAAAATTCTCCCCTCTTTGATATTAGATCTATCGTTAAAGCAGTTCCTACATCTACGCAAACAGCAGGGAAACCGAACATTTCCTTAACGTAAAAAGCATTGAGAAGACGATCAACTCCTAAAACAGCAGCATTGCTATACCTGCTTTTAATAGGTATTTCAATATCCTTACCTACTTTAATAATTCTGATATCATTAAAACGGGACTTAAAAATCTGAGATATTTTCTTACTTACCCCCGGAGATACACTCACCATAAAAACCTTTTCAATATTCTTAACATTTTTAAGAAGAAAAATTAAAGCTTCTAAATCTTGAGATTTGATTTTTCTTATTCCAACAACCTTCTCTCCTACCCCCTTAAATCCTAAAGTAATACTTGTATTACCTATATCTAAAAATAAAATATTTTTCTTCACAAAAACATCTCTCTTATCTTTATTAACTCATTTACATTTAACTCAATATTAAAACCCATGTCTCCTCTTATTATTAAACCGCAGTCACATGCTAAATCTTCAACAACACCTTTAATAGTTTTGGAATTTGTTTGAGCCACAACACTTTTTCCTTTTAAAGAAGCAAAATCCTCCCAGAGTTTTCTTAAATATTCATATCCTTCCCTCTTCCAGCAGTAAAAATCTTCCTCAAAACAATTTAAAAACTGAGCTATAATTTTATTCCTGTTTTGCTCTTCCCCTGTAATCAAAAATAAAGAGGTTGCAGCTTCCGGTAATATCTGTAAATTTTGATTAACATTTATTCCCATTCCCACAGTAAGAATATTGTCTCTCATAACTGCTAAAACACCAGCAATTTTATCATGTCCTACAAGAACATCATTAGGCCAGCGAACTCGGAAATTAAACCCATATCGCGATTTTAAATATTTTGTTAAAGAAAGTGAACTAAAAAGCGCAACTTGAGATAAAATATCTGGGGTAAAACTATCCTTCAAAACAACACTCATGTAAATTCCGCCCCCTACTGGTGAATGCCAGATTCTACCCAGCCTTCCCTTGCCTTTCTTTTGAGATTCTGCAAGCACAACAGCACCATTACTTAATTTATCCAAATGCCTAAAAACATAATCTTGTGTGGAATCAACAGAATCTAAAACTAAAATTTCTGAGGCAATAAAATCTGTTTTTAAATCAGACTTGATTTTACTTGCGTTTAATCCATCTTCCATATTTTCTCCTGCTGCTATTAATATTTTCCAATATTTTCATCCCCTCAACACCCTCAATCTTGCCTTCCTTCTTTATATTTGTAATCATATCTCTTATACTGGCTGCCTTCTCAAACTGCAAATTTCGCGCCGCAGTTTCCATTTCCCTATAAAGCTCTAGAATGATAAACTGGAAATCAAAATCTTCATCCCCGCTTACATCCCTCACTATCTTTTTTGCTTCTTCATAAGATTCAAGATGATTGCGAATTGCCTTTTTAACAGTTGCAGGGGTAATGTGGTGTTTTTTATTATACTCTGATTGAACAGTTCTTCTTCTTTCTGTTTCAAAAATAACTTTTTTCATAGAATCTGTAATATTATCCGCATACATAATAACTTTACCATTAACATTCCTCGCAGCACGGCCTGCAACCTGAATCAAAGAAGTAAAAGACCTTAAAAAACCTTCTTTATCAGCATCTAAAATAGCTACAAGTGAAACTTCAGGCAAGTCTAACCCTTCCCGCAAAAGATTGATCCCCACAATGCAATCAATCTCCTTAAGTCTTAGGGCTTTTAATATTTTAACCCTTTCAATCGTATTTATCTCAGAATGTAAATACTGCACTTTTACACCAAGCTCCTCTAAATAATCCGATAAATCTTCTGCCATTCTTTTTGTTAAAGTTGTAACAATGGTTCTTTCACACCTAATAGATCTTTTTTTTATCTCTGTAACTAAATTTTCAATCTGACCTTTGGACGGATTTACTACAATTGCAGGGTCAAGTAAACCTGTAGGCCTGATAATTTGTTCCACCACACGCATATCGCTTTTTTTGATTTCATATTCAGACGGAGTCGCAGATACGAAAATAACATCATGTATTATATTTTCAAACTCCTTAAACTTTAAAGGCCTGTTCTCCAGACATGACGGTAAACGAAATCCAAAATCAACCAGATTCTGTTTTCTTGCTCTATCACCGTTATACATCCCTCTAAGTTGAGGAATTGCAACATGAGACTCATCAATAATAGTAAGAAAATCATCTCCTAAATAATCTATTAAGCAGTATGGACGCATACCTTGAGGCCTTGATGAGAGATGCCGAGAATAGTTTTCAATCCCATGACAGTAACCTACTTCCCGTAACATTTCCATATCATATCTTGTCCTGGATTTTAATCTTTCGAATTCCAAAAGTTTTCCTTCTTTTTTTAATTCTTTCAACCTTAACTCCAGTTCGTTTTCAATAGAAACCAGTGCGGATTCAATCCTATCTTCAGTTGTAACAAAATGCTTAGCAGGATAAACTACCAGTCTTTCAATCTCAGAAATTTTATTGCGCGTTAGAACATCAAATGTCTCTATGTTTTTAACTTCATCATCATCAAACTCAACTCTTATGGCTTTATCATCATAAGTCGGATGGATTTCTATCACATCCCCTCTGACACAAAAACTACCTCTTTTAAGCTCTGTATCATTCCTTTCATACTGAATTTCAATCAAAGATCGCAACATATCTTTCCTTGATATAATTTGCGCTCTTTCTAATTCAAAAAACAGCTCTTTATATTCCTGAGGAGAACCCAGATTATAAATACAGGAAACAGAAGCAACAACTATTACATCTTTTCTCATCATTAGAGCTGCAGTAGCTCTTAATCTCAATTTATCCAGCTCTTCATTAATGGAAGCATCCTTTTCTATGTAGGTATCTGTTTGAGAAATATACGCTTCGGGTTGATAGTAATCATAATAACTGACAAAATATTCAACCGCATTGTAAGGAAAAAACTCTTTAAATTCCTGATATAATTGAGCCGCAAGCGTCTTATTGTGTGATATCACAAGCGTTGGTTTGTTTACACTATCTATAATATTGGCAATAGTAAATGTTTTGCCACTTCCGGTAACACCCAAAAGTGTCTGGTGTGATGTGTTTCTCGAAATGCCCTCTCTCAATTCCTCAATTGCCTGGGGTTGATCACCAGTAGGCTCATATGTACTTACTAATTTAAATTCCATAAAAATTTTTTGATTTATTATTATTTAAGGAACAATATCCCGCCCCAAGAAAGAAGAGTCACAATGATACCGGCTATAATTACCCCCAATGTAATAGCCAAGAAAGCCCGGCGAAATCTTATTTTAAATATAGTTGCGGCAAAAGATCCTGTCCAGGCACCTGTAGTAGGAAATGGCACCGCAACAAACAATATCAGACCTAAAAATTCATACTTTTCAATAAGCCTGGCTTTCTTTTTTGTCCGATTTTCTAACCAGAGAAAAAACTTTTTTAAAAAGAAGAGTTCTCTTAATTTTTTAGCAACGGGAGCAAAAAGTAACAATAAAAAAGGAACCGGTAATAGATTACCAATTACAGAAATTAAGAACGCTTCTGGAAGTGAAAATTTATAACCGAATATTGCTAAAGGAATTGCGCCTCTCAATTCTGAAACCGGCATTGCAGCTGTTAAGATAACCCTTAAAATATTCTCCATTCTATCTCCTTTCTATTCTTCCCACCCTTCTTTTCCAATCAACGGAACAAAAACACAACCGCATATATCATCTTCCTCCGATACCATACCTTTTTTAACTACGATTTTCAATTCCTGATGATATTTCCCCCCCACTGGAATTATAAGCCTCCCTTCTTCTTTAAGCTGTTGAAATAACGATCGAGGGATTGAAGGAGCTGAAGCAGTTACAATAATCCTATCATAAGGCGCAAACTCATCCCAGCCCAAAGTACCATCTCCTAATTTAAAATGTATATCATCATACCCTAAAGACTCTAGAACATTCTCTGCCCGTTCTAAAAGCTGAGGATATCTTTCTACAGTATAAACTTCATCAGTCATTTCCCTAAGCAATGCCGTTTGATAACCGCTTCCGGTACCGATTTCTAAAACTGAATTGTTTTTTACAATTTTCAAACATTCACTCATCAACCCTACCATAAAAGGCTGGGAAATAGTCTGCCCACAGGAGATAGGCAAAGGATAATCGGAATAAGCGCAAGACACAAGAGTTTGGGGTAAGAATTTGTCTCTTTCCACTTTTAGCATAGCTCGAACGACATCAGCATTTTTAATACCACGGGATTTAATTTGATCTCGTACCATTGCTACTCTTTGGGATTTGAAACTCATTTATTAAAAAAGATTTTTACCAAATATTTGAAAAACCGTACCGTATCTTGCAACGGCCTGATATGACTTTTTCTTTCAGGGATATAAATAGAAGAAATATTTACAGATTTAATTTTATAATCCTTCTGTATGGATTGAAATAAAATCTCAGATTCAACTTCAAATTTATTACTTGAAATATTTACATCACTAAGAATTCTTCTTCTAATTAATTTTAATCCGCATTGAGAGTCCGGAATTCTTGTCCCGGTTAACCGAGAAAGCAATTTGGACATAAGAAAATTAGTTACTTTTCTTATTTTAGGCATACCTAACGGACACCACATTCGATTACCTATTATTATGTCTGACTCACTATCTAAAAAAGCTTGATAAACTATTAACAGATCTTCACTTTTATGTTGGCCATCGCCATCAACTGTAATTACAGACTGATATCCGTTTTCTAATGCATAATCAAAACCTCGCTTCAATGCCGCACCTTTACCTAAATTAACATTATTTTTTATTAAAACCACATTGTATAAATTCACAACTTCACATGTTTTATCATGAGAACCATCGTCAACAACAAGAACATCGAACATATTTAATCTTAGAATATCTTTTAACACACCACCTAAAAGCCTTGCTTCATTATGAACCGGAATAATTACAAGAGGATTATCTAAATTCATAAAAATAGTATATGCTAAACTTACAAACGTGTAAACTTGGAAAACTTACAGAAAAGTTAAATTTACTGAAAAGGAATCGATTCTAAGACATGTTCTTGTTTAAAAGATATCCTATACAAAGTACGTTTTAATATCGCAAAGATAATACCCCGGGATATATAACTTATAACAACTTTATCGCTTTTGGTATCTACAATTTTTTTAATGTATACATGGCTTAATTCCTGATGAAATGACATTTGATTTAAAAATTCATCGATTTCCAACTGATCTTTAAAACGCTTGTCTTCTTTTATATCATAGTTACATTTTCTGTAAATATCAATCTTTCTCCCCTCTTTTTTCAGCCTCTGTTGAAAAGAAATAAATTTCTTCTTTCTATCCCTTGAAGTCTCTCTTTTATATAAAACTTTCTTCATAATTCTTTCTCCTTAGTATAATTATACCATTTAATCATTAAAAAATCAAATTTTATAAAAATTTTTAAAAAGTGTGAATAAAATGCTGTCACAAGATATATACCACAACATTCCTACTTAGAACACCTTGGAAACTGAATCTTCTGCTCCTCTCCCCGAATAAGCTTTACGATATTCCCCTTATGGCGAAATATTATAATTCCTGAGTATAAAGCTATAAAAATCAACACCCAAGGAACCTCTCCCTTAAAAATTAAGGCTAATGGCAAAAATAACACAGAAACAATAGAAGCTAAAGATACGATTTTAAATAACAAAAATACAAGCAACCATACTATAACCGTATAAAAAAGATAACCCGGTTCAACTGCCAATAAAACTCCAAGCGTTGTTGCAACTCCTTTACCACCTTTAAATTTAAGGAATGGGCTCCAGCAATGTCCAACTATAACAGCCAACCCCACTAAATAAACAAAATTTTCTCCTATAAACAACTGTGCTATTTTTATCACTAATACACCTTTTAGAATATCCAGTAAAAGCACCGCCACCCCGGGAAAGAAACCCACAACTCTTAAAACATTAGTTGCACCAACATTCCCGCTACCTTCGTCTCTTATATCAACACGAGAAAGCATTTTAGATATTATGTAAGCAAAAGGAACTGAACCTATCAAATAAGAACAAAATACAATGAGTATAGTCTTCACATAACACCTCCATGACTATTCATTTTTCGCTCTAAACACCAATTTAATCGGTGCTCCCATAAAACCAAATCTCTGCCTTATCCTGCGTTCTAAAAAATTGGTAAAACTTTTATTCACTAGCCCCGGGAAATTAACAAAAGCATGCATCTGAGGCGGCACAACACCTGTTTGAGTAATATAAAAAATCTTTAAAGAATGCTTGCCCTTTACAATCTTGGGATGAGCAAATTGAATATCCTGAATAAATTTGTTTAACTCTGAAGTTCTTACATGCTGGTTTAAATTATCATAAACCGACTTAGATGCTATCATTGCCTCTTCAATATTATATTTCTTTTTAGCAGAAATATAAATTATGGGCACATATTCCGCTAAAGCCAGTCTGTTCCGTATAAGTTTTTCATATTCCGGTATTGACTTCTGTATTAAGTCCCTTTTGTTTATTACTAGAATTAAACCTTTATTCTTCTGCCATACCTTATAAATATGGTGCATATCATCACGCCGCACTCCACACCAACCGTCAACCATAAACAAAACAACATCGGCCCTATCTATTGCCTCCTTTGTTCTTAGGGAACTGAAAAAATTCAATCCTCCTTTAATCTTGCTCTTATGACGAATACCCGCTGTATCAATCAACATAAATCTAGAATCTCCAAGATGAAACAAAGTATCGACAGCATCCCTAGTTGTACCAGGCAAAGAATCCACAACCGATCTTTCTTCCTCTAAAATGGAATTAACAAAAGAGGATTTACCTGCATTCGGACAACCTATTACCGCTACTTTAATAATTCCAGAACTACTATCACTAATTTCTACATTTTCTATATTTTCTGTTATCTTTTCTAAAAGCAAATCTACACCTCTTCCATGCATAGCTGAAATTGCTACTATATCCCTAATCCCAAGACTTTGAAACTCACTTGCCTCCAACTCGGATTTTGCATTGTCCGCTTTATTCACTGTGAGTATCACCTTTTTATTCCCCCTTCTTATAACATCAGCAATATCTTCATCTAAAGGATGAACCCCATCTTTACAATCTGTTAGAAAAACAACAAGATCTGCCTCCTGAATAGCTTTTAAACTCTGCTGCTTTACTTTCTGGGCAATATCTTCTAAATCTCCCGCAACAATAATACCCCCTGTATCTATTACCGTAAAATACACCCCGCACCATTGAGCATCTTTATATACCCTGTCTCTTGTAACACCGTAAGTTTCTTCTGTTATTGCAAACCTTTCACCAATAAGACGATTAAAAAGTGTGGATTTACCTACATTAGGCCTACCTATTATTGCAACTTTGGGATAATCCGACATGGTTTATTTGTAGAATTTAGATCCTTCTCTTAAGAGATAGCCAACTCCGGCTAATACTGTAATTACACCAGTAATACACCAAAGCACAGAAGTATATGGGAAATATAATAATGCAGAAGCAATAGCAGCCATTTGCAATACAACAGCAGATTTACCTAAATAAGAAGGTGATATCTTAAGCCTCGATTTAGCATGCAAAATAAAACTACCTAGTGCAATAAATATATCTCTTAAAAAAACTGTCACAACTACCCACATAGGTAAATTTAAACGATCCTTAAACTCCGGTTTCAAAACCAGAATTATAAAAGCTGCATTCAGTAATAATTTGTCTCCTAAAGGGTCTAAGAACGCCCCTAAATTAGTAATTAAACCTTTCCTGCGAGCTAAAAATCCGTCTAAAGCATCAGTAATGAAAGAAAAAATCGCTAAAAAAATCGCAACCAACCTTAAATATTCTTTCTGAGGCGAATGATAAAGAATAGCTATTATGAAAAACGGTAAAACTAACAACCTCAAACAACTGCAAAGATTAGCAATATTCATGATTTAACTATGATAATTATGACTTTTTCTATAAAACTCTATTTCTGTAACGGGCTTAAATGAGAACCATCATATGGACAATATTGAGTACTGCTTGTAAAATGTCTACCACATATGGGACAAAACTGCGTATCCATCTGCTCACCTATTAATGCCCCGCTCAAACCGCCTGCTGCAGCTCCAACAGCTGCCCCTTTCGCAGCATCACCTGACTGATGACCTATTATGGCACCCAAACCTGCACCTATTGCTGCACCCGTACCAGCACCTTTCTGAGTTGTAGTACAACCACTCAATGTAAAAGTAACCAACAATAAAATTAAAAACAAACTTTTCATTTTTTCACCTCCTTAAGCATTATATTTAACACATATTTAAAAGTCAACTATCGAACTAAACCAATTCTCCAGAGAGGCCAAAATCGTAAAAATGCTTTACCTACAATATTCTTCCTGGGAACATACCCCCAGTATCTGGAATCTTTAGAAAACGCAGAATTGTCTCCTAAAAAGTAAAAATTCTCATCAGGCACCTGAACCTCACTATCTTGAAGCCCATATTGACCTTTGTTATAATAATAAAACTTTTGCAATATTTCAGGATTTTTAACCAACTCTCCATCAATAGTAATATTGCCATCCTCAATTCCAACAACTTCATTGCCCATAGCAATAAGTCTTTTGACAAAATACTTCTTTGGGTTCTCGGGATACCTGAAAACAACAATGTCACCTCTTTGAGGTTCTTTATACCGATAAATGAATTTGCTGACAAAAATTCTATCTCCTATCTCTAAAGTAGGCTTCATAGAACCTGATGGTATTTTAAAAGCTTCTATAATAAAAGTACGGATAACCAGAGCTGCTAAAAGCGCTATTACAATAGACTCCGCCCACTCTCTAGCCACATGTTTTTTTCTTATCTCTTTAGCCATTTTTCCTCCAATTCTTTATTAATCTCCCGAGCTTCTTTAGAATATTCGTTTATTTTCTCATGAGACACTCTTTTAACTTTTGTTTTCATTCTCCTAAGAGCAGGGCTTAAAAAATCATTTACAGACAAAGTTTCTGCATCAAGATTCCTTGCTCTACTTTTCAACTCTCTATCATCGCTAACGACACAATAATAATTTTTTTTATCTTTCTTCTCTAAAATCTTAACAATATAATCATCTGCAGAAATATCCTTACTAAAAAGAACATTGATTGTAGCATATTTTATCTGTTCATTTCCATAGCCATCAAAAATTATTACAACTTTATTTTTTCCCTGGGGATGAAATCGATAAATAAACCCCACCAAAGCATCTCTGTCCTCTTTAATTTTATAGTCAGTAATCTGGGATATTTTCTTAAGAATATTATACCCGTCTAACAAAAAACATAAAGTCATTTCTATATCCCCTTTAATGTATAAGGACAAATATTCCTAAACACACAGTACACACAGGAAAAATAACTCGGTTTAGGCACAAAATCTCTTTTTCTTATACCCAAAGAAGCTTCATTAATCCTGTTTTTCACTTTGGTTAAATCAACATCATTAAACTGAGTACGACCAATAAGATCAGAATCGATAAAATGCAATTCGACCCAATCAGGAATTATTCCATGTATATTTTTATAGGCTAATGCATAGATACCTAGCTGCAGACTCCCCTTTGCCTTTTTATCTGCCTTCTGTTGATCCTGAACCTTAGAAGTTTTGTAATCTATTATCCTTATTTTCCCTCCAGACGTATCTATCCTATCCCAACGCCCTGAGATTCTATCGCGATCAATTAAAAAAACAAAATCCTGCTCAACATAGTCAGGAATAACGCCTGAAACTTCATTCCTAGAATAAAATTTATCCAGCAATTCTTCGCCCTCTTTAAACCGCATCTCTTCATGTTCTCGAGTCAAAAACCCTTCACTTCGCCATGAGTTTTCGAATATTTTTAACATTTCATCTAAAGAAAAGTGCTTGTTATTTATCTTCATCCTAAGATATACCTGAATAGCATCATGAATAGCCTTACCATAGATAACAGCATGGTGCTGCATAACAGGAACTTTAAGAATGTGAACATACTTGTATTTTAAAGGACAGGTAAAATAGTCATCAATTTGTAAATGGCTTAAATCAAGTAACTCATCATCTCTAATGGGAATATCACCTGCTGTAGTTTTAAAATCTTTACCTTGAGACCGCTGAATAACTTCTAATGCAGAAGGTTTAAACGATACTCCAGGCTGTTTTGGTAAATCCAAAGCCTCCATCACAAAAACAGAAACTTTTTTAGCTCTCTTACCACCATAGTCACGAGCAGAGGTAAGAAAAAGGTCTTCCCTGGCTCTAGTCATTCCGACATAAAAAAGCCTTCTTTCCTCCTGAATATGAGGATCTCCTTCCGGAAGCCACCTCTCTTTCACTCTCAAAAGCTCATTGGGGAGTACAATCCCATCACTCCTTTTTTTTACAGGAAACCTATCAGAAACCAGTCCAACCAAAAACACAGACTTAAACTCCAATCCTTTTGCTTTGTGTATTGTCAAGATACTAACTGCATCCATATCATAATCCGCATCTGGTAAAGATGGATTATCACCCGCTTCAATTAAAGCATCTAAATAGGGAGTAAAACTATACGCATTTTCATTGTCTAACACTCGAGAAACGTTTCTGACTATTTCAAAAAACCTAGCTATATTTTTAATTTTAGATTCCGCCTTCATACCTCCTGCAGTTAGACTATTTAAGTAACCGGTTTCAGTAAGAATCTTGTAAAGAAGCCTACCAACATTAAATTGAGGCAGATATTGAAAAAACTCCGCAATATTCATGAGAAAAGATTTTATCTTTAAAGCCATTTCTTCCTTTATACAACTCCCTAATTCCGGATATTCATTAATATGTTTCAATATGAAATATAAAGCCCTATTAGTTGCCCTCCCCTTGCTCATGCATACAGAAAGCATCTCTATATCAAAATCGTACACTGGAAAAGACATAATATAATAGAGGCTCAGGCTATCTTGTGGATCCGTCAAAAATTTTAACCAGGCAATAAAAAACCTTATCTCTTTCTGAGAATATAGCCCCTCACTGCCAGAAAATCTTAAAGGAAGCTGCCTCATATTCAATGCCTGCAAAAATAAATCCGCATCCTTGTTAGATCGTACTAAAATTGCAAAATCTTTATAGGAATACTTTTTGGAATTTACGAGTCTCTCTATTTTCTCTGCCACCCAATCCGCCTCAGATGAAGCAGTGTCAAAACAAAGATGCTTTGCTCCTTTACCTCCAATAAAATTAGAAACTAATTTCTTATCCAGCTTCTCTTTAACTTCAAGACGGTCGGGATTATTATTAGATATAAGCACATAAGATGCATCCAATATTTTCTGAGTCGACCTGTAGCTTTTTCGTAAAATTATTTTTTTTGCATCACTATAGACATCCATAAATTCCATGATATTGCTAAGTGCAGCTCCTCTGAATTTATATATCGACTGGTCATCATCTCCGCAGACAGTAATACTATTATGTTTTTTAACCAACAATTTCAAGAGTTCAAACTGAGAATGGTTTGTATCCTGAAATTCATCAACAAGAACATAGCGAAATTTATTCTGATATTTTTCCAAAATCTCAGGATGCTCTCTAAAAAGTTTCAACGTTAAAACCACTTGATCACCAAAATCTATCTTGGATTCTCTATGAAGAAGTTCTTGGTACTTTTTATAACAAAGCGCTATTTCCTCTTCTCTTGTCACTTTCTCTTTCAAAGCTTTATCTTTGGGGTTTTTTTCAGATTCCGCCTTTAGCTTATATATATATTCAAAATACTCTTCTGGAGAGATATCTTCATCCTTTGCACGTGATATAAGTTTTAATACAGCTTCAATATATTTGGTTGGATCCCCTAAGGGCCTGAAGTAATTAAGTGGGAATTCAAAGAGACGTTCCCTGAAAAATATTATCTGTTCAGGGCGAGATAACACATACAGATCAGGCCTAAGCCCAATTTCCAAAGCATTTTCTTTTAAAACCCTGTCACCAAATGCATGAAATGTGGAAATACGCATATCAGTATAGCCGTAGGGAACTAAAACATCCACCCTCTCTTCCATTTCTTGAGCAGCTTTTTCTGTAAACGTAAGAGCAAGTATTTCAGAAGGGTAAGCCTTTTTAGAAAGAATCAGATGGACAATCCTACGAGTTAAAACAAGGGTTTTGCCTGTACCAGCACCTGCAACGATTAAAAGAGGAGATCCCCCATGGACAACAGCACCCAACTGTTCTTCGTTTAATCCTTCTTTCACCTTGTCTTGAATATGTGTTTTCATAATGTTTTACAAATGATAGTAATATCAGATTATAACAAATTTTACTTGATTAAATTATCTAATTTTCATAACATAACTTCGATATCATTTTTAACCCTGAAACCAAAGGTAAAACTATGGAGAAAAAAAAGCATATCATGGCACCCGGCATCAGAGAGCTTTTGGAAAAGGGTAAATACTCTGAAATTACAGATATTATAAAAGAATTATTCTCACCTGATATAGCAGAACTACTCCAATCCTTAGAACATGAAGAGATTGTAGAAATTGTAAAGATTATTCCCAGAGAAAATTTTCCTGAAATATTTAGTTATCTCTTGGGTGAATACCAGATTTTGATACTCCAGGATTTAACTACCGGAAGATTGAAAAATATCTTAGATGAAATGCCCCCTGATGAAAGAGCTGATTTATTCTTAAAAATTACTCCTGATTTAAAGAAACAACTTCTATCTGTTATGTCAGAAAAAGAAAAAAAAGACGTAGAAGAATTAATTCAATATAGAGAAAATACTGCCGGAGCATTGATGACAACTGACTTTGCAAAAGTACCTCCTCAAATTACTGTTGAAGAAGCAACAAGCATTTTGAGAAAAACAGCCTTAAAAAGAGAAACCATATACTACATATATGTAACAACAGATAACGATAAATTGCTAGGGGTTTTTTCCCTGAAAGACCTAATCCTGGCATCTGAGAGCAAAATAATCACGGAAATAATGAATGATCATTTTATAAAAGTAAATTTAGAAGATGATCAGGAAGAAGTAGCAACTGTCTTTAAAAAATATGACCTTTTGGCTCTTCCTGTAGTTGATACTTACGGAAATATCCACGGAATAATTACTGTTGACGATATTGTGGATGTCATTGAAAAAGAAGATACCGAAGATTTTCATAAAATGGCTGCTATAGAAACAATCGAAGATGAATATCTTAAAACTCCGTTTTCTGTCGTGGCAAGGAAGAGAATCGGATGGCTCCTACTCCTACTTGTTACTTATACCGTTTCAACACAACTCTTAAAACATTATTCCTATGCTTTAGAATCAGTAATGGCTCTTGTCTTTTTTATTCCTATGCTTTCTGGTTCAGCCGGAAATGCAGGCACACAATCAGCTACTTTAATAACCAGAGGATTAGCAACGGGTGAAATAAAATTCAAACAAACTTTTCAGATAATGAAAAGAGAAATTTGTATGGGAATCACTCTAGGTATAATCTTAGGATGTTTAGGATTTATGCGTGCCTACTTTATGCATACTAATCCAATGCTCGGTCTTACAATAGGATCATCTTTAGCACTTGTAATTACAATTGCAACTTTTATAGGAGGTCTGCTTCCTATATTCCTGTCTAAAGTAGGTATCGACCCTGCCATATCTGCAGGCCCGTTTTTGACCACCATTTTGGATATCACCTCAATCGTAATATATTTTCAGGTAGCGAAAATGCTTTTGGGATTAGCGCAGTAATAATTTCTTTATTGATGAGGCAATAAAACGCACCTCTTCTTTTTTAAGAAATGGATATAAAGGCAATGACATAACTTCTTTTGCACACATTTCTGAAACAGGAAAATCCCCTTTTTTATAACCCAAATTCTTATAAACAGGCTGAAGATGACAAGGAATAGGATAATGAATTAGAACAGGAATATTAAGATCGAATAACTGTTTTATCAGAACATCTCGATTTTTCTTTATTCTTGCTACATAGACGTGATAAACATGCTCATGCATTTCTTTTTCGTTAGGTAAAATTATTTCATCTATACCTTTTAAATATTCATTGTAATAATAAGCCAGTTCTTTTCTTTTATTATTCCAGACGTCTAAATATTCAAGTTTAATTCGCAATATTCCAGCCTGCAATGTATCCAATCTGGAATTATAACCTATTAATACATGCCTATATTTTGATTCTCTGCCATAATCGCGAAGCTTCAATATTTTCTTATATAATCTGTCAGAATTCGTGACAATTATCCCCCCATCACCATAACAACCCAGATTTTTTGTAGGATAAAAACTGAAACAACCGCAATCTGCAAACCCTCCAACCTTCTTTCCCTTAATCTTAGCACCATGTGCCTGAGCACAATCTTCTACTACCTTAAGATTATGTTTCTTTGCTATTTTTAAAATACTTCGCATCTCAACAGGGTGCCCGTATAAATGTACCGGAATAATAGCTTTTGTGCGAGAAGTAATTTTTCTTTCTAGGTCTTTAGGATCTATTTCAAACGTATCTTCTTTGATATCACAAAATACCGGCACAGCAGCTGTATATGACACAGCCATTGCTGTCGCTATATATGTGAAGTCAGGAACAATCACTTCGTCACCTTGGCCAATCCCAAGAGATAAAAGACTGATATATAAAGCATCCGTTCCAGAATTTACTCCCACTGCAAATTTAACCCCGCAATATGCAGCGAATTCTTTCTCAAACTCTATTAGTTCCTTACCTAAAATAAAACCCCCGCTACTGGACACTGTAGAGAATTTTTTATCCAATTTGTTTTTTAATAAATCATATTCCCGGCTGAAATCAATAGATTTTATCTTCATTTTTCATGTTTTATCAGTGATAAATGTTCCTTGAGCTCCTTAAAAACATCACCCGCGCTAAGCTCATCAAGACACCTATGATGACTGCAAGAAGGCATTCTAAAATTTTTGTAACAGGGCCTGCAATTCAATTTCAAGCTCATAATTCTGTGTTTATTATCTTTAGGATACGGGCCATAAACAGATTCGGAGACAGGACCGAAAATAGATAATGTCGGGATTGAAAATGCCGCAGCTATATGAACCGGGCCACCGTCATTTGTAACAACCAAATCTGAAACTGATATTAAAGCTGCAAATTCCAAAAGAGAAGTTTCACCCATATAATTTAAAACCATATCATGCTTCGGGACTTTACCCCATTTACTTTTATCCTCTTTATCTCCAAGAAGCAAAATTCCTGCGTCTATCTCTCGGAGCATCAGATTTAACAACTCCTTATATTTTTCCTCTTCCCAGCGTTTCTTATACGCCTGAGATCCCCAGCTAGCTCCTCCGCCCGGAATAAGAGATATAATTAAATTGGACCTGTTTTTCAATTCCGCAACTTCATCATTCCCCCAGTCTATAACTGAGGTAGGTAAACTTAATTTAGTAAATTTAAACTCGCTTTTAAGTCCCAGAAGTGCGACTAAATCACTGTAGTACTCTACCATATGCTTATTAGAATACCCAGACATTTTTATTTTTTTATTCAAAAATATACCTCTGTTTTTATAATCATACCCCAGCCTCTTCTTGATGCCTAAAATCCAGAAAATAAAACCAAACTTTCCTGCCAATGAAAGGTCAAAAACTATATCAAACTTCATTCGCTTTATACTTTTTAAAAAACTTCCAAATTTAATAATTGTTTTTATTCGAGAAGTTTTATACAGACTTCTCCACTCATCTTTTTCATAGACATAAAGGGAATCTATTTCTGGCTGAACACTTAAAATAGGATAAGTTCTTCTGTTAGAAAGATACCCGATATGTGAGTGGGGAAAAGTTTTTTTTAAGTTTCGAATCAAAGGAAGGGTAAAAATCACATCCCCGATTCCAAAAGGATTTACAATTAAAATGCGCATCTATTTCCGAGGGCAGAGTTTTTAAATCTGCCCCAGCAATTATATTAATGGTCCTATAGCCCAAGAGAAATCAGATATTTGATCAAATCTACTACACGAGTAGAATATCCCCATTCATTGTCATACCAGCTAAGAACTTTAACCATTGTTTTATCTATCACCTGCGTCATATCAGAATCCACAATAGATGAATGATTATCACCGTTAAAATCCTTTGAAACAAGCGGTATATCCATATACCTTAAAATACCTTTAAGCTCACCTTTAGAGGCTTTTTCCAAAGCCTGATTGACTTCTTCTTTAGTTACATCTTTCTCAACTTCAGCTACAAAATCAACTAATGACACATTAGGTGTAGGAACTCTAACAGCTAATCCATCGAGTTTGCCTTTCAATTCCGGAATCACAAGGGCTGTGGCTTTAGCAGCACCTGTTGTAGTAGGTATCATCGATAAAGCTGCAGCACGAGCACGCCGTAAATCTTTATGAGGAAGATCTAAAATCTGCTGATCATTAGTGTAAGAATGTATTGTTGTCATCAACCCATGTTTAATACCAAAATTTTCAAGTAAAACTTTAGCAATAGGCGCAATACAATTCGTGGTACAAGAAGCATTAGAAATAATATTATGCTCTTTGGGATTATAGCTCTTATCGTTTACTCCTAAAACTACTGTTATATCTTCATCCTTTGCAGGTGCAGAAATAACCACCTTCTTACATCCTGCATCTATATGTTTCTGAGCTCCGGCTCTATCTCTGAAAATACCTGTAGATTCGACAACAATATCAACACCCATCTCCTGCCATGGAAGTTCCCGAGGATCTTTGTAACTTAAAACCTTAATTTCTTTACCATTTACTACTAACGCACCGTCACGATAGCTAACCTCAGCATCAAGTTCTCCGAAGTTAGAATCATACTTAAGAAGATGCGCCAATGTTTCAATAGGTACAGGCAAATCGTTTATTGCTATAACCTCAAACTCCTCTGAACCCAAACCAGCACGAAATACAAGCCTACCGATTCTTCCAAAACCATTAATTGCAACTTTTACCGCCATCTTTACACCTCCCTGTTTAATTAATAATTATACTTCTCTTTTTGGAGAAAAATTTTAACAGTAAAAATACTCCTTTGCAAGTAGAATTGTTACAGCTTAAATTACTTTTTATTGAAATTCTTAAAGATATACTGCCTTACATGCTCACAGGCAGAGTAAATTGCTAATGCAGAAGTCCTCGGATTATCCAAAGACGGATAATTTTTACTAACCAACTGCAGATTCGATATATTAGATTCTACATCTACTACATGAATAATCGTTTTAGAATCTTCATGAGCATATACCCGAACCTTTAAATCCTTAAACCCTGAGCTTAAAAGAAGCGTAGCTGAAACATTGACGCTTTTGGGAAATCCTTTTACAGCTTCTTTTACACTACCTTCAAAAATAAGTTTTTTACCTTTAACATTTTTAAGATTTATTTTATTTTTTACAAGATAAGGAGAACCTAAAAGAGACCTAACAGGCTTATAGCTGGTTATACTCAAACTCTTAATACCGGCTAACTTAACAGCTTTAATGGCATCCAATCCTGCGATAGCTCCATGAGGAATTATTATCTCAACACTTTGTTCTTCTGACTTTTTCAAAAAATCCTCACGAGACAAAAGACCACCAGTACTCATAAACAGTACATCTTTTTTATACTTTTCGATTAGAGGAATTAAGCTCTTAACACAAGCAACAGAAGCTGACTCTACTAAAAAATCACTTTTTTTAACTATTTCTTCCAAGGATTTTACCGGTTTTAACCATTCGAAATCAGCTTTTACATGTTTTAGATTATCAATATCAAGATCATAAACAAACACAGCATTCAACTTATCCTTATACTGCGAGATTACATTTTTAATCACCGATTTTCCTATTGTGCCAACTCCAACAATCCCTATTTTCATGGTTTTAAAATTATATTATCTATCAAACGTACTTTTTTAATCCAAACAACTATTGCTAAAAGAACAGGTTTTTTGATTACAGCAACAGGTTGTAAGAGTTTCAAATCTACAACTCGGATATATTCTACCTTGATTCCCGGCATATTTGAAATAATATTTTCAACTTTACTTTTTATTTTACCCGTATCTTTCACTCCATCTTTAACTAATCCTCTAACAGTTTGTAATGATTTAAAAATAACCAGAGCCTGTTTTCTGTTACCCTTAGTAAGGTTTCTGTTTCTTGAACTGATAGCCAATCCATCTTTTTCTCTTACGATAGGTACAATTTTAATTCTTAAAGGCATATTCAAATTCTTAACCATCTGCTTAATAATTATCGCCTGCTGATAATCTTTCTTACCTAAATAAACTATATCAGGCTGCACTATATTAAACAATTTGGCACAAACAGTTGTAACACCCTTAAAATGGCCTGGGCGAAACTCACCGCATAGCACTTCGGATATCCCGTTTACTTCTACGTAAGTACAATGATCTTCAGTATACATCTCTCGGGAATCAGGATAATACACAACATCTACTCCCCCATTACGAGCAAGCATTAAATCCATTTTTAAACTTCTAGGATAATGTTTATAATCCTCATTAGGACCAAATTGAATCGGATTGATAAATATACTTAATACAACAACATCATTATCTTTTCTGGCACGCTTAATTAAACTCAAGTGCCCATCGTGAAGGCATCCCATGGTAGGAACAAAACCAATCCTTCTACCTTGTCTCTTAAGAGACAAAATATAATTCTGCACACTCTTAGCGGATTTAAATATCTTCATTCCATCTTCGTTCTTTTTCGTTAAAAAATGCTATTCTATTAACTTCCTCATTGCTCTTAAGTAAAGATACCTCCTCTAAAAATTTAATCTTAGTATCTGGATCAATTAATTCCGAATTTAATTCTAAAAGTGGAATCAATACAAAAATTCTATTTTTAATTTCCGGATGAGGAATTTTTAACTGCGGAGAATCAACAATTTGCTGATCATATAAAAGAATATCTAAATCAATAATCCTCGGTCCCCATCTAACTGATTTTACAGACATAAATTTTGCCTCTATCTCTTTTAACCTATCAAGAAGTTCTTGCGGACTCAAATCTACATCTACCTCAACCACCGCATTATAAAAATCCTCCTGATTTTTATAACCCCACGGCGAAGATTGATATAACGAAGAAACCTTATTAACTATTGCTATTTTTTTTAATTCAATCAAAGCCGTCTCTAAATTATTTTTTTTATTACCCAGATTAGATCCTAAACCGATATAGATTTTACTCACAAAATTTTAGAAATTCTCTTTGCAGCTTCCAAAAGACGCTCTTCTGTTGTGACAAGTGAAAACCTAACATAACCTTCTCCAGAAGGTCCAAATCCAATACCTGGGGTAGCGATTAGGTGACATTCTTCAAGTAACATCTTACAAAACTTAGTCGAATCAACATTTTTAGGCAACTTAGCCCAAATATAAAATGTAGATTTTGGATAATCTATCTCCCAGCCGCATTTACCTAAAGCATTAAGAAAAACATCCCTCCTGTTTAAATAAATCTCTCTAACTTGAGTTATATGGTCGGGATACATTTCAAGCGCTTTTATTCCGGCAAATTGCACAGGATTAAAAACACCGGAGTCAATATTGGATTTCACTTGCCGTAAGTATTCAACTAGTTTTCTATTGCCACAAGCCCACCCTAACCTCCAGCCTGTCATATTATACGTTTTAGAAAAAGAATGAAATTCTATTGCTACATCTTTAGCTCCTTTAATTTCTAAGATACTCGGAGCTTTAAATCCATCAAAAGTAATTTCTGAATAAGCCGCATCATAAAGAATGATAAAGTTAAACTCCCTCGCCATTTGGACAATATCTTCTAAATATTCCTTATCAACAACAGACGTTGTAGGATTATTAGGGAAGTTTAAATAAAGAATTTTTGTTTTCTTTAGAATATCTTTATCCAAACTCTTAACCTGAGGTAAAAACCCATGTTCTTCCTCTAGCGGTAAATATATCATCTCGGCTCCTGCAAAAATCGCACCGCTTCTATACGGAGGATAAAGAGGCTCGGGTATTAAAACCACATCTCCCGGATTAACTACCGCAAGAGGAAAATGAGCAATACCTTCCTTGGAACCTATCAATGGTAAGACCTCACAATCCGGGTCTAAATCAACACTGAATCTATTTGAAAACCACTTTGTTATTCCGTATCTTAACTCTTTAACTCCTAAATCCATAGGATAACAATGGTTTTTAGCATCACGTGAAGTTCTATTTAACTCATCTATTATCTCTTGAGGTGTAGCAAGATCCGGATCCCCAATACCTAAATTTATTATATCTTCACCTGCCTCAAGCAGTTTTTTCTTCAGCCTATCTATTTCAACAAAAAGATACGGCGGTAACTTACCTAGCTTTTGAGAACTTTCAAAAATAACATTCACTTATACCTCCTTCCTGATAACTCGTAAAATAGTTGTCTTTAAAACATTAAAATCGTCTTTATTTTTGATGAAATGCCCACCCCATCTTTTCTCCTCCCAATTAATCCAAAAAGAATTCTTTAACATATATATCCCTAAAATAATATTTTCGCTTTTATCTTTAAACTTAACATACCCCAAAGAAGTATCTATTATACAATCATTCCTTAAAGATTGAGCCTCAACTAATAAACTTTTTAATCCTTCTCTTAAAACATCGTTTTCCAAATAGTTCAAGTGATCATCTATTGACTTCGTCCTTAAATATATAATCCATTTTTTATGATTAATAAATGAAAAAGGCCTGAAATAAACCTTTCTTGTTCCCATACTTTCCTTAATTTGATACTCATAGATGTCAATAAAAGTAGGATTTAAGTAAGTCGCCCTTTTAATAAATTTTTCAGAATAATTCGGAGCAAGAATGACAATCCTGGGAGCCAGAGTAGGATCAATATTATAGAATTGATACCTTTCTTCCAAATCTTTCATATGCGTCAACGCCCAATCAAAATGATCTATAGCTTTAAAAATTAGATCTTCTACATCACTTTTTCCAATTTCAACTATTACAACTCTACCCACCATATCAACAGCAATAATACTGATTTTACCCACAGGGGTAGTAATATTTCTACTCAAACTTCGCATACCACGCTCTAAACTGCTAAGGCCTTCAAAAAGCAATTCAACAATTTCTTTTTCTTTATCTAAGTCCAACAAATCATTGTTGTTTTTTAAATTGACATTGATATCGGATTTACTGGCTCCGTTATTTTTAAAGTGAGTAAAGACCATTCTTCCTCCGGCTTTTTAGAATAATATTTCAAAAAATCACTAAATACTTCATCTGACAATTTACCAGATTCATACTTCAAATAGCTATTGAATCGCTGTAAAAATTCGCTTTTTAAACCTCCGGAATCTGCAATCAATCTGGAAATACCACCGCTATAACCAATGACCATCGCATCCCCTATTTCTGTTAAATTGATTTCTCCCTCATAAAACGGAACATCTCTTGCTATACCTAAAGGTGTAGGTTCCTGAGCATTGATAATTTTAATATTTTCTTTTTTATCTACAAAAATTAAAGGATCATGCCCTGCATTAACATATTTTAAAAATCCTTTCTTGGCATCATAAAGAAGATAAATAAAAGTCGTATATTTTCCTTCTTCGGCATATCTAAACAGAGAATTATTAAGTACTTGAATAACTTTACCAGGTTCCTTATAGACAGAAGCAAAATCCCGCCAGCTATGTACAATCTCCATAATATACCTCACTCTTTCAACCCCACTGCCCGGAACCCAGCCTAACACTATCCCGAGTTCTCCTTTAGCAAATTCTAAAAACTGGTAGAAATCACCTCCTACTTTGTCCATTTTATAACGAGTTACATTCACCACTGCACCATTAGATGTTACAATCGAATGGGGTAAAATTTCCTTGTCTTTCAGCATTCTGGCAAGTTGAGTTTCCTTCCTGTCTTTCCTATGAATACGCATATCATACTCCTGCTCTAAAACAGATACTATCAATCCCAAAAAAGCAAATATAACCACAGGCGCCAGTTCTATATAAATTCTCATAACAGAAAAGTATATTCTCTGAAATATAAAAGACCCTCCTAAGAGCAATAAAAATATTAAAATTGCTTTCCTAAGTTTAATCGATCTCAGCAATATATAAATAACCGCAAACATAAACACCGCAATATATACATTAAATTCTCTGGCCAATACAAGAAAAACATTTCCATGCAGCTGAGCACTTAAAAATGAAATTTCTTTATTTAAATCCCCACCATTACTTTCCAAAAGAACAATTTTATCTTTTATGAAGTCGATTTCATCTTGAGCTTTATAACCTTCAGATTTTAAAAAACCAGATAGAGCAATACTATTAGCAGATATAACCGTAACATTTTCATCCTGTGGTAAAAAATAGAAACCTTGTTTGTTAAACATTTTCTTTGAATACGCACTTTCGCCTGAATTTGAAAAACCTATTTCAGATAAATTATTATTCCGGTTATAATAGTGAAAATATCCCCGTCTTTGCTGAATAAAATCAGTGGGAGATTCATCATTTTCTCTCACCGATTCTTTACTGCTAAAAGGCATAACAAGACGTGGATCTCTTAAAATCTTACCGTAAGAATTCAAATCTTTGACTTCTTTTACAAAACGAGACCCCAGAACAAGATTTCTTGGTTTTAAGTCCAAAATAAATGAAACCAGGTACTTTGACCAACCAGAAGACCAAGGCCAAAGTTTTTCTTCAACGAAACTTTCCTCCTCAACTGTCACTACAACTATTTCATCTCCAATTATATCAATATCTTTCAGATACCAGCTAATAAGATTACGATCAAAAGAAAAGAATACGTCTGTTATTGAGATAACAATACCTATTAAAATAGCAGCAGATAATAGAACAATTTTTACTTTTTTTTTCATCTCAACCGCTGGGACAACACATCTCCCATAGTATAAAAACCGCTCTTTTTATCTCTGATGTATCTAACCCCAAGTATTACCCCCTCAGCAAAGATATCGCGAGACCCTGCACTATGTATGAATTCTATTCTTTCATCATTACCAGCAAATATAATCCTGTGTTCTCCTGTAATATCCCCCAATCTTAAAGCATGAATAGCAAGTTCATCTTTATCGCGAGGCCCGGTTAACCCCTGTCTACCATATGTGCATTTAAGATTACTTCTTGCATCACAAATAATTTCTGCAATTTTTTTAGCCGTCCCCGAGGGAGCATCTTTTTTTTTGTTATGATGAAGCTCAACAATCTCTATATCATAATCTTCCCCTAATAATTTTACAAGCTGAGGCATAATTTTAAACATCACATTTACACCTATGCTCATATTGGGAGAGATTAAAACCGCTGTTTCAGAACCCGTTTTCTTTATTTCCTGAATTCCCTGCTCATCAAATCCTGTTGTACCAATTAGAATTTTTTTTCCTAATCCCGATGCAACTTGAATATGTTTGAGTGTAACTTTTGGGCTGGTAAATTCTATCAAAACATCTGATTTAGATATCGCCTGCTTAAAATCAGATGTAATTTCGATACCTCTTCTTCCCTTCCCCAAAACTTCAGACAAATCCTCTCCTATCGAGGGATGATCCTCTTTCTCAATACCAGCTATAACTTCAATATCTGATGCATTAAATGCTAAACACGCAATTCTTTCACCCATTCTGCCTAAACAACCGGAAATAACAATTTTTACTTTCATTTCAATAATCCGTATTTTTTAAGAGTTGTTTTTAATATTTTTTCGTTTTCTTTAGACATTTTAAACATAGGCGGTCTTAACTCCGAAGAAATCATTCCCATTAACCCCATAGCAGTTTTTACAGGCCCGGGATTAGTTTCAACAAACATTGTTTTAACCAAAGGATATAGCTTTAAGTTAAGTTCCCTGGCTTTTTTTATATTTCCTTCTTCAAATTTCCTAACAACATCTTCAACTTCTCTGGGCATAATATTGGCAAGCACAGATATTACCCCCGTTCCTCCGATAGATAAAATCGGCAGCGTTAAAGCATCATCTCCGGAAATTAAAATAAAATTCCGGGGAGCTATGTTTTTAATTGCTATCATTTGGTCCAAGTTTCCTGTCGCCTCCTTGACTCCAACAATATTCTTAAAATCCCTCCCCAAACGAGCAATAGTTTCAGGCAACATATTAATGCCAGTACGTGATGGTATATTATAAAGTATCAAAGGAATATTCACTTCCTCAGCTATTGCTTTAAAATGATGATATAACCCGCGCTGCGTAGGCTTATTGTAATAGGGACAAATTAAAAGAGCACCTTGTACTCCTTTTCTATTTGCAAATTTTGTAAGCTTAACAGCTTCCCATGTAGAATTAGAACCTGTACCTGCAATAATCGGAATCTTACCCTTCGCCTCCTCTAAAATAATATCAATTACCAATTTATGCTCATCGTAAGAAAGCGTGGCAGATTCTCCTGTAGTTCCACAGGGAACAATAGCAGAAGTATTGTTATCAATATGAAACCTAACTAGTTTTTTCAATCCACTCCTATCAATCTTACCGTTTTTAAAAGGAGTAACAAGTGCAACCATAGAACCACGGAACATAAATTTCACCTCCCCTATTTATCAAAGCAGAATTCAGCACTAAACAAAATATCTGCTTTGCCTTCTAAATATACATTTTTAAACTCACCGTTTTTTAACTGATAACTTATTTTAAGCTTCTCTTTGCTTTTAGGTATCACCGTAAATTCTTTGGCCAAATAACCATTTTTTCTACCCAATATAAGTGCTGAAGCAACACACCCCGTACCACAGGCAAGGGTTTCATCTTCAACTCCTCTTTCATAAGTTCTAACATACAATTTATTATTTGCAAACTGTATAAAATTCACATTAGTACCTCGAGGTTTAAAAATTTTATGATACCTTAAAAACTCTCCGTACGATTTAACATTGACATTATTTATGTCATCAGTTGCAACTACAAAATGAGGAACTCCGGTATCCAAATAATCTCCTTTAAAAATCCTGTTTTTAAAAGGTATTTTTATCCCAGCCTTATACTCAAAAGAAGCATCCAGTTTAACAGAAACCACAGCATTACTTTTAACTTTACCTTTAATCACACCAGCTATAGTTTCAACAAAAGAAACACTTTTTATTAACCCCATTCTGTAAGCCCATAGTATAAAACATCTTATACCATTACCACACATTTCTGCCTCAGATCCATCGGAATTAAAAATTCTCATTTTAATATCAGCCTTCTTAGATTCTTGAGATACCAAAAGACCATCAGCGCCAATACCATATTTTCTGAGGCATAATTTTTGAGCCAGAGATTTAAGAATTTTAGTGGAATATTTTTTATTCTCTATAATCACAAAATCATTACCTGTTGCAACTGCTTTAGAAAATGTAATAACTTTCATCTTAAAAAATCAGGAATTAAATCATTCTGAATTAAATCCCTGTAGTTCTCCTTCTTCTTAACCAAATAAACTTCTTTTTCGTTAACCAATACTTCTGCGCAAAGAGGATGGCCATTGTAAACAGAAGCCATCGCAGACCCATATGCCCCAGCTCCAAAAACAGCCAATGCTTCCCCTTCCTTAGGGACAGGTAAAATCCTGTCTTGACCCAGAAAATCAGAACTTTCGCAAACTGGACCTACTATATCCATTTTAACTTTAGGTTTGTTTTTTTTCTTAACCAAATTTATTTCATGATATGCCTCATATAATGCCGGCCTAAGAAGTAAATTCATTCCTCCATCTGTAATTGCGAAATTCTTATTAATTCCTTTTTTAAAATATACTACCCGTGTTACTAAAATACCAGCATTACCGACAATAAACCTTCCAGGCTCAAGAATTAACTTTACCTTGCTTCCTTTAAGAAGTTTTTCTATTTCTCTGGCATATTGATCAGGTAGCAATGGTTTCTCATTTTTATAAATTATTCCCAAACCCCCACCGATATTTAAGTATTCAAAGTCTACTTCCTTCTTTAATTCCAAAGCAACTTTAATTGCTTTTAAAAAAGGGTCTAAACGTACGATTTGAGACCCGATATGAAGATGAATCCCTTCAATCTTTACATTTTTATACTTGGATTTATTTTTAAATATACTCTTCGCTACTTTATATGGAAGACCAAATTTGGTTTCTTTTTTGCCAGTTGTAATATACTTATGTGTTTTAGCATCAACATCCGGATTAAGCCTAATACAAACGCTTTGTATTTTTTTACACCTTTTGGCAATTTTATTTATCTTTTCCAATTCCGGAACAGATTCGACATTAAAAAATAAAATACCTGCTTTAATTGCAGTTTCAATTTCGTCCTCTCTTTTACCTACCCCGGCATAGACAATTTTTACCCCAGGACAACCTGCTTTAATTGCTTTATACAACTCACCACCAGAAACAACATCAATCCCGGAACCGCTTTTAACAAGAAGACGTATAATAGCTAAGCTAGAATTGGATTTCATGCTAAAACAAATCAAAGGATTAAGCACCTTAAAAGCATGCTTCAATTTAAAAAAATGATCCAGGATTGTATTAGCACTGTAAATATACAGCGGAGTACCAAACTGTTTGATTATATTCTCCACCTTTATTCCTTCAGCATACAAATTAGACCTTTGATAATTAAATCTATGCATAGTTTATGACTCCAAAATCCGCTGCCACTTTTTAATTTCTCTTCCCACGTATTTCTTGTTAGTAGAACCTGTAGTTAATTTCCGGTTTACAGATTTATCAGCATTTAGATATTCGTTTATTTTAATATCCCGAGACAAAATATTCTTAATAACAGATTTATCTAACTTATTTATAGCCTGGTGATTTGACTCTGCATATTTTATTAACTCGCCAACCTTTGTATGCGCCTCTTTCCAGGAAAGACCCTGCTTAATCAATTCTTCCGATATATCTGTCAGATAAAACCTCTCATCGCAGAGCAATTCAGATGCTCTCTTTTTATTGACGAACATCTGGGATATTACAATCCTTGCAACATCAAGAACTCTTATTGTTAGAAGATACGATGCAAATAAAGGCTTCTTGTCCAATTGTAAATCACGGTTGTATGTTGTCGGCAATCCTTTTAAAACATTCGTCAAAAAAGTATAGCTTGATAACGCCTCAGCAACCGAGGATCTTATCAGCTCAACAGGATCTGGATTCTTTTTATGAGGCATAAGGCTGGAACCGGTTGTGACTTTATCTCCAAAATCAATAAAACCATATCCCGGACTATTATAAATTATCAAATCCTCAGCCATTCTGCTTAAGTGTAATAACAACATTAAATTGCAATTCAAATATTCCAATATAAAATCTCTGTCACTCACCATATCCATGCTATTGCTGCCTATTGAGGCAAAAGATAAATCTTGTTTTATTCGCTCTCTGTCTATATTAAAATTGCTTCCTGAAAGCGCTCCGCTTCCCAACGGCAGAATATCAACTCTTGTAAAACAATCATTTAATCTCTGTTTATCACGTTCCAACTGAGTTACAAACGACAACATCCAATGCGCAAAAAGCACAGGTTGAGCGTATTGCAAATGAGTAAATCCCGGAATCACAACTCCTGCATAAATCATAGCCTTCTTTAGCATAGATTTTTGCAAATTTTTTACAAGTTCTCCTGTCTCTAATAATGCATCCTTTAGGAACATTCTCATCACAGTTACAACCTGTTCATTTCTGCTTTTACCGGCATGTATTTTATCCGTCAAATCACCCGCTTTTTTTCTTAGAAGTTTATAAAATAACGAATGAATATCCTCTTCCTTGAAATCAATTTTTGCTTTGCCTTTAAAATAATCTTCCAAAAGTTCCTTTATTGATTTAACTAGTTTTTTAGCTTCAGAAGAAGTTATAAGTTTTAAACGGTTCAACTCTTCAACCCAGGCAATATTTGAATATGCTTCATATTCAAACAAAAACCAGTCATATTCTATGCTTTTGGTAAAATCAAAAACAAGAGAATCCAAAGCCTCTTTAAATCTTCCACCCCATAATTTCTCTTTCATTTTATCTCTCCCTGAAAAGTCTGAGCCCATATTTTTATGAATCCCTCAGAAGCCTTATGGTCAAACATATCTCCCTTACCATATGTTGCAAGTTTTATATTATATTTGGAGAATTTAGACTCTCTTGATGCTGCTTTTATATTCCCTTTCTGCAACTTTAATTTTATCTTTCCTGTTAGATGCGTTTGAGATGTATCTATAAATGCATCTAAAGATGATTTTAAAGGCGTACACATAAGCCCATAATAAATAATCTCAGCATATTTTTGAGAAACAATATTTTTAAAGTGGGAACTCTCCCTGTCAAGAATAAGCGACTCTAACTCTCTATGTGCAAAGTATAAAAGTGCAGCTGCCGGAGACTCATATATTTCCCTGCTTTTAATTCCAATGAGTCTATTCTCAATCATATCAACCCGCCCGATTCCGTGTTTTCCACCAATCTTATTTAGACTTTCCACCAATTTTACAGAATCCATCGCTTTGCCATTCAGCCCTACGGGAAGACCTTTTTTAAATTCAATCTCAACATACTCTCCATTTTTAGGCGCCTTTTCTATTGAATTCGTAATAAGAAATACATCCTCAGGAGCTTCTTTATCTATTTCTTCTAAAACTCCGCATTCGATACTTACACCCCATATATTCCTATCAATGCTATAAGCTGAATCTTTAATTTCAATAGGAATTTTTCTCTTTTTAGCATACTCAATTTCTTCTGCTCTGCTTTTCAATTCCCAGTCACGCAACGGAGCAATTATTTTTAACTTCGGAGCTAACACCTTTATAGTAACTTCAAATCTTACCTGGTCATTACCTTTTCCTGTACAGCCATGTACGACTGCATCGGCTTTCTCTTTTTTTGCAATATCTATTAAGTTTTTTGCTATCAAAGGGCGGGAAAGAGCAGTTGCAAGGTAATATTTATCTTCATATAAAGCATGAGCTTTTAATGCTTTAAAAGCATAATTCTGAATAAATTCCCTTCTTAAATCTTTTACAATAATCTTTTTTGCGCCTGCAATCTTTGCTCTTTTTGATATAACATCAAATCTTTTCTCCCCTTGACCAACATCGGCGCTAAAAGCAATGACCTCATATCCTCGCTCTTTAAGCCACGGTATTGCAACAGTTGTATCAAGACCACCTGAATATGCTAATACTACTTTTTTAGACATAAATTACCTCCTGTTATTGCCCTTTATGATACCGTAAAACATACAAATTTTCTATAGTGAAAAACTTTAAAAATACTAATATTTAAACACTGTAAACTTAAAAATCCATCAGTAACAAGTCAAGTCAGATAAAATAACACAGATTAGAGAACCGTTTCTTTGATTTTCAACTGAATAACTTCTAAGAAAACAATTTAATCAGAATAGCTTTATGCATATGCAACCTGTTTTCTGCCTGATCTATAACGATAGAATGTTCAGAATCAACAGCTTTATCTGTTATCTCCTCTCCCCTATGGGCAGGCAAGCAATGCATAATATAACACTTCCGGGATAGGCTGCTTAACAACTGCTCATTTATTTGAAAATCCTTAAATATTTGCTTTCTCAAGTGCTTTTCTTTCTCCTGCCCCATTGATGTCCAGACATCTGTATAAATAAAATCAGCGTTTTTTACCGCATCTTGGACATTATTTGAAACATTGATTTTTGCATTAGTTTGCTCCGCTTTTTTAAGAGCAGGGATTAATATTTCATCTTTAGGCTCATAACCAGAAGGTGTAGCAATTGATAAATCAAAACCTAAAATTGCTGCTGCTTGTATTAAAGAATGGCTGACATTATTACCATCCCCGATAAAAGCAATTTTAAATTCACTTAATCTGTTAATCTTCCCCTTTATAGTCAGTAAATCACTTAAAATCTGACAAGGGTGCTCTAAATCGGTAAGAGCATTGATAACAGGTATAGATGCATATTGTGAGAATTCAAGTATATCAGCCTGTTTAAACGTTCTTATTATACAAGCCTGCACATACCGTGATAACACTTTAGCTATATCTTTAACAGCTTCACGTTTACCTATTCCAGCTGCTTGACCTTCAAGATGATAATATTTTCCATTAAGCTCTGCAATTGCGACTTCAAAACTAACTCTTGTCCTTAAAGAAGGTTTTTCAAACAGGAGAATAATGTTTTTATTCTTTAAATCATTGCTGAATTTTCTATCCAATTTAAGGCTCTCTGCCAGGGAAACAAGCTCTAAAATATCTTCACGACTCAAATCATTAATACTTAATAAATGCTTCATTTTACAACCTCTTCAAAAACCTGGTTTAAAATATTAATCGCTTTATTTATCTCTTTCTTGCTAACGTTTATAGCAGGCATAATCCTTAATATATTCCCATGAGTCAAATTAATTAATAGCTTTTTTTTAAAACAAAGATCGAATATCTCTTTGCCTTTCTCTTCAACCTCTACACCAATCATAAGGCCAATTCCTCTTACCTCTTTAATTATGACATATTTATTTTTTAACTCAATTAAACAACTTTTTAAATACTCTCCCATTTCGCGTGTATTTTTAAGCAGCTTTTTTTTCATAATTGTATCAATCACACCCAATGCAGCTTTTGATACCAAAGGACTACCTCCAAATGTTGAAGCATGCATTCCGGGTTTAAAACAATCCGCAATCTTATCTTTAGCAATCATAACCCCCATAGGCAACCCACCTGCAATCCCTTTTGCAATAGTAATTATGTCGGGGGTAATTCCATAGTGCTGATATGAGAACCATTCTCCTGTTCTACCCATACCGGACTGAACCTCATCAATAATAAGTAATAAATTTTTATTATCACAAATTTTTCTTAACTCTTTTACAAAATCCACATCTGCCACATTTATTCCACCTTCTCCCTGAATCAATTCCAGCATTACTGCAACTGTTTCATTATCTATAGTTTTTTTAACAGCCTCTATATCGTTAAACGGGGCATGTAAAAATCCAGGGACAATAGGCTCAAATCCTTCTTTGTATTTTTCCTGCCCTGTAGCAGCAATGCAGCCCAATGTTCTGCCATGAAATGAATTCTGCATTGTAATGATCTTATACTTCTCGCCTTTACCATATGCCCTGGCAAGCTTAAAAGCAGATTCATTCGCTTCGGCTCCGGAATTACAGAAAAAAGCTTTTCCTTCAATACGCGTAATTTTAATAAGCATTTTCCCGATTCGTGCCTGCAAATGATTATAATAGTTATTCGATACATGAATAATTTTCTTAACCTGATCTTTAATGTGAGAAACCACTTTAGGAGGACAATGCCCTAAAACCGATACACCCCATCCCGGGAAAAAATCCAGATATTCGTTCTGCTCTAAATCCCAAACCCGAGACCCTTTACCCTTTGCAAGAGAAAGAGGCATACGGGTATAGGTATTCATAACATATTTAGAATAAATTTTTGCTACATCTTCGTTCTTCATGATTTAAGATAGATATCACAATTATTATATGTTAGGCAATACAAAATAGCAAATCTATAACCGGGATTTAACATAGAGATATAGAACAATTACGACGGCTGATCTTTAATAAACATCCAAAAAGAATGTTCATAGGCTAAAAGAGACGCTGTTTTTCTCCCTTGAGGCAATTTTACAACTCCTCTAACCTTCCAGCGGAAAAACTTCCTATTATCTTGGATATTCTTATATATATACATTTCCGGTTTTACATCAGTTTCATATACGGGAATTTTGCCCTCATTATCTATTACTTGATAAAAACTTCTTCTACGCGAATAAACAAAAACGCCTTCTTTATTTACCTTTTCGGTAATTCTCACCTCCCTCACATCCTGTTTTGGTAAAACATCTTTTGCAAATATTATACTATGCATTTTTAACTCTCCTCCATTTCTGCTATGTAGCCATGATTCCAGCAGCTTCTTCTAACTGCCTCAAGATGCTGGGGGGTACCAGGCAAAAGTAACTTATCACGTACATTCTTCCCCTTAGTACCGGCTATTGGCATATGGTAAGGTTGGAATAGAATATCCATAAGCTCTTCATCTTTCTTGCCATTGAAAGATAATTCATTATTTCTAACCTCCAGCATACCGCTAAAGGCACCCTTAGTGTAAATCACTACAACGTCTTCACCGCCCAGTCTTTTCTTTTGAATCTTGTAAAATTTTACCTTCATTTCGCTACCTCCTTTATTTTCACCATATAACATTCAATTTTCGTGCCAAATAACAACTAAAAAATATAAATTTTTAGCCTTAAAATAAGAGGGAATTAGGAGAAAATTACTGAATTTTCAGAACAAATGTAAAATAGCAACAATAATTAACATATCGGGTGTAACTTTTATTAAAGTTTTAATAAGAATACACTTTTACGAAATCTCTCTTAAAGTACTCGCACAGGGATATTGAGGTGAAAAACCCCTTAGATATTTATATTTCTCTTCTTCCTTTTAACGCTTCTTCTAAAGTATTTCTATCTATAAATTCCAAATCTGCTCCTACGGGAAGACCTAAACCTATTCGGGTAACTTTCATCTCCAATGGTTTAAGAACATCAGCGAGATAATGTGCTGTGGCTGCTCCTTCTGCATCTGCATCTGTAGCAATAATTAACTCTTTAATTTCAGGGTGAGATTTAAGATGAATAAGAAGCTCTTTAACTTTGATATCCTTTATACCTATACCGTCTAAAGGAGAAAGGGCTCCTAAAAGAACAAAATACCTCCCCCTATAGCAACCTGTTTTTTCAATGGCAATTAAATCTTTGGGCTCTTCGATAATACATATAATTGTATTGTCTCTATGACTATCCTGACATATGTTACAAATTTCATATTCAGTTAAATTATTGCATATTTTGCAATGTTTTATCTTATCTCTTACTTCCTGAATTGAATTTATTAAACCTTGGATTTTACTCGATTCTAAGTTTAAAATATGAAAAGCAAAACGTTCTGCAGTCTTTCTACCCACACCGGGGAATTTTGAGAATTCTTCAACTAATTGATTGAGCAATTCAACCTTCATCTTTAGGTATTACTTTAAGCACTTTCGCATTAAGCATTGAGGAAATTTTTTTGAGTTTCGGATTATCCAATATTGCCTGGACCTTATCCGATTTCTTTGAAAAACCCTGTTTTGTTGTTTGACACTTTACTCCTACGTTTCTACCTAATTTATCACGAATCAAATCTTCGATAAGTTTTTTACAGTCTCTATCTTCCAATATTTCAGATTGTAAGTTTGAATCTGAATTAATTTCAAGCATCAAAATATCATTTTGAAAAGATGCAACCTTTGCACTCGACAAACAAGATGCTAAAGACATTCTTTTTTGCCCCAGAGCTTTAATAAGCTCAGGCCATATTTGCTTTATTTCCTGGAATAAATCTTGAGATTCTTTTTTCTCCAATTCTTTATCAATCTTCGGTATCGCTTTATCCGTATTAATTTTTAAATCCTTACTTGCTTGTTTAAACACAGGATTAACTTTAGATGTATTATTAACCTCTTTTTTAACTTCATCAACCGAATCAAAGAAAATCTGATACTTAGACCTATTGCATATCTTTAAAATTCCCAGCTCTGTTAAAACGCGAGGAGAAAAAGAAAATCTCGCTCTATCCTGAATATCCGTTAAAAGATCAAGTGCAAAGAGAATCTCCTCTTTGCTCAGCTGTCTACCTTGTTCTTCTATTTTATTTAAATTCTCATTAAACACCCCAGAAGGAATTTCATCAGGATGCAAGATTTTAACAAGCATTATAGACCTAAAATATTTAATGAGATTTTCTACAATATTTGAAACTTCTTTTCCTTCTGCAATTAACCTCTCCAATATCAAAAGGGCATTTCTTTCATCAGATTCTATTAATCCCTGAATTAATTTATCTACAACCCCCACGTTAATAACTCCCAAAAATTCATCAACTATCTGAATGTCTATCGAGGAATCCTGACTTACACAGATAAACTGATCTAATAAAGATTCTGCATCTCTTAAGCTCCCATCTGCTGCCTCAGCAATTGCCAATATAGCCTCTTGTTGAAATTTTATTTTTTCCTCTTTTAAAATCTGAGATAACTTTTCTTGAATAATCGAAACCGACAATGGTCTAAAATCAAATTTTTGACACCGCGATAAAATAGTAGCTGGAACTTTATTAGGCTGAGTAGTTGCAAAAATAAACTTAACATGCTCAGGCGGCTCCTCAAGCGTCTTAAGCAAAGCATTAAATGCAGGTTCTGTGAGCATATGAACTTCGTCAATAATATAAATTTTAAACCTCCCATGGGCAGGTTTAAGCTTTACGTTTTCTCTTAAATCGCGAACCTGTTCAATACCTCTATTAGATGCTCCGTCAACTTCTAAAACATCTAAACTTATCCCCTTGAATATTTCTTTACAATTGATACACTCCAGACACGGAACAGGAGTTGGTTTTTCAACACAATTAAGCGCTTTAGCCAAAACACGGGCAGTTGTAGTTTTACCTACCCCTCTGGGACCTGCAAAAAGATAAGCATGAGAAACTCTATCTAATTTAATTGCATTCTGCAAGACCCTGACAATATGTTCTTGCCCAACTATATCCTCAAATTTTTGAGGTCTCCATTTTCTGGCAATAACTAAATAGCTCATATCTATCTTTTAAAAATCTACTGTTTTAGAAACATTAATACAAAACAACAAATCAGTCAAATTGTTCCGAACAATAAAACCATCCCCGTGTAATCGCTTGAAATTTCCTTTGAAATTTCTTCGCATACTTTGCAAAACGGAGAGGCCGGGATTTGAACCCGGGGGCCCCCTTTTAGAAGGCCAACCGCTTAGCAGGCGGCTGCTTTCGGCCACTCAGCCACCTCTCCATGTCTAACAAAAACAAACCTACTGAAGAGAAGACCTCTTTTCTTTGAAAAAATCCTGAATCAAAGAAGCAGATTCTTCTCTTAAAATACCACTTTTTACCTTTATCTTGTGATGAGTATCTTTATACTTTGTAATATCAAGTAAAGAACCAAAAGCTCCCTGCCTGTTATCGGAAGCTCCATATATCAACTTATCCACTCTGGATAATATTAAAGCTCCAGCACACATTACACACGGCTCGATTGTAACATAGATTTTACAGCCATTCAATCTCTCATAGTTTAAAAAACTGGCGGCTTGAGTAATCGCTAAGATTTCTGCATGAGCTGTAGGGTCTTTAAGACGTCTAACTTGATTATATGAGCGAGCAATTATCTTGCTTTGATATACAATAATTGCCCCTACCGGAACCTCGTCTTCCTCAAGAGCTTTTAAAGCTTCATTGAGAGCCTGTTGCATATAGAATTTATCATCCATTTTCAACTAACAATTTATTATCACCAGAAAATACGCCTGGAGGGACTCGAACCCCCAATCTACTGGTCCGTAGCCAGCCGCTCTATCCAATTGAGCCACAGGCGCATGGTTAATTTAATAACATAGATATGAGAAAAATTCAATCTGATTAATAATTCAGATTTATAAAACCTTTTATCAACTCTTTTTACTAATCGGCAAACTTACAAAAACAGTTGTACCTACTCCTTCTTTACTTGAGATACTTATTGTTCCTTTATGAAGGGCTACAACCTCTTTACACACCGTAAGACCTAAACCTATCCCTTTTGCTTTATTTGTGAAAAATGGTTCAAATACTTTTGATAAATCTTTTTTACTTAACCCTTTTCCGTTATCTTTAACAACCATATTAAATTCATTCATTTTATTATCACAATTGACAATTATACTTAACCTCCCATTTTTATTATTAAAAGACTGAAAAGAATTTTCCAAAATATTTGAGAAAAGCTCGTTCATATGAAGAGAGTCTGCTTCAATAGTTTTATTTTCCTTACAACTGTAATCCTTTTTAATTTTTAAATTCAACCTCGAATACCTTTCCTTGCAATGAATAAGGCATTCCTCTAATATCTTAAGAACCGCTATGTTTTCATACCGCGGAATTTTTATATGAGAATAACTTAAAAGATTATTTATAATACGTACGCTTTCTGAAATCTTCTTCTCTATATTTAGAAGATGAGTATCTATAACTCGAGACTCTACTTTTCTCCTTATATTAAAAACCGCTGTTTTTATAACACCTAGGGGGTTGTTCAACTCGTGCGCAACCGTAGCAGCAAGCATACCGATATCAGAAAGACGTTTTGCATCTTCGAGTTTTTTTTGAGTTTTTACTAATTCTTGAGTCCTTCTCGTAACAGCTTGCTCCAACCCATCCTTATATTTTATCAATACCCTTTCTGCTTCTCTGCGTTCAGTAACATCATAACCGGTAGCTAATAAACCAATTGTCTTACCTTGTTTATCTTTGAGAGTTTTATCATGCCATTCTATATGCCGCCGTTTACCATCCTTAATAATAATAGCATTTATATTGCCTTTAGTCTGAATACCGTCTATTGATTTTAAGAATAATCGACGTGTTTTGACTCTATCCTGTTTTGGCAAAAACGTATTAAACCAACTCTTATTGCGAACCTGATCTATCGTATATCCAGACAATTCCTCCATATAAGGATTGAAACTGATAATTTTCCCCTTGGGATCCAAAACCAATACAATAACCTGTGCTGTTTCAATAAGAGCTTCCGCAAACTCTTTCTCTCTCCGCACTTCTTCTTCTGCTTTTTTGAGATTGGTTATATCCATTGCAATTTCAAATCTCACATCTCTCCCATCAGACCATTTTATAATACGGTCGGCTATGGCATAATGCTTGTTTAAAAAAGGGTTGTAGTATTCCCATCTATACGGCTCATCTTTTTTCCGTAAAATTATCTTATTGGTACAAAAATTGCACGGCTGTTTTAAACCTTGAAATTCCTGATAACACAATTTGCCTACAGAATTTTTACCCAATATATTTTCAAAATATTTGTTCATATAAAGAATACGGTAAGTAACCGGATCTGCCACATAAATCACCTCATCAATGCTATCAAATATCGAAAGAAGCTGTACCCGCTCTTCCTGAAGAACCCTCTCTACCTTATTATCTTCTGATATATCAACAGCTGTAGCAGCCATAAAAACCGGGATTCCTTTATCATCTTTTATAAGGCTCCCACTCATTGAAGTTAGAAAAACAGTTCCGTTTTTTCTAATATGCCCCACTTTCTCATTAGCATACCCCTGACTTTTTTTAATCATAGTGAACAATTCATTAACCCGTCTCATTTGATTTTTAGAATGTAACACAGAAAAATGTTTGCCGACAAGCTCTCTCTCTTTATATCCATGCATATCAGCAAACGATTTATTGAGATACACAATCTTACCGCTAATATCTACAATAGCAGCACCATATTGAGCAACATCAGATATAGTTTTAAATTCAATAAATTCTTCTCCTTTTTCCTTTTGCCCAACGACATCACAAATCACAATGACTCTTGCTTTGCATCTTTTATATGTATATATCTCGGCTATAAAACTTGGGCCATCTTTCTTAAGACCAACTACCTGATATAACTTTTTATATTCAGAAAAAATATTTTTCTTTACCGAATTTCGATATTCATGTGCAAACAAATTTAAAATATCCATCCCAATTAATTCTGATTTTTTATACCCAAACATCTGCACAAATTTCTGGTTTGCTGCTAAGATCTTACCTTCCCCATAAATAGCAGAAGCTTCCATAGAAGTTTTTGCTAATTGACGATATTGCTTCTCGCTTTCTTTTAACTCTTTCTCTGTCTTTCTAAAACCAACTTCCATCCTCTTAAATCTAGCAATCTTCCGACGCAACCTATTCAACTCATTTATAATCTCTGCTTTTGTTTTTCCTGCATCACTCATTTTTAATCCTCCTTAAAAACAAAAAAGCAACTCTGAAAAATACGAGTTGCTTTGAAAACCAAAATTCAAATTGCTGCTTCTTTGCAACATAATCTAATAATGCACCATTAGATTAGCCAAGTCAATTCAAAATATGCAATGAATCTGGTTCTGGAAAACCTCTATTTCTCAGATATGATTTTATTGCTAAGATTAAATTTTAGTAATGCAAAATATAGGAATAATGCACCATAAGTAACAAACGAATAAATTTCAAACCAATCTTTCGCCCACCAATAAACAAAGAATTCACTAGTACATGAGGTAAAAACAAATGACAAGATAACCATTGTTATTAAGAATTTATTCTTTACTCTTTTTTCAAATATCTGCTGAAATAAAATCATACTAGGTACAATAAGCCAAATAAACGAATTCTTCCAGCCATTGGGATTTAAAAGCGGAATTAAGCCTGAAATCAACCCTATATTAATCCTTATATCCCGTCTTGGTATATATGCTAAAAATAACAGAATGAAACTTGCCATAAAAAATATAAAGGAGATAGTTTTATCCGACAAAGCATACACCTGGGTAGGATACCACTGATTTAAAGAAAACATTCTTCTTAAAGCCGCTAAAAGAGACTGATTGGGATAACAAGTAATCGAATAATTATCTAAAGAACTGCTAAATAAAAATTGTATATTTTGCATCATCAAATGATACATTCTTTCCACACCTGTTAGAATAACCGGGGAAAAATATAATATTACTAAAAACACCAAAGTCCTCAATGCATATTTATACTCTTTTCGTATAATAAAAAATGGTATAAATACAATGGAAAGATATTTTGAAAGAATGGAAACGGCTAAAAACAAAGCAGATATATTTCGTTTTCCTTTAAAATAAAAATAGAAAGCAATGCTACTAAACGCTAAAAATGATATATTTGCCTGCCCCTGATCCATATTTTCCAAAATAAAACGGAAGCTGAATATAAAAACCAGCATTGAAATTAAAATCCTTTTCTTAGAATCAAGTATATTTAACCAAGAGAAAAAAATTAAAAATAAAAATATCCAATTTAAAAAGTGCCAGAGAACAGCTGCTTTAAATTCACTTGAAAATGCCAGAAAAGATGTTAAAAAAGCATAAAAAGGAGGATATTTATAATAAGAAACATCCCCCTCAAATGTATAAATTTCTTCTCCCTGGATAAATCTTTGAGCCGTAGAATACACTACATGAAAATCAGAATAATCTCTCTTGGGAGCCCTGCGAATATATCGCGCGGTTGAAACTAACACAAGCAACAATAATAAACAAATAAAAATTCTTTTTTTCATCTTTTGAATTCAAATTTGGAACTAAATTTTAAGGGTTTACAATTATCAAGCGATATATTCTCTATGACAGTACTGATACATTTTCCCCCTCCCAAATTTAAATCATTAATCCCTACTTGAAAAAAACCAACTTTCTTTGGTTTAAAGTAAGTTACAGACGGCAAGTGTTTATTAACCGGTTCTATACATATTTTATTACCTATAAATTTTCTTAAAGGTATCAACAGCCCTTCATTTTCCGGCATTGTGTGTAATATGCCTCTAAATGCACCTGCATACCAATTAACATAGTCCTTATTTAAAAAGATACCAAATCGAATCTCTTCTAATTTTAACTTTTTTTGAGAGGTGATTTCAAAATTCCAAAACATCTTATTTTCATTTAAACACATACCCCAAAGTAATATTAAAGGTGTATTGTCCCATTCCACTTTATATTGTATAAATTTACTTTTAACCAAAACATCTCGTTTAGCATTTGTTGTGTCAAAAATCTCACCATTAATACGAAAAAAAACATTGCCACCATATGAAGAAGTTAATTCATTTTCTTTATAATACAACTTAACATCATCCCTTTGCACTTTGATGTAAAACTCCTTGTTTTTACGAGCAACATACAATCTTTCGGATTTAATATTATCTATAAAATATTTTTTAAGAAGCTTAGTATTTCCAATTGTTTTTTCAAATTTTATAAATAAATCAACATTAAAATTGTTTTTTCTGTAAAGTTTAGATCTCAAATTTTGAAACGCTAAGAATCTAAAATTATATTGTTTTAGGGGATTCTCCAACCGTAAAGAAAAAGGTTCTGAGCTTTTTATTTTATTCACCACAATTTTACCAACATCAGCATCCTCATCTTTATCAACTAAAACAGAAACTTCTTTTATATGCTTAAATTGCAAACACCTCCATTCTTCATTATTAAGTTCAGGAAATTCCCCTTCATAATGATGAGATAACCAGTATTTATATAAAGTTGAAGCATGTAAACCTAATTTTATTTCATCAGGCGAGTTGTCTTTCTCTTTAAAAAACCCATTTATTTTCCAAAACAATCCCAATTTGTTAAACTTAAAAGTCCACATCTGCTTTATTCCTATATCATCCATTGCAATAGAAACTTTTAAAACATTGGATCGGATTTTCTTAATATCCCAAGAATAACAAGAAGTATCATACCATTCTTCACCTATTCTAAAAGCTACATTTAAACCGGAACCAGAACTTATAATCCTGTTTTTATGATAAATTGCAGCAAAACCCAAAAAATCACATTTTAAAGATACTTCTTTAAAAGTTAAACTACAGCGCTCTTTAAGATTTTTAATAGCCTTTTTAACACTTTTGTTCTCCGTAGGATAAACGTTTATAATTGGGTCATATTTTACCAAATCCAATCTATGGATAAGTTTAAGAACCTTTATTAATCTTTTTAGTCTTTCAGGTTTTGTATTTCCATTACTATCTACAAAATTTGAAAAATCAATACCTTGCAATTCTAGAACAGGTTTATTTACTCCAAATATTTTATAGTACCGAGGAATGAAAAGTTTTTTCAATGTCACCATTCTAAATGCTGAAGGATGCTTAGGGAAATATATGTTAAATTTCTCAGGATTAGTTCCTAAAGACGCTGTAGGATTTATAAAAAGCGTAGACACATTTATTATACTGGTTATATATTTTTTATTTCTTTTAACAAAATCAAGCGTTTCCTTAAACTCTTTTTTACTTTCACCAGGATAACCTATAATTATGTTGAATGTTGCTTTTATTCCCGCTTTATGCGTCAGACGTAAAACTTTTTCAGCATCGGATGAATTATAGATCTTGCTCATTATTTTTAAAATCTTATCCGAACCGCTTTCTATCCCATAGCAAATAGTCTCACATCCCGCCTGTTTCATCTTATTTAAAAGCCTTAGATGCATATCTCCTCGTGCTACAGCATAACTACCCCATTTAATCTTTAAACCCCTTTTGATAATTAGGTCACACAATTTTTCAAGCTTGCCAAGATGACCGTTACATAGCAAATCATTAAAAGAAAAATTATTAATACCGTTAACAGAAATATGATATTCCATCTCTTTAATTACATGCTCAGGACTTCTCATTCTGAAAGGATTACACATTACATGATCAACACAAAAAGTACATTTTGAAATGCAACCCCTGCTTACACCTATCGGTAATGTGGCCTGCTGCTCACCCTGACCATAGTCATCTAAATCAAAATCTTCAAATGTCGGGTACGGTATTTCATCTAAATCTAAAACAGGATTAGCCGGAGTATTATCTTTTAATTTCCCATCTTTATATATCACAATACCCTTGATGTTTGATGAATCAAGCCCTTTATAAAAATTATCCACTACTTCATAAAAAGGTAATTCCCCTTCTCCCACTACAAATACATCTACTACCCCTAAGGGAACCACATCCCTGTCATAACTCCAAAAACAACCAGGGCCTCCGAAAACTATTAATTTCTTAGCATTTTTACTCTTAATTTTTTGAGCAATAGAACTTGCGATATGAATACTTAACAAATTGACTGAAAAACCTATAATAGATTCCGGTCTTTCTGTTAAAATCCCAGCCAACCTATCTATTTCCTCCGAAAATTTTTCACTTATATTTCTAACTACTTCTGATAAAGGCAATGCGCTTATTGTACTTATATCCCAAAACTTCTTACCTTCTTCACAAGCAGAGTTATAAAGCTTAGCATTAAAATCATACACCAGAGAATTATACCCCTTATGATTTAAATAACTCTCTACATACGCCAACCCCATAGGAGGTATCCAAGGATACCATGTAGGAATCATTACAAGCACAGTATCATGAGAATCTGCTTCAATAAGATTGTTGAACATTGCTATATTCATAAATTTCACAATAATAATAATCTTCGCAGCTAAAACTTGAGACATAATTAGAATTACTCTTAACAACAGGCAATATGCTATCTAATAATTCCTTTGTCTGCGAACAGTTTTTGAACGCTTCAAACCTAGGCATCCATTGCTTACCAATTTTTAAAATCTCGTTTTTATCCCAAAGATCTTTATTGTCAAAATTAAATTCTTCATTTCCTATAAATAGTATCATATACTTACCTTCTTCGCTTAACCATTGATATGCTGCATTCCATTGATCGAATATATCATGAGTTATCAACCTGACTCCATGCTGGTAGCCTTTATTTTCTATCCAAAACTGCAGCCCCATAGGACCGTCTTCTATATCAGCAAATCTTATTATTACAACTTTATATATATCTTCTGAAAAATTATTTTTTAATTCATTTATAAAATATTCAGCTATACTTGCATTCGGATTGTCCTTATTTAATATCATATCTCCATCAAAACTAAACAAACTACGGAAACGCCCTTTGTTAATACCGCCAAATAACAGAAACAACTGGAAACATGCCAAAGATAGCATTATAAATCTCAGAATAAAAGTTAGACTATTTTTTCGAAACCTGGAACCTAAAACAGTCATTATGCCCATTGCAGGCACAATCGGCATTATAAATCTTAGCTGATGTACTACTAACAAAACTGAAAAAATAAAAAACGGCACCAATACCCAAACTAATAAAATCCTCTTCCCCTTATCTTTAAAAACAAAAATATATCTTAAGCAAAACGCACCTGTAATAATCATAAGTAACGGACCTAAACCTTTTAAAAATAAATATTTAAAGTAAAAAAAATAATAACTCAGACTGCCATAAGCCTCCTGAGGATAACTTTCCAGGTGTTTAATTCCGCTACCCACATGTTCTCCAAAAGAAAGCAATATTTCATCTAATTTACCCCCCCACCATAAACTACCTATTTGAAAAGAAAATATACCAAATATCACTAGATTAGCAAATATCACAAATATAGATATTAAATCCTTCCTCCCCTTGATTTCTCTGATAACAGAATTTATGAAATAAACTAATAAAGGAGCTGATACGAATAAAAGAACCTGTCCTTTAATAAGAGTAGATATTCCTAAAATTAAACCTAAAAGTAAAGAATAAAACGTGTTTTTAAAGCCTTCGGTTTTTAACAACAGATATAAGAATATCACCACGCTCACAGTAAGAGGAAAATCCAAACCGTAACTTGAAATAGATTTAGAAATAAAAGGATAAAGAGGCATTAAAGATGCAACCCAAACTCCTTCATTCCTCTTCCCTCCCAGTTTTAAAGTTAAAAGGTAGCTGAAAACCATTAATAAAAATAGATAAAAAACATTTGTAATCTTTAATGCGGCAACCGTTGATTCTGAAAAATACATTAAAGGAAAAGATGTTAAATATACAAACTTTGGCCAGTAAATAACTCCTTTTGTAAATATATCTTTTAAACGCTGTATATTTTTCAAAAAATTAATATCTATATCTCTAAACACTTCTAGAGTGTTCTGATAGTCCCGCAGACAAAAAACTGCATGATTAGGAGCATCAGTCGTTGAAAGATGGTCATCGCTTTTAATGATTAAGCTACCCACGATAGAATAAATCACAAAAAACATTACCAATAATAGAAAATATTTATTTAGTTTCATTATTTTTATACCAAAGAAAAAATATTAAAATATTCCAAAGCATTTTACGATTATTTGATTCATGACGCAAATGCTCATTAAATATTTTTTTTATATAATCCACATTTAAATAATCCCCCATATTTTTATCTTCAATAAAAGACAGCATCAAACTTTTTAGTTCTTTTCTAAATAAGCTTGCCGTAGGTAAACTAAAACCCATTTTTTTCCTCATTAATACACTGCGTGGCAAAACATCTCGATATGCTCGTTTTAAAACATATTTTGTTCCTCTTAAACCTTTCAATTTAAACTCATACGGTAAAGAAAGTCCGAGTTCAACCACTTTATGATCTAAATAAGGAACTCTTACCTCTTGTGAATTCATCATCCCGGCAAAATCACTCTTGTATAAAATATCATTACTAAGATATGTAAAAATATCAAATTGTTGAATTCGGCCCATAAGATTGTCTGTTGTAATAAAGGTACTTTCTGTAAAATTCAAATATTGTTCTTCAATATTTCTATATGCCGATCCGAGTAAAACTTTTCTTTCCTCTCCAAAACTTTCCATCCAGTGAATATGCCTTTTAATATCCTGCCTACTTTGAGACCTTAATAATCTTCCCAGGCAAAAATCCAGACTGAAGTAACGATCGGATTTAGGTAAGAAAACAAGTATGGCTTTTAATATTTCTCTTCGAAGATTCCTAGGTATAAATTGAAACCAATTAAACAATTTATGAGCGATATAAGTCTGATATCCTAAAAACACTTCATCTCCGCCATCTCCTGCAAGAACAACTTTAAGATAATCAGAAGAAAACTCAGATATTAAGTACGTTGGTATTACTGAATGGTCTGCAAACGGTTGTTCCATACAAGAAACAATTTTTTCCAAATCACGCATGCTCTCTAATGATGGAAATTCTTTTGATTTATGTTCTGAATTAAACTGCTTCGAAACAATATCTGCATATTTAGACTCGTCATATCCGGAATTTTTAAAACCCATATTGAATGTTTTAAATTCATTAAGATTACGCGACATCTCATATGCTAAAATACTGGAATCAATACCCCCGCTTAAAAGCAATCCCACTTCCGTATCAGAAACAAGATGCCTTTTAACACTCTCCCCCAAAACACTTCTAACCGAAACAACAGCTTCTTTAATAGTTGTTTTTTTAAATTCATTTATCTCCAAATTATAATATTTATTACGCTTTACCCCTTGATTAGAAAAAACCAGATAATGACTGGGTAAAAGAGACTGAACACCCTGATATATCGTATAAGGAGAAGGAACATAATCCAGCCAAAAATATAGATTTAAAGCTTCAATAGATACAGCAGGTTTCCTTCCCAATATTTTTAAAATAGGCTTTATTTCAGAAGAAAAAATAAGTTTTTCTTTATCAGTCCAATAAAAAAGCGGTTTTATCCCGAACCTATCTCTACTTAAAAAACAGATCTTTCTTCTTTTATCATATATTGCAAATGCAAACATACCTTCAAGATGCCCAAGGCACTCTATCCCTTCTTCCTCGTAAAGATGTAGAATCACTTCTGTATCTGTATTAGACTTAAAACGATATCCTTTAGTTTCTAAATCACCTCTTAATCTCAGATAATTATATATTTCACCGTTAAATACTATTTCTAAATCCCTGTTTTCGTTCGAAAGAGGCTGTTGTCCATCCTTAAAATCTATAATTTTCAAACGTTGAGAACCAAATATAAAATTTTCACCGTAGAAACTTCCTTTTTCATCAGAACCACGATGAAATAACAAATCAAGAGCCCCGTCAAATCTCTCCTTATCTTCTTTAATATTCTGCCCCGTTACACCCAGTATACCGCACATTATTTAAGAATTTACTTTCTCTTTCACCTGATAAGGAAGCTCGTATTGAGTTTGATAGTATATCCTGACCAGCAGCTCAGCCAGTATACCTAACATTATAAAAATAATACCTACTGTAAGAAATGTTACAGAGATAAAAAACAAAGGGCTGATCCAAGCCCCATGAAATGCAATTTTTCTATAAATTACAAACAACCCTAACAAAAAAGAAAAAAGAATACTAAAAAACCCTAATCCTCCGAACATATAGATTGGCTTAGAAGCAAACTTGGTAAAAAACTTATACAATATCAAATCCATAACAAGCTTCACCACTCTACCCATACCATATTTAGATTTACCATTTATTCTTTTCCTATGATTAACTTTTAATTCCTTAACACGCGCTCCCCTTTCAGCCAAATATATCAGCAATATTCTATGCATTTCACCTAAAAGCTTTACATCTTTAATATATTCTTTTCTATATGCTTTAAGACTGCATCCAACATCATGCAAATCAAGCCCACTAATTTTTTTGACTAAAAAATTTCCCATCCAAGACATTATTACTCTTAAAAAAAAGTCTTTTCTTTGATGTCTCCAACCACTGACAATATCATAACCTTTCTCAATTTCGGCTATGAGATAACCAATATCATTAGGATCATTCTGCCCATCAGCATCCATCACAATTATAACATCACCGCAAGACTCCTTAAAACCAACTTGAATTGCAGCCGTCTGTCCATAGTTTTTTATTAAACGTACTCCTTTGATATTTCCGCTTGAATTACGGGAAAAATCAAGGATAACATCCCAGGTAGAATCACAACTTCCATCATCTATAACTATCACCTCATATTGATATTGCAGCTTTTTAAACAAATTATTTATTTCGATTAATAGAGGAACAAGGCTTTCTTCTTCATTAAAAGCCGGTATAACTATTGATATCTTTTCTATCTTCATTACTTTTCAAGAACTAATATTATTACACCAGGATATTTAAACTGTTTTACTTCTTTTGTCTTTCCTTTATAATAAACTTTCCAAAATAGACTTGTCAAAAAAATTGTCCAAAAAGGCTTAAAATTAGACAAAGGTTTTTGAAAAAAGAAAATCTTTCCTAAACAAGGTAATCTTTCGCCGATTATAGTAAAATATTTTAACTTTAAACCCGCACGTTCTATAATTCTGGCATAAACGCAACTTAAATCATAATCTCTTTGAAAATAGGAATATCCTCCTTCATCTGCTGTCAGAATCGACTCTTTAGTTCCGCTTTGAGAAAAAGGAAGACTAATAATGCATTTGCCCCCTTTTTTTAGAAGAGAAGCTAACCTCATTACTGCTTTTATATCATCTGAAGACTGGAAATGTTCCAGTGTTGAGATAGCACAAATAATATCAAAATAATTTGTTGGAAAATCAATTTCTAAAAAATTACCCCAAATTATACTTATTTTTTCTTTCAAGGATGAAAATTTCTGCTTCATAACTTTATGATAATATTTATCAAAATCAGGATAGAATTGCCCATTATCCACCAGCCATACTTCTTGACCTCTAAAAATCCAATAAAAGGGTAGAAAACTCTTCCCCGGGCCAACATCAAGAACTTTACAATTTTTAGCAAAATCAAACTCCTTAAGAACAAGCTGATATTCCAACATTTTGCTATAATATATGCCTTCCCAGAAGCGCTTCCACCCCATTTTTATAAGGAAAACCTGAAGATAAAATGCAGCCGTTTTTTTCAATAAATTACTTTCCATAAAAATAAACCTTGAGGAGGAGCTACAGAACCTCTTTTAACATCGTCCCCCCTAAGCAATGAAGCAATTCTGCCACTATCAAATTTACCCCTTCCCACCTCAATCAACGTACCTACAATTAACCTAACCATTTTATACAAAAAACCATTAGCCTCTATTGTAAATTCATAAAAATAACCACTTTTTTTAAAACCCACATTACTAATACACCTGGATGTATTCTTTATCCTGCTCCCCACAGCTTGAAATTTAGCAAAATCATGCCAGCCTAAAAGACAATTCATTTCCTTTAATATAACGGAATAATTTAGCTCAAAAGGCACATGCCATACATACTTGGATATAAACGGAGACACATGCTCTCCTAAATAGATATGATACTTATAAATCTTACTTTGAACACAGAAACGAGCGTGAAAATCTTCTTCTACATCTTCTGCTTTTTTTATTCTGATATCTTTAGGCAATAATGAATTTAATGCTCTTCTGATATCTTGCGCAGAGATTAAACTCCGGGCTTTAAAATTAGCCACCTGAAATTTAGCATGCACTCCTGCATCTGTTCTACCAGAGGAAATCAATCTTACTTCCTGATGTAATATTTTTTCTAAAACCCTCTCGATTTCACCCTGAATACTAGAGCCTTTCTTTTGTCTTTGCCAACCAATAAAATTTGTACCATCATACTCAAGAATAAGTTTAAGATTCCTCATATTGATTATTCACCATTAAAATGTATATCTTTTCTCCAGGGACGCATTGCGATAATAAAAGCAGCAACAAGTGAATATAGCAGCCAATCTCTACCTATTAATATAATCGCAACCGTAGGGTAATCACCATAAGGGTTAAAGATTTCATAGACAACATCATTCACCAACATAACTAAAAGTATCCCCGGCACCAAATATTTAATAACTCCATTCCACCAAACTCCTACTTTCAAATCCGAAACACGATCTATATGGTGCCTTAATTTTTCAGCCCTATATACCCAAGCAATAAGAACACATTCCAATATCCCGACTATTACCAATCCGTAATGAGAAAGAAAATGATCTACGATATCAATCCAGAATAATCCCCCTCCGGTAGCAAATATTATCGAGCCTAAAAATCCCAAAAGGCATAATACACTTGTAACTGTTTTTCTGTTCAAATGAAACTTATCTACCACAGCAGAGTTAAATGCTTCAATAATTGAAATCGAAGATGAAATTCCGGCGATAAAAAGAGTGCTGAAAAAAAGGAAACCAAAAACCTGAGGCAAAAAAGGAAGCAAGCTTATCGCTTTAGGATATGCTATGAAAGCCAAACCAATGGACTCTTGAATTACATCTTTAAAATTCATATTGGTTTGATACGCCATATATCCAATGGTTGAAAAAACTGCAAAACCTGCAAAAAAAGAAAACATACAATTCAACACCGCAATACAATACACATTTAACACTATATCTGATTTTCTGGGAAGATAAGATGCATAAGCAATCATGATTCCGAACCCTAAGCTTAAGGTAAAGAAAATCTGAGAGAAAGCATCTATCCAGACACCAGGCTTAGAAAGAATCGTAAAATCCGGTTTTAAGTAAACTCTTATACCTTCCCGTGCTCCAGGTAATTTTACACTCCAAAAAACAAGTATTGCTGTCAGGACAAAAAGTAAAGGCATAAAAATTTTGTTCGCTCGTTCTATTCCTTTCTCAATTCCTAAAAATACTATCAACCAGTTAATAAACCATACTATCGCAAGTGCTCCTAAAATATTAGAACGTATATTACCTATTTCAGAAGGCCCGCGTGTTAAAGATAAAAAATCCTTAAAGAAAAACGCATTAGGGTCTGAACCCCACTTTAAATCCAGAGAATAAACCAAATAATTAAGACACCAAGATATAATAACAGAATAATAAAGAACTATTCCAAACATGACAAACATAACAGACCACCAGCCAAGCCATTCCCACTTGGGGTTTACCTTTGCCAAACTCATAGGTGCCGAACCTCTCATTTTATGCCCTAGTCCAATTTCAAGAATCATCAAAGGTATCCCCACACAAATTAAAGCACAGAAATAAGGAATTAAAAAAGCTCCACCACCATTTTTATAACAAAGGTATGAAAACCGCCAGATATTACCTAGACCAACTGCAGAACCTAACGCTGCAAGTAAGAAACCAACTCTTGACTTCCATTGAGGACGGTGAGGCTGCATAAAATCTTCTTTCATAACAGATATTGACTACTCAGAAATTACTGTTTTTCTTTTATCAGTAATTCTGCAATCTGAACTGCATTTAAAGCTGCGCCTTTCTTTAAATTGTCTGAAACCACCCAAAGCCAGATTCCATTATCAATAGTTGAATCTTTTCTGATTCTTCCAACATATGATGGATTATAACCGGCAGCATATAACGGCATTGGATATATATTTTCAGCTACATCGTCCATAACCTTAACACCCGAGGCATTAGAAAGTACTTCTTTTATTTGCTCAGGAGTCGCACTTTTATTTAATTCTATATTAATTGCCTCACTATGAGAAATTAAAACCGGCACTCGCACACAAGTTGCACTAACACCTAAATCTGCATGCATAATTTTATTAGTTTCATTAGCCATCTTAAGTTCTTCTTTTGTATAGCCATCGTCTGTGAATATATCTATGTGAGGAAACAGGTTAAATGCTATTTGATGGGGAAGTACTTTTTCCACTCTTTCTTTTAATAATGGCTGCCTATTTTTTACTATTTCATCAAGTTCACTCCATAATTGATCCACCGCTTCTTTCCCCCATCCAGATACAGACTGATAAGTACTGACTATAACCCTTTTTATCCCGAACATATCATGTATCGGTTTCAAAACAACAACCATTTGAATTGTCGAACAATTGGGATTAGCTATAATACCATTATGTTTAAATGCATCTTGGGGATTTACCTCCGGCACAACTAAAGGAACTTCTTTATCCATTCGAAAAGCCGAGGAATTATCTATCACAACACCCCCGGACTGAACTGCAAAAGGAGCAATTTTTTTGCTAATAGAAGCTCCTGCAGAAAATAACGCTATATCTATATCCTTAAATGAATCTTCACCTAAAAGTTCCACCTTGATTTTGTTTCCCTTAAAATTAACCTCTTTACCTAAAGAACGCTCTGAAGCTAAAGGAAGCAATTTTTTAACAGGAAACCCACTTTCTTCTAAAACATTAATCATTTCTCGGCCCACAACACCGGTTGCCCCAGCAACTGCAACGTTATATTCTTTCATTCTTTTCCCCCTAACAAATTTTATCTTTAGCAACAAATTCTGCCACCATCTGACCTACTTCAGATGTAGAATAGCCCATTTTACCGGCCGATAAACTTTTCAACTTATTAGCTGTAACATACATAACAGCTTGCTCTATTTTTAAAGCTGCTTTTTCTTCCCCTAAATATTCGAGCATCATTGCTCCTGCTGAAATTGCAGCCAAAGGATTAATTATATTTTTACCGGTATATTTAGGAGCAGAACCTCCAATAGGCTCAAACATAGAAACACCCTCTGGATTAATATTACCTCCGGCAGCAATACCCATACCACCCTGTATCATAGCGCCTAAATCGGTTATAATATCTCCAAACATATTGTCGGTTACAATGACATCAAACCATTCCGGATTCTTAACCATCCACATACAAGTAGCATCAACATGCGCATAATCTGTAGTAATGTCAGGATATTCTTTTGCCACTTCATTAAATGCCCTCTCCCATAAATTGAAAGCATAGGTTAAAACATTAGTTTTTCCGCAAAGGGTAAGCTTTTTAGCTTTATTTCTCTTTTTTGTGTATTCAAACGCAAATCTAATACATCTTTCAACACCGAATCTTGTGTTAACAGATTCCTGTATTGCAACTTCACCAGAAGTACCTTTCTTAAGAAAACCGCCACATCCTGTATATAAGCCTTCTGTATTTTCTCTTACTACTACAAAATCGATATCATCAGGCCCCTTATCTTTTAGAGGAGTCTCAACACCGGGATATAATTTAACCGGTCTTAGATTAATATATTGATCTAATGCAAATCTTGTCTTTAACAAAATTCCCTTCTCAAGTACCCCAGGCGCAACATCCGGATGCCCAATCGCCCCTAAATATATTGTGTCATATTTTTTCAGTTCTTCTAAATCAGAATCAAGCAATATTTCATGAGTCTTTAAATATCTTTCTCCCCCAAAATCATATTCTTTAAAATTCAATTTAAAGTTAAATCTCAAACCTGCCTCATTAAGCACTTTTATCCCTTCCTGAATAACTTCAGGACCAGTGCCATCACCAGATATTACTGCAATATTATATGACCTCACACCATTCTCTGTGCCCATTTCATTAAACCTCCTGCTCTTATGATATTCTGTAAAAATTCGGGGTACTTTTGAAATTTATATTCTTTATCCTGACTTAAATTTCTTACCCTACCGTTTATAAAATCTATTTCAATTAAATCGTAATCTTTAAATTTATTCATCTCTTCTATTTCTATAATAGGCAATCCTATGTTTATTGCATTACGAGAAAATATTCTAGCAAATGACTCGGCTAAAACAGCCGATACACCAGCTCCTTTAATTGCTAAGGGAGCATGTTCCCGTGATGATCCGGAACCGAAATTTTTTCCGGCAACAATAATGTCCCCCTTATTAACTCTTTCAGGGAACCCCTGTTTTATGTTTTCCAAACAATGACTGCCTAATTCTTTTGCATCGGTTGTAACAAGATACTTAGCAGGTATTATTAAATCCGTATCAACATCATCACCAAATTTCCAAACTTTTCCCTTTATCTTCATAATCTGCCTATTCTAAACTAAAAGAAATCTATTTTCAATAACGAAAACAACCTGTAAAATATAAAACTATGTCAGAGGGAAACACCCAAGAAAACCAGGGATATCTAATTGCAGAAAAGCTTCGTGCTAAGAAACTGACTCTCTCTGTTGCAGAGTCATGCACAGGGGGATTGCTTTCCCATATATTAACAAATACACCTGGCAGTTCTGAATTCTTTAAAACAGGATTTATTCCCTACAGTTATCATGCAAAAGAAAAATTTCTTAAAATAGACAAAAAACTTCTTAAAAAGCATGGTGCAATAAGCAAAGAATGTGCAAAAGCAATGGCTATCAACACAAGATTTATAGCAGATTCAGATATAGCTATAAGTATAACCGGGGTTGCAGGACCTTTGAAATCAGAAGGCAAACCTATCGGAGAAGTATATATAGGTATAGCCACTGTTGAAAAAACAATTGTTAAAAAATACAATTTTAAAGGAAATCGCGAAGAGATAAAACATATTGCTGCTTCTTCCGCATTAAAATTATTATTGGAACAATTGTGCAAACTTTAAGAACTTTCATAGCGATAGAGTTAAATAAACAAACCCAGTTTCGCATATCCGAAATTCAAAATAATTTTAAAAACTTAAACGTTTATTTAAAACTGGTAGAACCTAAAAATATACACTTAACTCTGCATTTTTTAGGCAATTTAGATATTAGTAAAATAGACTCTTTAAACAAAAAAATCCCGGTTATAATGAAAAATATAGAAAGCTTTAAAATCAGACCTCAAGGAATCGGGGCTTTCCCAAACATAAAAAATCCCCATATAATCTGGATAGGAATAAAAGAAGGCGCAACAAAATTAAAAGATACCCAAGAGAGAGTAAAAAATATCTTAAACATAATCCATATTCAAACAGACTCCAGAGAATTTCACCCTCATTTAACCATTGCACGCGTTAAATCTAAGGAGAATGGTCATATTTTAACAAAATCATTAACAGAACTTGAATATTTTCAATTTGATGAAATATTAATTGGTGAAATTACATTATTTAAAAGTACTCTTACACCAAAAGGACCAACTTACGAAATCCTGGAAAAATGGAAGTTAGGAAACCCTTAAGTAAAATACCCGATTAAAGAACTTAAGGTATCTTTCAAATCTTGTCTATGTACAATCATATCAATAAGACCATGCTCAAGAAGAAATTCTGACGTTTGAAACCCTTTAGGTAATTTCTGCCTGATTGTCTGCTCAATCACACGAGGCCCTGTAAAACCAATTAATGCTCGGGGTTCTGCGATCAAAACATCTCCTAATGATGCAAAACTTGCTAAAACCCCCGCCATAGTAGGATCTGTAAGAACAGAAATATAGGGCAAATTTTCTACTTTAAGTCTCCCTAAAGCACCGGAAGTTTTAGCCATCTGCATCAGAGAAAACATTCCTTCTTGCATCCTGGCACCACCTCCGGAACCGGATATGACAACTAATGGTAATCTTTCTTCAACAGCCCTCTCTGCTGCACGCGTAATTTTCTCCCCTAAAACACACCCCATAGAACCCATCATAAACTGAGAATCTGTAACACCAATAATAAGATCCAGACTGTTTATTTTCGCTTTACCGGTAATAACTGCATCATTCATCTTAGTCTTTTCCCGCTCTTCTTTTAACTTTTCCTTATAAGACTTAGGCCCTTGAAAATTTAAATGATCAAGCGAAAGAATATGCTTATCCATTTCTTGAAAAGAACCTTTATCTACAGTCAAACGTATTCTTTCTGCAGCCCTTAAAGTAAAATGGTACTCGCATTTAGAACATACTTTTAAGTTTTCTTCGATTTTTTTTCTAAATACAATCTCTCCGCAGGAAGGACATTTGCTCCAAAGTCCTGAAGGCATATCCCTTTTACGAGCAATTCTTACCAGAGTATATTTAGGCTTCCCCCAAAATGACATAATAGCAAATTAATAAGTTATCAATTATAGATTAAAAATCACTGATTATTGGTTGTTCATTATATGCCAAAGACAGGTTTATATCAATTCAAAATTTATGAATAAGAAGTCCGGTTAAAACCTTCGGATAAAAGTATGTTGATTTCTGAGGCATCAATAATTTCTTCTCGGCTACATCAACAACTTGTTCCATAGAAGTGGCTCTAAGTAAAAACGCTGCATTAAACTCACCGCTATTAACCCGCTCTATAGCCTCATCCTCATTTTGAGTATAACTCACAACACTTTGATAATTAAATATATTATTCAGTATCAAATTCTGAAAAACAACAACATCCAATTTCGATAAAGGATCACTTTTATCTACAAAGTCATTATTTGCAGATTTCTTAATTTTTAAAAGATAGAATTTATTTTCCACATAAAGACCAAAACTGGGATATTTTTGATGACATAAACCATTGAATAATTGTTCCTTATTATCGCATACAATGACTTCAAAATATCCTGAAAGCTTATTCAACATAACAGAAATTTCTACCTCTAAATTTACCAGTCTGTGTGTTGGTAAAATAAGAAGTCCTTCTTGCTCTATCGGTGCAAAGAAACTCATAACATAATCATACGGCGCCTCCTTTGAAACCGAATTTTCCTTTCTTCTAAGATTTCGATAGTTTAAAGCCACTTCATACCTGTGATGGCCATCTGCTATAAGAATATATTTGTCGGATAAAACTTCTTTAAACTGATCAATAATATCTGTGTCTATAATTTTCCAGAATGAATGTATTACATTTTCAAAATCAAAATCAAAAACAGCCTCAGTTTGCTCTGTTTTTTTAAATATATCCAACAATCTCTTCTCTTTGTCTGAAAAAGCAACAAAAATAGGAGACAGGTTAGCTTCGGTTTCTATTAATAAATTGAATCTGTCTTTTTTGGGTCCTTCATAAGTTTTTTCATGAGGCAAGATTTCACTTCCCGGATCCTCTAACTTTAAAAGCGAAATAAATCCATACCTGTTATAAGACTTACCCCGGTAATTAAATACCTGCCGATAAAGATAAATGGCATCATCTGTATCAGCAACAAGAACCTCTTTTTCTATCCAGGAATTGAGAACCTTACGAGCTTCTTTATAAGGAGAATCAGAATCATTCAGAATTAATTTTATAATATTATATGGAGAAAGATTATGAAAATAACTTCTCATCTCTTCGCCTATAACATCATATGGAGGGGTAATAACTTTATCTATTTCTACTTTACTACCATTATACAATAGACCTTTAAAAGCTTTTATCTGCGCCATCTCGCCACAATTTTTAAAACAACTTTACCCATTCATTCAATAATGAAATCACAATTTATTTTATCCGATATAATATAAAACATACAAAAAATAAAGAAAGAATTCATCAATCAAGCGGCACGTTTTTCAAAACTCTAAAATAATTCTCTTTTTCAGGATAGCTATTCCCTGAAATATCACGACTAATATCCTCCAGATTTTTTTTCTGCTTTCGGTTCAAGTTCACGGGAATTTCAACAAATACTCTTACCAATTGATCTCCTCTACCTCCGCGCCTTGGATCTGGTATACCTTTACCCTTTATTCTAAACATCTTACCGTTTTGAGTACCAGAGGGTATTTTCATTTTTACACTACCTTCAATTGTCGGCACTTTTATTTCAGCACCTAAAATTGCCTCCATACATGTAATAGGAACATTTAAAATTATATCCCGCATTTCCCGTTTAAAAAACTGATGAGGTTTTACGTTGATATGTATGTATAAGTCTCCGGGACCACCTCCCTTCCTTCCCTGTTCACCTTTACCTGTAAGCCTTAAAACACTTCCATCATCTACTCCTGCAGGAATTTTGACCTCCAGCTTCTGGTTATCGCGAATCCTCCCTATTCCAGCACACTTCACACATGGATTAGCTACAACAGACCCCGCTCCCTTGCACTGAGGACATGTTGTAGTAAGAGAAAAGAAACTCTTTTGTGTAGAAACTTTTCCGCTCCCCTGACAACTTGAACAAGTTGAAAGTTTGCCCGATTTATCTCCTGTCCCTCGACAAGAAGCACATTCTTTGTAAGAGGGAAAATTTATTGTTTTGTTTACCCCTTTTACAGCTTCTTTAAACTCTAAATTCACAGTAAATTCTAAATCTCTTCCTCTATGTACCCTTCTTGAATTACCTCCACCAGATGAGCCAAAAAAATCACCCCCCCCAAACAAGTGTTCAAATATTGAAGATCCGCCACCACCAAATCCCAAATCCGAAAAAATGCTTGAGAAATCCGCCCCTCGAAATAAATCTTCATGTGTGTAGTGAGAATTTATCCCTGCATGGCCATACATATCATACTGCGCTTTTTTCTCATCATCTGAAAGAACTGCATAAGCTTCTGAAATCTCTTTGAATTTTTCCTCTGATTCCTCTTTTTTATCCGAAGCAACCCTGTCAGGATGATATTGCAGTGCCAATTTACGAAAAGCCTGTTTAATATCTTCTTTGCTGGCATTTCGTAAGATGCCTAATATTTCATAATAATCTTTTTTCATATTATATTTTGAATTCTCATTTATTCCTCTTTAAATTCCGCATCTATAACATCTCCTTTATCTTTTTTATCTACATCTTCTTGTGTTTTTTCCTCTTGCTGAGGCTCTTCCTGAGGAGCTGAATCTTGTGCTTCCTGAGCTGCTGTCTTTTTATACATCTCTTCTGCCAATTTATGTGAAACCTTCATAAGTGCATCTTTAGCATCTTTTATCTCTTGAACATTTTCTGAAGACAGTTTCTGCTTGGCTGCACTAAGAGCATCTTCTACTGCCTTCTTTTCAGTCTCCTGAATTTTATCTCCATATTCCTTTAAAGTTTTCTCTGTTCCGTAAATTACACTATCAAACTCATTTCTTACTTCAATAAGCTCTTTTTTCTTCTTATCTTCCTCACTATGCGCTTCAGAATCTTTAACCAGATTTTCCACTTCGTTTTTCTCTAAACCGCTGGAAGACTCTATTCTTATCTTATTTTCTTTACCGGTACCTTTATCTTTAGCAGTAACATGCAAAATCCCATTTCTATCTATGTCAAAAGAAACCTCTATCTGAGGAATTCCCCGAGGTGCTGCAGGAATACCTTCCAAGATAAATCTCCCCAGAGACCTGTTATCACGTGCCATAGGACGTTCTCCCTGTAAAACATGAACCTCCACATTAGTCTGGCTATCTGCTGCAGTTGTAAAAGTTTCACTCTTTTTAGTCGGAATTGTTGTATTACGCGGAATCAGTGTAGTCATAACCCCTCCCAGCGTCTCAAGCCCTAAAGAAAGAGGTGTTACATCCAGCAGTAAAATATCCTTAACAGCACCGTCTCCTACAATAACACCAACCTGAATAGCAGCACCTAAAGCCACAACCTCATCAGGATTAACACCTTTGTGAGGTTCTTTACCAAAAATTCCTTTTACAATCTCTTCAACTTTAGGCATTCTAGTCTGTCCTCCGACTAAAACTACTTCGTCTATATCTTCCGGTGTCAATTTGGCATCTTTTAAAGCCTGTCGACATGGATTTATAGTTCTTTCTAAGATATCTATACAAAGAGACTCCAGCTTTGCACGTGTTAAAGTCATTGTTAAATGTTTCGGTCCAGCTTGATCTGCAGTAACAAAGGGAAGATTAATCTCAGCTTGCAAACCGAAAGAAAGCTCGCATTTTGCTTTCTCCGCTGCTTCCTTTAATCTTTGTAGCGCCATCCTATCCTGCCTTAAGTCTATCGATTCCTTCTGCTTGAATTCGTCTGCAATCCAATCTATGATTCTTTGATCAATGTTATCTCCTCCTAAATGCGTATCTCCAGATGTCGATTTTACCTCAACTATTGTCCCGTCAATCTCCAAAATAGAAACATCGAATGTTCCTCCTCCAAAATCATATATTGCAATTTTCCCACTTTTTTTCTTATCCAAACCATAGGCTAAAGCAGCAGCCGTAGGCTCATTGATGATTCTTAACACCTCTAATCCTGCAATCACACCTGCATCTTTAGTCGCCTGACGCTGAGAGTCATTAAAGTAAGCAGGAACTGTAATAACTGCCTGGGTAACTTTTTCACCTAAATATTCCTCAGCATCTTCCTTTAATTTTCTTAATACAGAAGCAGAAATTTCCGGCGGTGAATAAACTTTATCACCTATCTGAATCCTGGCATCTCCGTTTTCGGCTTTCATTACCTTGTAAGGCACCATTTTCATTTCTTCATTAACCTCTTCATAACGTCTACCCATAAACCTCTTAATGGAGAAAACAGTATTTTCTGCATTAGTAACAGCCTGCCTTTTAGCAGGTCCTCCTGCTAAAATATCTCCTGTCTTAGTAAATGCCACAACCGAGGGAGTCAAACGAGAACCTTCTTTGTTAGCTATGACTTTAGGTTCACCTGCTTCAAATATCCCTATTACTGAATTTGTAGTTCCAAGATCAATTCCTATTGCTTTAGCCATTTTTACACCTCCTTGATTTAATAAACAATATTTTTACCATTATTCACCGTTTAAAACATCCTGCTTAACATCTGTAGTTTCATCTTCTATGTTCCTACCTTTAGACACCTTAACCCAGGCAGGTCTTAAGAGCAACTCATCTAACTTATAACCCGCTCTTAAAACTTCTATAACTTTACCTTCTGAAAATTCTTCGTTTTCTTCATAACCAATTGCTTCCTGTTCAAAGGGATTAAAATCCTCTCCTACTAAATTATCTATCTTAGTCAACCCATATCGAGAAAAGACATTATTTACTTCACTGAAAATTATCTCAATCCCTTTTTCAAAATCATCTTTTTCTTCCGGCAAAATCTGCATTGCATTTTCAAAATGGTCCAATAACGGAAGAAACTCTTTCATAAATTCAACCCGAATATATGTTATTAATTCATTCTTTTCTTTCGACCATTTTTTCTTATAATTCTCAAGCTCTGCAGCCGCACGCAACCATTTATCCTCCATTTCATTCAAATCCAGTTTCACCTGCTTTGTATTAGGAGTATCTTTCCCGGTTGTTTTATCTAAATCTTTATTCTCAAGATGTTCTTTCTTGAAACCTGAATCATGTTTTCTTTTAGTCATAATACTTATCTCCTTTAAAATAATGCGCTCTCCAATGCCTGGCCCAGAATTTCAGAAACGTATTTTACAACAGATACCGTCCTACCGTAAGGCAATCGTGTAGGTCCCAAAACACCTATAGTACCCAATACTCTACCTTTAAGTTTGTATTGAGCTGAGATTATACAGCAATTGTGCGCACATTGATATGGATTTTCTCTACCGATGTGGATACTTATATCAGAACCTTTAAAATCGCTTTCCAACATTTTAACGAGTTCAACCTCTTTTTCCAACATATCGATAATATTATGCAAAACACTTACATTATTGAACTCTGGACACTTAGTTATTTTATTTGTCCCCTGATATAAGAATGCCTTCTCTTCTATATTTTCCAAAGCTTCTATCAATAGTATTAACAAATTGGAAAAAACATGGTAAAAAGGATTATGCGAAGAAATAAGATTCTTTTTTATCTTATTTTTTATATCATTTAAAGCCTCTCCTTTTAATTCGCTATTTACAAAATTTAACAATTTGCTTAACTCATCAATTTTGGGAAGATTCTCATCTTCAATAAAAAGATGTACAACATCTCCAGAATCAGCCACGATGATAAAAAGAATTCTAAGTTTATTGATATAAATCAAATCTATTTTCTCGACATAAATATTCCGAGCCCGATAATACACCAGAACACTCATTTGATTAGTATAATTAGATACCACATTCAGTGCGCTTTCCAACAAATTTTCCATTTCTTCCCACTGAGCATTGATAAGCTTCATCAATATCTTTTTCTTTTCTGAGGGCGTAAGCTGCTGGGTTTCCATAATAGTATCCACATAATGTCTATACCCCTTATCAGTGGGTATTCTACCCGATGATGTATGTAGATGTTGCAAGTACCCCATATCTTCCAACTCAGCCATAATATTTCTCACAGTTGCAGGACTGAAATCAAGCCTATACTTGGAAACTAACATCTTAGAAGCAACCGGAGAAGCCGTTTCAATATAAGTCTTCACTATACTTGTAAGTATTTTTTTCTTCCTTTCTTCTGTTTTTTCTGTATTTAACATAACAACCTCTTTAGCACTCTTTTATTACGAGTGCTAAATATACAACAAACCACATTTTCTTGTCAAGCATATTTCTCTGTTTATTTAAAAAAAACTATAGCAAATCACGAAGAAGCTTTAGATTATCCAGGATAAAAAAGGGCTTTTTATTCTCTAACTCTTGAGCACTACTCGAACCTGTTCTAACAGCTATAGCCTTAATCTTGGCATTTTTAGCGGTTTCCACATCTATTGCCATATCTCCGACATAAATAGATTCACCAGGAGAACATTTAAGCTTTTTCATAACATCAAACAGAATCTGAGGATCAGGTTTTAATTTATTGATTTTATCTGCACATAAAACATAATCGATGAACCTATTGAGTTTAAGATGTCTTAATATCAACTCTGTAAAAAAAGTCGGCCGGTTACTGGCTATGGCAATTAAATAATTATTGCGTTTTAAATAAGATAAAATACTTACCGAATGAGGCAAAAGCTTCACGCTATTAATCAACTCCCGGGCATGTTTTTTCCTATAAACAGCCAAAGCTTTCTCGACTAAATTAAGAGGGAAAAAGAATGCTATAAAATTTTTATCTCCTCCCCCTACCGATGCCTTAATTGTTCTATAACCGACATTAGGTAAATTAAATCTAGCCCGGGTATAATTAAGCGAAACTTCTATTGCACGGTATGCGTTAACAAGTGTCCCGTCCAAATCAAATATCACAAGCTTTACCTTAGACAACTTTTTTCCACCAATCTTTATTATCATAATACCAATCTATCGTTTTCTTGAATCCATCATCAAACTTTATCAATGGAATCCACCCTAAAAATTGAACCTTAGAGGAATTCATAGAATACCTATAATCGTTATTCGGTCTGTCTTTTACATATTTTATTAAGCTCATTTTTTTATTTAGATGTTTAATAATCCCTCTTACAACATCAATATTCTTCTTCTTTACACCAGAAGAAATATTATAAATCTCACCCGCCTCCCCTTTACTTAAAATTAGCTCAATCGCCCGACAATTATCTCCTACATCTATCCAATCCCTGATATTACTGCCGTTTCCATAAAGAGGGATTTTCTCACCCCTAATAGCTTTAATAACAGATAGAGGAATTAATTTTTCAGGATATTGATAGGACCCATAATTATTAGACGATCGTGTAATTATAACAGGCAAGCCATATGTTTTATGAAAAGACAAGCAGAGTAAATCTGCACTTGCCTTAGTAGCAGCATAAGGAGATGTTGGATTTAAAACAGCAGTTTCTTTGCAACTTCCTTTTATTAAGCTTCCATATACCTCATCGCTTGAAATTTGCAGAAATAAATCTATTTTTTCTTTTAAAGCTCTGGATAATAGAACATAGCTTCCGTAAAAATTAGTTTCCACAAATTCCCCTGCATTTTTAATGCTTTTATCAACATGGCTCTCCGCCGCAAAATTGATAACCACATTGCACCCTTTAACAGCCTTTTCAACATCCCCAGAACAAGTGATATCACCCTTTATAAATTTTATATCTTTTAAAACACCTTTTAAGTTTGCCTTTCTTCCAGCATAAGTCAACTTATCGATAACGCAAACTTTATACCCCTTTGTAAGTAAAAGCCGTGTAAAATTAGAACCGATAAAACCTGCCCCTCCTGCAATTAAAACTTTCATAATTAAAGTTCAAGTAGCTTTTTCTGAATTAGCTCCTCATATGCCTTATCAAATTCATCAAAAGAAGGCTCCGTTTTAGCCCATTCAATCAATTCTTTCAATCCGGTTGAAATATCCACTTCCGGGCTCCAACCAAGAACCCTTTTAGCATTTGCAATATCTGCGTAACAATACCTAACATCACCTTTCCTATAACTTCCTGGGATAGAAGGTTTTATATCCTTATTAAGCAAACGGGATAAAAGATACCCCATCTCTTTAATCGCTATAGGACTACCGCTACCTATATTACACACCTCATAATTGGCCTCGTCCTTCTCTAAGGCTAAAATAGCTGCTCTAACAATATCGTGTACAGAAATAAAATCTCTGCTTTGATTGCCATCCTCAAACACAACAGGAGATTTATCATTTTTTAACCGGGATATAAAAATCGCACACACCCCCGTATAAGGATTAGAAAGAGATTGCCTCGCCCCATATGCATTAAAAAACCGTAAAGATGCAACAGGAATATCATAAGTCTTTCCCAATAGCAAAGAAATATCTTCCTGTATTCTCTTACTTAAAGCATAAATAGAATTAGGTGATAGAGGTGCCTTTTCACCCGTTGGTATAGTAGTTAATCTCTCCCGGCAATGAGGACAATAAAGTTCCCAATCTTTATTTTTAAGTTGATCTTCTTCCCTTAAAGGCGGTTTAATACTTCCACAATTTTTACAGTTATATAACCCTTCTCCGTAACTGGACATTGAAGCACTTACAATAACTTTTTTAACTTTGTGCTTATTATTTACCAAAATATCCCATAAATTTGCCGTTCCGATATCATTGACTTCCATATATTTTTTTATTCTGTACTGAGATTGACCAACTCCAACCATAGAAGCAAAATGAAAAACACCTTCAACATTAGAGAGCACTTTTTTAAAAGAATCATAATCTCCTACATCAGCCCAGACATATTGAGCATCTTTATTTAAATAAGAGGGGGTTTTACCTTGATGAACCTGTTCTTCCAAATTGTCATAGACTATAACTTCATAGCCGTTTTTAATAAGTCCGTCTACTAAATAAGACCCGATAAATCCAGCCCCACCGGTAACAAGAATTTTCATACCAACCTCCTTTAGTGAATATACAGCTTACTCCTTGCCTTTCAATTATATAATATCAGAAACGGCTTATTGGAATAAGGATTTTCTTTTATTACAACCCTGGCCTTATAAACCTGCTCGATCAATTGATAATCCATAACCTCCTGAGGCGTTCCATTTTTAATAAGCTCTCCGTTATTTAAAAGTATCAGCCTATTGCAATATTCAGATGCCAGATTTAAATCATGTAGCACAGAAATAACCGTGAGCCCGTTTTCATTGAAATCTCTAAGTGTATTCATTATTTCAACCTGCCCACCGATATCAAGATGTGAAGTCGGCTCATCTAACAGTAATAGCTCAGGTTCTTGAACAAAAGCCTGAGCAACTAAAACTTTCTGCAATTCCCCTCCTGATAACTCATTTATCTTTCTATTTCTTATTTTCTGCAATGAAAGCATCTCTATAGATTTACAAACAACTGTTTCATCTTTTTTAGAAAAACACCTAAATCTTTCTGAATAAGGAAACCTGCCCAAAAATATAAACTCTTCAACTGTGTAAGAAAACTGCACTTTAAAAACCTGTGGAAGCACAGCAATTCTCCTCGCCCTTTCATTCAAGTTCATCTTGGTTAAATCAGCCCCTTGATAATAAACCTCACCTTTTAAAATGGGCAAAATTCCATTTAAAGTCTTAAAAAGAGTGCTCTTCCCTGCCCCATTAGGACCGATTAAACCTATAAATTCTCCTTTGGCAACTTCAAAACTTATACCTTTTATTACCGGTTTTTTATTATATCCTGAAAAAACATTTTTTATTTCAAGCAAATTATCCAATTTTCCACTCCCTACCTAAAACAAGCAATAATAAGAAAAACACTCCTCCTATTAAACCTGTTATAACCCCAACCGGCAACTCCTGCGGAGAAATAATACTCCTTGCAATAGTATCGGATAATAAAAGGAACACAGCCCCTGCCAAAGAGCTTGCTATTAAAACCATTTTATTAGGTATGCCGAAGAATCTTCGCATCAAATGAGGGATAAGAAGCCCTACAAATCCAATAACTCCACTAAGAGCTATGCATGTTCCCGTGATAGTAGATGCTAAAAGATAGAAATACTTCTTATTCCTCTTAGCGTCTAACCCCAAAGAATATGCTTTCTCATCACCTAGCCCAAGGATATCCAGTCTCTTGGTGAAAACTATGCTAATTATAAGACAAGGTATAATAACAACATATCCTATTTTTACAGAATTGAAATTCGCTCCTGATAAATCCCCCATCAACCAAAGTATCATAGACTGAACCTGACTGGGTTTTAGAAAAGCAAATAAAATTAATACAAACGATGAAAACAAAAAATTGATTACAATACCTGAAAGAATAAGGCTAATTGTTGAGAAACCACGTCTCACAGCGAGAAAATACACAATAAAAACTGACATTCCTGCTCCTAACCATCCTGCCAAAGGAAGTAGAAAAAATAATTTATACCCGCCTAAAACAGTAACTAAAGCCACGCCTAAACATGCTCCGCCTGAAACTCCCAGCGTATAAGGTTCCGCCAAAGGATTTCTTAAAACAGATTGAAATATAGCCCCGCTGACAGCAAGCCCTGCACCTACAATTAAAGCAATCAAAACTCGTGGCAAACGAATCTCTCTAATGATAGAAAAACACAATGATTCTTCATTCACACCTTTTATAACTGAAATTATAGCTGAATAAATTTGCCCCCAGCTAAGATCTACAACACCGATTTTTAAAGCTAAAAAAAACACAATAATCAATATAACTATTAACGCAAATATTTTAATTTTCACGCCAACTATCTCCATAGATATGTTCTGCCAAAACAAACACCGCATTTACAAAAGAAACCGGATTAGGCCGAGAAAACAAATCAGGGCTTAGAATAATCAAATTTTTATCAGAAACAGCTTTTAAAAACTGGAATTTCATCCACTGCTTTAAACTAACATTACTATTTTCAGAAAGTATTATTATATAATCCGGATTCAATTCTAGAATTCTCTCACGCACAATTCTAAAAAATCTCTCTCCAATATCTTCCGCAACATTTTCCGCACCGGCATAACTCACTAATTCATTCAGGTAACATTTCCCTCCTGCTGTTATAAGCGGAGTATTACCAACTTCGAGAAATATTCTTTTGGCCTCTGTTTTAGCTATTACATCACCTATATTTCTCAACCTGTTTTTTTCCTGCTTTATAATCTGCAATGCTTTTTTCTCCTTACCAACCAGCCGTCCCAAGCGTAAAAAACTGTCGCAGCAATCTTCAAATGTTTCTTCCATTGGAAAATATTCAGTATCTATTTCTAGGCTATCCAGTTTTTGAATGTGACCGATTTTGTTCATAGGAGTAAGAAGAATAATATCCGGATTAAGAGATAGTATTTTTTCAATATTTATATTTAAAGTATCTCCCACCACATCGTTCTCTAAGCCAAACATATCCCGGCTATTAGCCGTAATTCCGACTAATTGATCTTCCGCATCTAAAAGTATTAATGATTCTGTAAGATAAGGGCTTAAAGATATAACTCTCAACGCATAAGCATGAGATGTAAACAGACCAAATATTAAAACTACTAAGATACGAACTAACATCACATTATTTTAACATAGAAAATAAACCCTATATATTAAAATGAGTATTTCACCCCAGCGTAATAGTTTCTTCCAGGAGACGGATAAATGCCATTCTTGCTACACATTGTACTATAGGCCACATATTCTGAATACTCTTCATCAAGCAGATTGTTGATTCCTAGATAGAAACTCCAGTTGTCTTTATACTTATAATCTATCTTCATATTTGTAACCCAATAAGAATCCCCCTTCTTATAAATATTACTAGGATCGTTTATCTGGTAAACGCTGCTTCTATACAATAAATCTAAATAGAAAGTCAACCCATTAGAAAAAAGGTAACTAATATCAGTCTTAAAACTATGTTCTGGAACCATAGGGATACTTTTACCTTTGTAATCTCCTTTCCTGTACTGAGCATCCACATAAGTATAGAAGCAATTTAATAGCAAATTCTCAAAAGGCCTGAAATTAAAACCTGAATCAAAACCAAGTCTCTTCGTACCTTCGTAGGTAGTATTAGAGCTTGCAATTGGATCCCAGTAAAGCTCATTATCTATTTTCATATAAAATATATTGAAATCAAAATTTGCTTTTTCATTTAGCTGAGAATTAATACCCGCTGTTAAAGTCTTAGAAGACTGAGTTAGAAGAGATTGATTCACAGGCGGCGATGCCCAGACACTAAAATACTCATCAGTTTTAGGAACTCTAAAACCACGGGCAAAATGCAAAAAAGTGTTTGTTTTTTCTCTCCAGCGATAATTTAAGCCAACCTCGTAAGCCTCTTTACTAAACTCAACCTTATCATCTACAACTGCACCTGTTTTGGGCGTATAATCAAATGTAATCTTTTCTTTTTGACGCCTGGCACCAAAAACAATTTTTGCTCTTTCAGAAATACTCAATTCATTCTGCATAAAAACAGCTCTGGTATCTCTATCAATATCCGTCCAATCATCTACGCTCCCCCAAGGTTCAAGATAATCATCTTTATCAGCAGAAAAATTAGCATGATAAAAGTCTAAACCGGCAATCAAGCTATTGGGAAAATTGAGAATGTCAAAATCTTTAAGCAATTCGACTCTAAACCCTTTATTCTGAATACTTCTATCTATGCTATACCCTGATTCATCCCAAAAATCTTTTCCGTTTTTATTGCGAAAATTTGTTGTTAATACCACTTTAGTAGCATCACTAAAGCTATGCTTCAACCCTAAGTTGCAATAGGAATCTTCCATTGATGCATGATCGCCAGGATATTTTGTATCCCTTCTGGAATAACCATTTCCTATATCAGTATCATATAAAGCCCCGGGTAACCCGTATCTATAATCATGGTAACCTATATCAAGAGTAGCTATAGTATTCTCTAAAAACTGGGATTCTAAATATGCACTAATATTGTCAGAATAATAATGACTGTTTTTACGATACCCTTCTGTACCCGAATGGCTTGAAGTTAAATAAAACGAAAATTTGTCAAATGCTTGCCCTACTTCAAAGCTTTCTTCATCTAAGGAGTAGCTGCCCACTTTTGTTCCCACTGAGCCAGTAAGCTTATCAGCGCTAGGCTTTTTCGTAACTACATTAATAACTCCACCTACTGCATTATCACCGTATAAAACAACACCTCCACCTTTCAATACTTCTATTTTTTCAACATTGTTAATATCAACCTGCGTCCAATCTATTCCACTCATATCTACATCATTCACGCGCCTACCATTGACAAGAAGCAGAAGGTTAGAGCTAGCAGTCTCGCCAAACCCCATTAAATCAACATTGGCTTTAACGCCAGTACCATACCAATCACTGACATTAACTCCTCCAACTTTTTTAAGAAAGTCAAGCACAGTGCTAGCTCCTGACTTTTCTATGTCACTCTCATTAAAAACATCTACTCTATAAGGTACATCGTACTTTGATACACTCCTTAAATTAGAATAAGATGTTATAACTATCGAATCCAATCCAACAACCTCAGAATTCCCATCTTTAAAAACAGCTAAACAAATGCAGCTAACTAAACTTAAAACCATTAACACTTTTCTCATCTATTCCTCCTTTCGATTTAAAAATATTAATATAAAACAAAAAAACCCCAGTCTCTTTAGAAGAGACTGGGGTTTTGCCCTCGATTTCTTAACCCAAGTATTTAATAAACTTCTGTTTTCTCCCCGCCTCGGGATACTTACAAAAACTTTCTACAGGCAGGTTTTCTGACTTCCCTAAACATCAGGCCAGCCTTCCCATCTCTGTTATTCTAAGACAGTGACTATTTTCGCATAGATAGCGTAAGCCTGATTTATCTCACTAAGGGTTACAGCAGCGGGGCTGTGCTGGAATGAGCAAATATGCCGCACCAGCTTCCCTTAACCTGTAAAAAAACAATATTTTAAAGAACAATATAACTATATATACACTAAACACTTATTACTAAGGAGGCCCGGTATATTGGGGGTGGAGGAGGGGGCTTGGCCACGGGCGTGGGGTTGTGGCAGGAAATACCGGACCTCCAAAAATTACTCTAATTATTCTAACTTGTCAAAGATCTCACTTGTATTATAACAACAAATTACTTCATTTCCACAAAAAAAAATGATAAAACAATTTTTATCATTCATAAATAAAACCCCTCCCCCTATTTAAAGTAATTTAGCTCTTTATTTATCCTGTAAAGTCAACTCAACTCCGGATAAAACAAAATTTAAACTATCCCCATGATCAGGCGAAGAGGTATCTTGAGGAGATTCAACCTGAAAATAAATATATTTTGCACCTTCAGGTACCGCAACTTCAAAATCAATCAAATCCCATTCCCCACCTTGTTTAGATTCAATCTGATTTTCAAATAAAACCTCACCTTTAGAAATTATTGCATCTTCAACTTTTTTATCGGAAGTTAAAAACCATATTTTTTCATCTCTTGGCGAAGGTGCACCTCCTGCAAACATCATAAATACCCGCACATCTCTATCTTTTAAATCCGGTTCTATTTTAAATTCTATAAGAGATGAATTTTTATTTTCTTCTTTCTCTAACCCCGCCCAAAAAAAACCTAAACCATTTTTTAAAACAATTCTATTCTTAATCTCTCTATTATCCTGATATAAAACTACTAAACCCAACCCGCTATTATGAAATGCATCGAACCCCCATACTTTAAAGTCATTTACCCCCTTTTTTACAAATGAACTCACATCATAACGCATGGTGAATATATATTGTATCTCAAGAGGTGGATTACCTGGAATCTCACCGTAAATAAGCTCTCCTTTAATTTGTTTGCCATCTATGTATAAAAAATCATCCTCTAAAGGAGTCTGATTCCTTCCTGCCCAATATAAATAAGCTGCATAAGGCTCCCCAGGCACAAGGAAAGAAATTTCTTGATGAGATTTCTGGTCTATCCCCCAACCTTCTACTAAAACGGTACCATTTATACAAAACTGCTCAATTCCAGTCCTTGAAAAATGATTTCTATCCTGATGAGAAACTGTAGTGATACTCTTACATCCTAAAAATAAACTAAAAATTACAACAATTATTATTTGCTTCATAACTCATCCGGATGGATAATCTTTCCACTAATAGCTGAAGCTGCTGCAACTGCAGGATTGGAAAGATAAACAAAAGAATCAACATGACCCATTCTTCCTTTAAAGTTTCTATTGGTTGTTGCAATACATACTTCTGTTTCTGCTAAAACACCCATATGCCCCCCTAAGCAAGGTCCGCAAGTAGGAGCAGATATAACAGCACCTGATTTAACGAATACCTCAAGCAATCCTTCTTTTAACGCCTGATGATAAATATCCTGAGTTGCCGGAAAAATTATTGTTCTAATGCGCCTGTTGACTTTTCTTCCCCTTAACACTTGCGCTGCCAACCTTAAATCTTCTATTCTACCGTTAGTACATGAACCGATTACCACTTGATCTACTTTTACATTTTTAAATTTAGATACCCCCTTAACATTACTAGGCAAATGCGGAGCTGCTACTACAGGCTCTAAGTCAGATAAATTATATTCTTTAATTTCACTGTAAACAGCATCTGAATCCCCAACTAAATTCACAATATTTTTGCTTAATTTATCAAAAACTTTGCGGTTCAATCTTTTCTTCAAATATTCCAGAGTAATCTTATCGGGCTTAATTATGCCTGTCTTACCTCCTGCTTCAATAGCCATATTACACATTGTAAATCTACCATCCATACTCATTTTTTCAATTACATCTCCAGAAAATTCCATAACTTTATATAATGCCCCATCTACACCAATTTTACCGATAGTGTGAAGTATTATATCTTTAGCGGTAACCCATTTTTTAAGTTTACCTTTGTAATTAAACTTCATAGTTTCAGGTACTTTAATCCAGGTCTTCCCGGTTACCCATGAAAAAGCGATATCCGTACTACCCATTCCTGTTGCAAATGCTCCTAAAGCGCCATGCGTGCAAGTATGAGAATCGGCACCTATCACTAAATCAGCCGGTTTTATAAGTCCGCATTCAGGCAGCAATGCATGTTCAATACCCACTTCTCCTATTTCAAAATAATTTTTAATCCGATGTTTATAGGCAAACTCCCTCACGATTTTACACTGCTGTGCAGACTGTATATCCTTATTAGGAGTAAAATGGTCTGGAATAAGAGCAATCTTATTTCTTGAAAAAACACTTTTTGTTTTTGATTTCTCAAACTCCTTTATGGCTAAGGGGGCCGTAACATCATTAGCAAAAGAAAGATCAACCCGAGCTAAAATAAATTCTCCCGGTATAACTTTTTTCCTATCGCAATGAGCGGCCAAAATTTTTTCAGCAATTGTCATGCCCATATTATAACTCCTTCATCATCGCCTCTTCCTCACAATTAGGGAACTTGGGGCAATTTATACACTCTGCCCAAATCTTGTGCGGAAGAAAAGATTTATCAACAAGATTAAATCCGAATTTAGAGAAATACGCGGGGATAAACGTAAGAACAAAAATCTGTTTGAGCTGCATTTCTCTTGCTTCATTTAATGCTTGTTTAATTAAACTCTCCCCTATACCTTTCTTTTGACTTTCCTTTTCAACAACGAGAGACTTGATTTCTGCTAAATCTTCCCAAACAATATGCAATGCAACACATCCTATAATATTTCCATCCTCCTTAAAGATCCAATAATCTCTTATATTCTCATAAATATAGCTTAAAGCCCGCGGCAAAACTTCATATTCCTTGGCCGATTTATTTATTAAATTATGAATATTTAATGCATCTTTTATTGTAGCTTTTTCGATCTTCATTTTTTCATCTTCTGTTTTTTCGCTACTACCACAACACCAGAATCAGTAACTGTAAATCTTTCTTTATCAGCGTTCATGTCAATTCCTATTTGCATACCTGATGGGATAGTAACATCTTTATCTATAATTGCATTTTTCACAATTGAATTTTTACCTACTTGAACACCCTCCATTAGTATAGTTCCGGTGACACGCGCATTCTCGAGTACTTTTACCCCATAAGAAAGCACACTTTTTTCAATTGCTGCACTTTTGATGATACAACCATGAGAAATTATAGAATCATATATACTACCGTATTTAT
>JAVCDA010000036.1 GCA_030765145.1 Candidatus Saelkia tenebricola | reverse complement strand
CAGCTTTGTTTGAGCCTTAGAGGTAGATGAGATATCTTGAATCACCAGACCTACTTGTCCTGGTATTTTTATATCCAGCAACTCAAACGGAAAACTCAATTCCAGGAATTTTCCTTCAAAAGAAATATACTCTGAATCACCATCACTGATTTTATTACCCTGATAAACATCTTCATATTCACAAACATATTCATCGCCATATTGGGTTTTCTCCAAGATAAATCCTTTGACACGCTCTATATTATATTCAGCAGATGACCTTGTAAAACCAGTACCGACTGTTCCAGAAAAACCTGTTGAGAGATATATCCGAAAATCATAACCTGCGTATTCATCTTTCATATTTCTCCTGGCACCGGTTGTATCACTGTTATCAGAATCTATAAAGACATATCCAATAGCACCGCTTCTTTTCATAATTTTAAAATACTCTTCCACTCCGGGATTTATATAAAAAAGAATATAAAGATTATCATAATCGTAAGTTATTAAAACTGACTTGATACGCAGGGATTCTTTATCTACCGGCTTTGAAAATTGATCATACCATTTGAGCCCTTTTACAGCAGTAATTTTTGATTTCACCCAATCCTGAACATCCCCATCAACGCTAATAGCTTCGACCGGAAAAATTTCGATAATATTATTTTCCGCATCTTCAGTCTCTTGGGCAAAAGATATACTTATTAAGCCTGTTATTAAAATGACCAGGAATAAAAACCAAATATTATTTTTCATAATGACAGCTTAACTCGTTTTATAAATCCGCCACACGCCCCATAATATTGATACAGTTCCAATTAGAAAAATAGCAGATAAAAAACTGCCGGATATTTGTAATTTAAAAAACCGGACTAAATCGTAAAAAACATAAATTGCAAAGGTAAGCGCAATGCCCCATCCAAAACCTTTTTTCTTTACAGTTGCAATCATTATTCCCAAAACCACTGTAATAACTTCCAACACAATTGAAATATAATTAACCATACTCATCTTTTACCTCCCTAAAATATTATATTAACCTAACGACTCTGTTTGCTTTTGCAACTCAATCAACCGAGTTGATATAAATCTATCAAAAGACCTTCTCTCTATAAAACCGGATAACTTATTATCTCCTGTTACAACAGGTAAAAAATCCAAGTTATACCTATCAAGAATCTCTTTAACATCAGTCATATATGTATCAGGTGATGTTACAGCTGCGGGAGAATCCATTAAATCATGTGCTAAGACAAGCACACTTAAATCAGTAGTCATCAATATTCTTTTTACGCTATCTACTGTTATAACACCTCGTAAAACCTTATCTTTGTTGATTACAGGATAATATAAATTGTTACTATTACTGAAAATATTTAAGATATCAACCAACAACATATTTTCATATATCAAAGGTGGATTTTTATCCATAATATCATTAGCCTTACTATTTAGCATGATATCTTCTTCTGTAATATTCAAACCTATTTCCCCTGCTTTTTTAAGAGCTAATTTTGTTAAAGGCGGTCCTATAATCTGAGTTAAAAATGTTGTTGTGGTTATGATAATTATCAAAGTATTACCGATGTCACCCGGAAAATAGTGGGCTGCTAGAATTGAAAGCCCAATTGCAACACCTGCCTGAGGAAATAAAGCAAAGGGAAGGTTTTTTTTAACAGTATCAGCTGCATTGGATATAATGGCTCCGAATCTGGCACCTATCATCTTGCCTGCCATGGTCCCAAAAAGATATGCCCCGACTAGAATAATAATAGGCAGACTTAAATGTCTTAAATTAAGTTTTGCTCCGACTAATACAAAAAATAAAACATAAATAGGCGGAGTAAATCCTTCCACAAGCTTAAAAATTTCTTTGCTTTTTCGAGGTGTGAAATTAACAACTATAATACCAAGCGTCATTGTCGCAAGCAGCATATCAATGTGCATTGCAATAGACAATCCGGCTACAAAAAGTACACCTCCAACAGCAAAAGCAAGAACCTTTGCCGCTTCATTAACACGGCGGATAATTTTATTTAAAATTAATCCAGCTACACTCCCCAGTATTATCGCACCACCAATTTCATAGAGAGGATAAATCAATGCCTGCAGTATCCCGCCGCTTGTCTGACCTATCAACCTGGCGGCTACCGCTGATGCTAAAACAAAAAGGAAAAGCGCCAGCCCATCATCTAAAGCAACTATCCCCAGTATTGTTGAAGTCAAAGGTCCACGCGTTTTATACTCTTTTAAAACATTTGTAGTAGATGCCGGGTCTGTTGCTGAGGCAATCGCACCAATTAATATTGCAAGCGCCCAGGAAAATTTCGGCGCTCCGACAAACACTGTACAGATAAAACCCATAAGAAGCGTAACTAACACAAACGGGGTGATACCTTCACAAAGCAAGATGCAAACAAGTTGTTTGCCATACTTCTTAAACATCTCGCGTTTTAATTCCCCTCCAACCATAAAACCGATTAATCCAAGCGCAAAGTAATTAAAAGGCTCAAGAGATTTAATGGTATCAGCATTAACCAGCTTAAGACCGGTTTGACCGATAAGAACACCTATAATAATATACCCTACAACCTGAGGTATCTTAAGCCTCTCAAATATACGCCCTCCTATTGTGCCACCAAATAAAGCAAGCCCCAATAAAAGCAGCACATTCAAATGCACCAAAGATATTTTAGAAAAGATTTCTGCTATCTGTTCAAACATAATTATTAGCTCTTATTATTTTTCAAATTATACTCTTCGTGAGAAATAAACTCTATCTTAATTTCATCACATTCCGGTTAAATATTCAGCAGCGTGATAGGAGCTTCTGACATAAGGTGCGCTTTCAACATGCGAAAAACCTAAATCCAAGGCCTGTATTTTATAATATTCGAATCTATCCGGAGCAATATATTCTTTTACCGAAAAATGTTTTAAACTAGGTCTCAAGTACTGCCCCAGGCTTAAGAAGTCACATTCTACTTTTCGTAAATCCCTCAGAACTGCTAAAACTTCACTCTCTTCTTCTCCCAGCCCAAGCATGAGAGATGATTTAGTATAAATTTCCGAATTAAATTCTTTAACAGCCTTTAAAACTCTTAGCGACCTTTTATAATACGCTTGCGGCCTAACTTCAGCATATAATCGAGAAACTGTTTCAACATTGTGCCCAATGATATCAGGCTTAGCTTCTATAACCTTGCCTAAAGCCTGCTCATCACCTTTAAAATCAGGAATAAGAACTTCAATTTTTACATCTTTGTTACTACCCCTTACGGTTAATATGGTCTGATAAAAAACATCAGCCCCTCCATCTTCTAAATCATCTCTAGTAACAGAGGTTATCACAACATGTTTAAGATTAAGTTTTCTTACAGCTTCTGCAATACGCCTTGGCTCATTACAATCGATAGCTTGAGGAATTTTACTATCAACATTACAAAATTTGCATTCCCTGGTGCAGATATCACCTAAAATCATAAAAGTCACCTCTCCTTGATGAAAACACTCGCCGATATTCGGACAAGCCGCTTCTTCACAAACAGTATGCAAATTGAAATCTCTAAGCACACTCTTCATTTCAGAAAGCCCGCTTAAGTTTATCTTCTTATTTAGCCATAAAGGGCGCTTTAAAATATTTTGCATTATCTTTCTTCTCCATATTCCATATTGGAGTTAAATATTTATTTTCCACTAAATAACTTGCCAGGATTTTTTCGTTATCTGTAGGAGAAGACTCTTCTAAGCTGACATCAAAGGATTCTTTGAATGATCTTATGAGCAACTCTTTTGCTTCTGGATAATCAATTTTTCTTCCCAATGCTTCGTTAAGTGAAATAAAGCACTTATCCTCACCCTCTGAATTAGAAATAAAAAAATCATTTATCGAATCAAACTCACCTTGTAAAGGAATAGAACCATGCTGTAAAATAACCTCTTTTCTCCTTCTCTGAGCACTACCTCCTATTTTATACCCCCGCAGGATAACATCATAAACTTCTTTTGCCTTGCAACAAAGACCATCGCTTGATTCTGAATCTTTATAACCTGAAAATTTTGCGTCTAAACCAAGATTTTTATAAAATCTTATCAAAAAAGAATTAATTACCTTATAAGAATCAAGAATTCCTCCTTCTATATCTAAATCACTCTTAGAGCAAATCAGGCTATATGAGATATCGTTTTTATGATAAATTACTCCACCTCCTGTAATACGGCGAACGAAAGGAATATTATTTTTCTTACACTTCTCTACATTGAGAATATCTGAAATGTTTTGAGGAAATCCAAATGAAAACCCGAAAGGACGCCAACCGTAAATGCGTATTGTAGGACGAGATACCCCAGGAGAAAACGATTGAAATATGGCTTCATCTAAGGCCATATTCATATAGGGTGAAGAAAAACCTGATGAAATAAACCGAAAACTCTTCTCTACTCCTTTTTTGAATGCCATCTCAAGTTTAAATCCCGCGCTGCTTTTGTTTCATCTAATCTTCCTACAGGCATATTTTTGGGAGCATCGTGTAATGTAGAAGGAGAATCTTGAGCCAATTTCGCCGCTTCAATCATTAATTCAACAAAGTTATCCAGAGTTTTTTTTGACTCTGTTTCAGTCGGTTCAATCATCATCGCTTCTACTACACTCAAAGGAAAATATATTGTCGGCGGATGAACACCATTATCTATTAAATACTTTGCGATATCCAATGCACTAACCCCATTCTCTTTTTGCTTAGATGCTGAGAGAACAAATTCATGCATGCAAATTCTCCCATAAGGAACTTCAAAGTATTTCTTAAGTAATACCCTGCAATAATTAGCATTTAAGACCGCTTTTTCTGCCACATCAATCAAACCGGATTTACCCAGATAAACCATATAGGCATATGCTTTAAGAATAACAGAAAAATTTCCGTAAAACGGTGCAATATAACCAATAGAATCTTTATAGCTATAATCTAGAGCAAATGTTCCATCAACTCTCTTTGCAATTCGTGGAATAGGCAGGAATTTAAGCAATTCTTCATTCACACCAACAGGCCCGGAACCAGGTCCTCCACCGCCATGAGGAGTTGAAAATGTTTTATGTAAATTTAAATGCACGATATCAAAACCAATATCCCCAGGCCGAGATTTACCGATAATCGCATTCAAATTTGCCCCGTCATAATACATTAAAGCTCCAACAGAGTGAGCTAAATCAGCAATTTCTTTTATCGAAGAATTAAATAATCCCAGGGTATTAGGGCAAGTAAGCATAACTCCTGCAACATCTTGAGTTAATTTTTCCTTAAACTTATCTATATCCATACATCCATTCTCATCCGTTGGAATAACTATTACCTCGTAACCTGCAATTGCAGCCGAAGCAGGATTTGTTCCGTGCGATGAATCAGGAACAATTATATACTTGCGCCTATTACCATTAAATTTATGGAAAGAGGCAATAATCATAGCTCCGGTAAGTTCACCATGAGCACCAGCTAAAGGCTGCATTGTAAAACCACTCATTCCTGTTATTTCAGATAAAAACTCTTCCGTTTTATATATAACTTCCAGCGAACCCTGAGTAAGAATTCCGCCACCGCCAAGCTGAGGAAGAAGAGGATGCACATCCGTGAAACCAGGTAAAGCTGCAATTTTTTCCGTAAACTTGGGGTTATACTTCATGGTACAAGAACCTAAGGGATAAAAATTGGTATCCACTGAAAAATTCATCCGGGATAAATTTGTATAATGCCGAACTACATCTAATTCTGAAACTTGAGGTAAATCCGGCTCTTTAACCCTTTTATACTTTTGGGGAAATTTTGCATCAATAGGCACATCTTTTTTCGGTATTTTAAAACCCCGCCTTCCGAAAGCGCCTTTTTCAAATATTAATCGCACAGAACTGCCTCCAGACTCTCTTTGAACTTTACAATCTCCTCTTTGGTTCTTTTCTCTGTAACAGCAACCAAAATATAATTATCCATCCCTGGATAAAATCTTCCTAACGGAAATCCAAGAGCATATCCCTTCGCTGCCATCTTACTTACAACCTGATCTGCATTCCTAGGCAGTAAAACTGTAAACTCATTAAACGTGGGTGAGCTTCTTTTTACTTCAACACCCGGAATATCATCAAAAACATTTTTTGTGAATTCAGCCTTCTGATAATTAAGCTGGGCTACATCTCTTAATCCATCTTTACCTAAAAGAGATAAATAAATCACGGCTCTTAAAGCACAAAGCGCCTCATTAGAACAAATATTTGAAGTCGCCTTTTCACGTCTTATGTGCTGCTCTCTTGCCTGAAGCGTTAAAACATACCCTATTCTTCCGTCTTTATCCTGGGTCTGACCGACAATCCGACCCGGCATTTTACGAACATACTCCTTCTTTGTTGCCATAAATCCCAGATAAGGACCTCCGAAAGAAAGCGGCAAGCCCAAACTCTGCCCTTCACCTGTTGCAATATCACAACCAATTTCACCCGGAGTTTTCAAAATACCAAGCGCAATCGGATAGACTGACTCAATAACCAGAGCACCAAAAGAGTGGGCTTTTTTTACAACGTCTGAATGATCATCTACCGCACCGAAAAAATTAGGATTTTGCAAAATCACTGCAGCTGTCTTATCATCTAAATACTTGTAAATCTCTTCCCTTGAACTTTGCCCATGGACAACAGAAGTTTCAACAAACTCAATATTCAAATTCGAAGTATATGTATAAAGAATGGTTCGATAAGTCATATTAACACCTGAATCCATCACTATTTTATTACGACCGGTAATTCTTATTGCCATCATACAAGCTTCATATAAAGCTGTCCCACCGTCATACAATGATGCATTGGAAACATCCAAACCGGTTAGCTCAGATATAGCAGTCTGATATTCATAAATCGCCTGAAGCCAGCCTTGAGAACATTCCGGCTGATAAGGAGTATACGCTGTATAAAATTCACTTCTTGAAGATAACGCATCTACAGCTGCGGGAATATAATGGTCGTAAAACCCAGCCCCTAAAAAATTAATAAGATGGGTAGCATTTTTCGAAGAGAGTTTCTTAAGATTCTCTATGACTTCAAATTCAGATTTACCTTCCGGAAGATTAAAAGACTTTGGCTTCAAATCTTCTTTTATATCTACAAATAAATCATCGATCGAGCTAACGCCGATGGTTTTAAGCATTTGTTTAACTTCTATATCAGTATGAGGGATGAAACTCAATGTGCAATCTCCTCAATATACTTTTTATACGCAGAGGCATCCATCAACTTGTTGCTTTCCTCTATATTATCAATTTCAATTACCGCAAACCAACCTTCTTCGTAAGGAGAACTATTAAGAAGTTCCGGTTGATTAACTAAAGTAGCGTTAACTTCTACCACTATCCCTGTTAAAGGAGCATAAACATCAGATGCTGCTTTAACGGATTCAACTGTCGCAAATTGTTTGAACTGCTCTATTTTTTTGCCAATCTCAGGCAATTCAATGAAAGTAATATCTCCTAAAGAATGTTGTGCATAATCGGTTATTCCAATCCGCGCTTTAGAACCTTCAATGCTCACCCATTCGTGTTCGTTGGTATAAAATTGATTATCCTTTACATTCATATCTACCCTCCTAATGAGCTCATGATTTACGTTCTCTAAATTTCGTAAATCGTAGAGTGAATTATAAACACACGATTTAACAAACAAAGTTCAACTAAATGATACCTGAGAATTACGAGCAGTACCTTTCTTATAAAAAGGTTTTGCTGTTATTTCTGCCTCGATTTCAATATTGCCATGCTCTATTACAATTTTAGCACCGTTCTTATATTCAGGCAAAACATATCCCATTCCAATTCCACATCCTATACTCGGAGAAAACGAACCACTGGTCACAATCCCTATTTCTTTATTGCCGGATAAAATTTTATAATTATGCCTCGGTGCACGCCGGGAATTAACAATAAATCCGACTAAATTATGAGTTAATCCATTTTCTCTCTGTTTTATTAATGCATCTTTACCTATAAAATCTTTATCAAAATCTATGAATCTTTCCATTCCAGCTTCAAGGGGACTTATCTGGTTTGTTAAATCCTGCCCATATAAAGAATAGCCCATCTCGAGCCTTAAAGTATCCCGAGCTCCTAACCCTGCCGGGTGGACGTGACTATCTTTCAAAAACATATTCCATAGCATCTGAGCATGAGTTGAAGCCGCATAAATTTCATATCCCAATTCTCCGGTATAACCGGTACGACTGATAAGATATTCCCCACCTCCAATTGTAAAATCTCTAAAACTATAATAATTAAGACCGTATATTTCATCCCCTACAATATCTCCCAAGACGTTTATCGACTCAGGACCCTGCAAATCAAGTTTAGCGAAATCGTTTGATGCATTTTTAAAATGAGCATCCCAGTTTAAATTATTCTTTATATGAGCCTCATCACCCTCAATTGTCGCAGCATTTACAACCAGCATCCATTCTTCCTGCTCTATTCTATAAACAATTAAATCGTCGATTATCCCACCTTTGTCATTTAGCATAAACCCATAGCGGCAAGAACCTATTTGCATATTTTCTAAATTTTGAGTCACTACTTTATCTAAACCACTCCCTTTGAAATTCCCTTGAATAATGAACTCCCCCATATGACAGATATCAAAAATAGAGACTGAGGTGCGAGTCCAATTATGTTCTGCAATGATCCCGGAATATTGAATAGGCATAATAAACCCACCGAATGAGGCCATCTTTGCCCCTAAATTCTTATGAACTTCTGTGAGAGGAGTTTGTTTTAAATTCATCTATAAATACAACACACTGCCGCACCTGTCCAAACATTTTATCAAAGGATGATAAAAAGGCAATTGTAAAAAAAGATGGGATTATAATAATTGCACCCTGCTTTTACTACCTATATCCGATTGTCATTGCAATATCTGGCTATTCAATACTTAATGTAAAAACATCCACACCTATATTGATTAAACTAAGCGTATAAGCTACATTAAAAACAATTTCCATTACAGTATTTATACCTTTGTATCTCAATTTATTCTCATCTTTTTTCTCCTGTTATTACTACAAACCCGCCTTTGCCAAAACCTTTTCTGACGTTCTCTATCGAATCAATTTTATCTGGCAATCGAAATATTGTTTGATAATAAGAAAATCTGTTAAATCCTGCAGCTTCGAGTAAATTCACAACCTCATTGATGCTGAAAAAATATGCCTGTTTGTAAAATAAACTTTTTTTTCTCTGATAAAATTTACCCAAAAAACTATCCTTATCTATTATGCCAATAATAACCTTTCCATTTTTCTTTAAAACCCTTCTGGATTCTTTTAAAACTTTCTGGGGATTTTTGACAAAACATAAAGCAATAATAATAACTACATAATCAAAAAAACTGTTTTTAAACGGCAAGCATTCTCCATAACCCAATCGTGCATCTACCCCTCTTTCCCTGGCAATCTTAATCATGTTTCTCGAGGGATCAATCCCAACTGTAATACCTAAGGCATGAGCAAACTGACCTGTACCTACACCGATTTCTAAACCCTTGCCATTTTTAGGTAAAACTTTTCTAATTGCTTTTAGTTCTGATAAATAAACAAATTTATTTTTATCATACCAATCATCATACTTTTTATAATACCGATCAAAAACATTCATTATAAATCCAAATTACCCCACCAACCGTCATAAAATCTCTTTAGATGCTCATAGAATTCCTTATTCATACTGTTCGTTTCCACATCTTTTTCTTCTAAAGAATATTTGTACCCCGAACAATAGCTCATCAAGACATCATTAGCATGGGTGATTTTTTTAAACATCTCCTCACACTCTTTCTTCTTCTTGCCTTTACATCTGTCAGGATGATACTTTAAAGCTAATTCTCTATATTTACTTTTAATTTCTTCCAAGGTCACTGTTTGACTTAACCCCAACACTTTCCTTGCTTGATCAATCTGTTTAAAATCAGCCATTTTAACCTCTTAATTTATTTTGTATTGATTTTACTTTACCTTCCACTGTTATTTTTTTATCTTTTCTCTCATCTATTTTTATTGTCGTCACTACCCTCTTTATCTTACTTTCTAATACTGCATTATGCATCTTACCTGCGATTCTTAATAGCTGCGCAAGTGAACCTGCCTCTATTATTGTCCCCATAGAAGTAAGTTGATACTTTACTCCCTTTTGTTTTTTCAATACTTTTATTGACTCTGCTACATATTTGCTAACCGATGTTGTTTTTGTACCCACAGGAACAATACTAATTTCCATAATCGGCATTTTATTTTTCTCCTCTAAACTCTATGATATCAGGGATGATTTTAATTTTGGATTTTACAGAATTAGATATCAGACAATTTTCCTCAGCATAACGCAGAATTTCTTCTGTTTTTTTGATTTGATTACTCGAAACAATTACAATTTTTGGTTTAATATAAATTTTAGAAAACATAAATTCGTTTTCCAACTTTTCTAAAACACCTTCTGCCTCACTCTCATAATTCAGGAATTCTAACCTTTCTTTTTCAGCATAATATAAAAAAGTGGTCATAATACAAGAATTAATCGAGGCAACAAACAAATCTTCCGGCGTCCATATCCCCTTATGTCCTTTAAACTCCGGAGGCGTAGCAACTTCAAACGTTAATTTGCTTGATGAGCTAAGAACCCCTCTCTTTTCTTTAATCCAGGATACAGTTGTCCTATAAACAAATTTTTTACTCCTCTGTTTTATATCTCCCATATAGCTCCTTCTTAAAAATTTTTAAATTATCCTAAAGATTACAGGTTCCTGTAGGACAACTCCCGCCAAAAGAACCTGATTTATTGCTATGATTACCTACACTGAATTCACTGAGTATCTTCTCAATTTTTTTACTATTACATTTTCTACATTTAAGTTCTGATTCTTTAGAAATTACTCCTACCAATAAATCAAATTTTTCACCACACTCTTTACAAAGATAAGTATATATAGGCATCTTCCTTTTTCCTCCTTTTTTATAATACAGGTTTAATTTTATAAATATCAAATATAAAGTTTAATCAACGTTTCTAATTCTATCTTAGGAAGCACCCCTACAACCATATCTACGACTTTACCATTCTTAAAAATCGCCAGTGTTGGTATGCTCATTATTTCGTAATTTGATGCTGTATCAGAAGCTTCATCTACGTTCACTTTACATACCTTTAATCTTCCCTGATATTCCTTAGAAATTTCTTCAACTACCGGCGCAACCATGTGGCACGGAGCACACCACTGGGCCCAAAAATCTACCAAACAAGGTAATTTTGACTCCAATACTTCTTCTTTAAAATTAACATCTGTTACTTCAACTCCCATCTAATCCCCCTTTTTATTTTCAATCTTCCAAAATTCACAAAGTAATCGACAATAATCATCACAAACATAAAAATAGTTATTATCAAACCATGATTTAAATTACCCATTAATATCCCCACGCACCTATCTCCTGATGAAACTTTTCAACTAATTCTCCACCTGCGATTCTTCCAGAGGATGAGTGGGTTTTGTAATTTGCTTAAGTTGATTATTCTGATATTTTTTCACAATATCTTTCACTAAAAGTCCTTCTTCAATCTCATAAATATCAACGAAATTATCCTTCAGTGCATAAAATGAAATCTCTCCAATACGGGAAGTAAATAACACATCCAATTTATATTTAATAACAGCCCTTATAACCTTAATTCCTATATGCTTTTTTTCATCCAGAAATTCATTATAATAAAAATCTTCTATCTCCGTATTATTTTTATTAAGCTTTAATATAACAAAATAAGGTGCCCGTCCAAAATGTCCATAAACTTTAGAATCTAATCCATTTATATCTTTTACAGGTATAATAGCAGAAATCACTCTTTTTTTTGAAGGTTCAATATGGATAAAAACAGACTCTATATGTTCATAATTTTTTGTTATAAAATCTTCTGTTTTATCTGCTAACTCATGTGCTCTATACAAAGATAATGTAGGTGAGGTTTCAATTTTACATTCAACCATTTTGAAGGGACCTGATTGTCGTATCTTAACCTCGCTATCTCCCTTAACACCATAAATTTCGTTTATCTTGCTTTCAATCTCGAATTGTAAATCAGGCTCTAAATTTGCATCCATTAACACCAGTAAAGATGCCCATATGTTTTTAAAACCCAGTTTAAAAATAAGTACTGAAATTAAAATTATGATAGACCCTTCTATATAAGGAACCCTTAAATAAGCCAATAATATACCTGTTAAAACAACTATTGACGTAAAAATATCCAGAAAAGATTCGCTGGCATTAGCTAAAAGAGATTGAGAATTGATTTTCTTACCAACAGCACTCTCTTTTTTAAACAAGAAATAAGCTATAATAATAGATATTACACTTGCACTTACAGGAAAAATCGGAGATTTTTGGATATAGGTCATATGAAAAAGTTTATAGTACCCATCCTTGAACATTTCTATTCCTGCCCATACTATCAATGCTCCTATTATAAAACTGATTAGCGTTTCAGCCTTATACAACCCATAAGGAAATTTAGCAGTTTTCTTCTTAGAAGCTAACCAAAGACCAAATCCGGAAGCAAAAATTGCCAAAAGATCAGCACCGCTATGAAAAGCATCTGCTACTAAAACATCTGAATCAAATAAATAACCTATTGCACCTTTCATTATAGCTAAAATAAGAGTTATAAGGGTCGCGATAAGGCTATTCTTTGACCTTGTTTCAGAGATTTATTAACCTTAAATTTTTCATCTTGCATAACAATATAGATATATGTGAACTAATCAACAAAAAATTGACGGGTCATAGGTGAACCGCAACGAGAACATTTTGTCTGAAAACAGGGAAAACCTAATTTATGAGGCACTATCATTCCACAACTAGAACAAATACAATTAACCGGATACTCTCCAGATCTATTCCAAAACCGTCTACCGCCACGCAATCCTTTTCCTCCACCAGCATTCTTTCTGCCTCTTCCAAAACCAAATGGCATTTTTGTCTCCTTTTTTAACTAAAAATATTGCCCTGGGAATAAATCTCAGAAATTATTTCTTTACTTATCACAAAACACATAATACTGATTATAAAGCCAAATTAGTTAAATTTCAAATACCTCTCCTGCCTTTACTGAAATAAAACCGTTGCCATATGTATCCTTAAAAATCTTTTCTGCTTCCTTACCACTGCAATGAGTAGGACCAACTTTTCTAATGTCCATCTCCTTAAATTTCTCGACTACAACCTCTATAGCTCTTTTATCTTTATCCATTAGATGGAATCCACCGAAAACAAAGTAAAGTTGTTCTTCAGGAAATTCTTCTTTAACTTTTTCTACCATTTTTACAATCCCGGGATGAGCACATCCTGTTATTACAGAAATACCGTTCTCTGTTTTCACAACTAATGCTTGCTCCGGCATATATTGACCATCATATGAGCCAGCTATTTCTCCGGTAATAAAAATTTCTTCCCCCGAAGATTGCCCTGTGAAATCATTCGTATTTCCAGAGCATGCAATTTTGGTAAATTTATCTATCTCTACCAGTTCTCCCTGCAGTTTTTTAACTTTTTCCTTAAATTCTCTACTGAAACCAGGGCAGGCATAAACTTTAAGCCCTTTTCTTTTTTTAAGCAATTCCCATAACCCTCCGGTATGATCCCAGTGATCATGAGAAATAACAACTGTTTCTATACGTGAAATATCAACACCCATAATTTTAATATTGTTAAACAGATATTTCCCGCTTTCTCCGGTATCAAATAGAACACAGCTGTCAACTAAGCAAGAAAATCCCCATCCTGCTGAAAATTTTTTATTTAGCACATCGTTATTAAAGAGTACCTCTACTTTCATTTAGCTATTTGCAAAAAATTGTTTAAATTAATCATCTGTTTTTAAAAACTTCTGCTATCATTTTCCTGTGGGTTAAAAAAGGAATGTGCGGTAAATCCTCCCAATTAATGAATTTTGCTTCTTTTACTTCATTATTTATAATAATATTTCCTCTAAAAGCTTTAACTGCATAACCGAGAACAATCAAATTTCCATATTCTTTTGTTTTCTGAACATAAACCCCTATTAAACTGGTTATTTCCCCACCTATACCTGTCTCTTCTTTTAACTCCCGCAAACAGGCATCTTGAGGGGTTTCATCCAATTCAACAAAACCTCCCGGCAACGCCCATTTATTCATACCAGGCTCAAGATTCCTTTTAGCTATAAGAACCTTGCCTTCTCTATTTACTGCTACACAGGCTGTGACAGGCAAAGGATTTCTATAATTTATCCAACCGCATTTCTGACAAACTAATCTTTCTCTGCCATCTACTTGAATATTGTGTAAAGAATATCTACATAAAGGACAAAATTTAAACAAAACTTCCATTATCTTGTACATCTCCCTTCATCTGAACAAGGCGGCTTATCGCAACGCTCATCTCTACCGCAGCAAGTTTGACTCTTAGAAGTACGATTTTTGTGATCAGTTGCGTAAAAACCCGCACCTTTAAAAATTATCCCCATTCCTTTGCCAATTAAGCGTTTCACACTTTCCCCACATTCAGGACATTTTTTAATAGGCGAATCACTCATTTGCTGAAATTTTTCAAACTTATAACCGCAGCTTTCACATAAATATTCATATGTCGGCATACAAACCACCTCTCTATTGTTTAATAAATTATCTCAATTATGTTTTTCCCTTTTACCCCGATGAGAAAATAAAATAACATCTCCCACTCTGCATCCAACATCTTGGGCAATTACCGGACATTTCGCCATAAATAAAAAGAATATCTCACGCCTGGCATCAGATAACGCTTCAAAATTCCCCTGCCCCTTGCTAATAACCATATCTGCTTTTCTATACATTGATAAAAACTCTTTTGAACATAACGAAAGAATTGTCCCCGGGGCATCTGAACCTGAAGAAACAACTTCTGCTAATTTATCAATCCCACATACATAAGCATCTTTAATTAAAGCATCATTAATAACAGGCTTTTCTTTAACAGCATAAATAATTCTTTTGTCTTTATCAATTCTTTTAATCTCCTCAATTAGAACACGGTCAAAGACTGTTTCTCCAGCATTATCAGCAAGATAAAGAATAGTTTTTGCGATTTTTAAAGCACTTTTAAATCTTACATAATCAAATATCTCTTTATTCTCTTCTTTAATAACTTTATTTTCTTCATTTAGAATCTTTGCTAATTCCGCACTAACGTCTAAAGAATTCTTCACCCCATAATCAATTATATTTCCGGCAATCGCCAACTCAACTGCCGTTAACAACCTATCGTGTGAATGCTCTACTTTCTTCTTCAACTTATTATAAATACCCAAAGCAAGCTTATTGCTTTTATCTTTTATCTTTAAATAAGGATCGTCTTTTTTAGTTATCTCTCTAGCCAGTCTATAGATATCTCTACCAATTTCCGGCGGCGAAGAAGTTAAAGAAAACTCCGGCAAAATAGCGGCAACTTCATTCAATATCCTCTTCTGTGTTTTTTTACCTGCACCAGCCATTCTTGCAGATTCAAGAGCTTGTTTAAAAAAGCAGGGAATACAATCCAAATAGGTTTTCATTCTAAACTATATTTTACCTCTTCTTTTTAAAGTATCCTCATTGCTAATTGGTTTAACTTTTTTCTTTTCAGCATCATAAACCGAAATACTGTTTAAATTTTTAAAATAACCTTTTATCTCATCCAACTCTACCATGGATAAAGGCTCTACACCGCACGGCCTTAGGGGAGTATTGATTTGCACTTCATCAGGATTAATTTCTTTTACAATACGAGCTATATCTTGTGCACATTTTTTATTTTCCGGCATAAACATAATTTGCAATGCTAATTTTCCTTTATAAATATTTTTGAAATCCTTTATTCCATTTAAAACAGTATTAAATTTTATTGTTTCCAGCGGCATATTAACTATTTTAAAAACTTCTTGAGACACAGCATCAAGTTTAACTGCAACAAAATCAGCCAGCAATAAATCTTCCCGAACATCTTCTCTATCTATTAAAGAAGAATTAGTTAAAACTGCTATTTTTTCATTCCTTATTTTCTTTATTGCCTTTATCATCTGGCCTAAATTCTTCGCCAGCGTTGGCTCACCAGCACCTGAAAAAGTAATATAATCAATTTGTACTGACGGTAATAAATCAAGTTCTTTAATGATTTCAGCAACAGGAACAAATACCTTCCTTTCATCAGTGAAATTTTTTGTTCTTCCAAGCTGACAATAGATACAATCAAAAGTACAAATTTTTTCCTCACCGGAAATAGGATCTATCCCTAAAGAACTTCCTAATCTCCAAGAAGGTACTGGCCCATATATGTACTTATAATTTCTCTTCATCATCTATAATTTTTCATCAATCGTACCGTCCGGCATCATGTTGTCAGAATGATATAAACCTTTATTCTCCATTCTATACCTTACACATTCTGCGTGATCTCCCCAGCAATACCATTCTATCCATTTTTTATCCAATTTACCCTGCTCATAAAATATTTTCAAAGGACAAACATTAAACCATTTGCAATTTTCTTTACGGCTCATTACTCTTAACATAAGCAGTGATTTTATTTATTATTCCATCCATAGTTTTTGCTGTTTCTGTTTCCTTTTGAAAATGGATAAACGGCTTCCCAGAATCTCCGAATTTTACTATTTCAGGTTCGATTGGAATTCTCCCTAAAAAAGGAACACCTAAATCAATAGCAGCTTTCTCACCGCCGCCTGTACCAAACAAATCTATCTCTTTTTTACAATGAGGACATAAAAACCCACTCATATTCTCAATTATTCCTACAGCAGGAACTTTTAATGCTTTAGTAAATAAAACACTTTTTCTGGAATCTAATACTGCAACATCCTGAGGTGTTGTAATAATAATAGCTCCATCTATACCGGGAATAAGCTGACAAACACTTAAAGGCTCATCTCCTGTACCGGGAGGAGCATCAATAATTAAATAATCAAGGCTACCCCAATTTACATCGCTTAAGAACTGTTTTATAGTAATCATCTTAAGCGGCCCACGCCAGATTATCGGCTGATCTTTATTCTCTAACAGTAACGCTAAACTCACTGCTTTTAAATTAGGTAAAACCTCAACAGGTTCCATGCCTAATTCAGAACCGGCAAGTTTTTTTTCTTCTATTCCCAGCATTTTGGCAATATTCGGACCATGAATATCCACATCCAAAATACCGACTTTATAATTCTTTAAAGCTAACCCATAAGCTAAATTAACCGCTATGGTAGTTTTACCTACCCCACCCTTGCCGCTCAAAACAATGAGCTTATGCTTTATATTAAATAGATTTTTCTTAAGACGCTTCTCCTGAGCAATTATTTCTTTCTGATCTGTTTTCTGCATCAACAACTCCTTAGTCTACAAACATATTAAATAATTTTCTTGGGATACCTATTGCTAAATACTCTCTTCCCATATCAGTATATTCACGCGAATCATTACAACCGAAAGAAAGGGTAATCTTTTCTTCCAAATATGTGCTTACCGCAACGTTACCGCATATAGACATCATACTGGATAAAGAAACATCTAAATTCTTACCTTGGTGATTATGATACACTTTTATTAAATTCATAATTTTTCCCGGTGCCATATACGAAATAATCATATCCGGTACACCTTCGATATTAAGCCCTATATACTTAAACGGCTTTTTAAAATGAGGCATTTGTGAAAGCATTGATTTTAAAACATTCTTTTGTGCCTGCCCTTTGCTATAACAGCTCTCTAAAAGATCATCTTTATAATCAGGCATCCATCCAAAAGCATATTGAGCACCAGGACAAGAAACACTTTCTTTATCTAAAAGAACAGGATGCAATATAGCTTTTTTAGTAGCTTCACAGAATCTGACATTATTTAATCTTTTACCACCTTTTAAATCCGGCTTTTGATTATAAAAATTAACCTTGACCCAATGGCTGCTGAATTTACTGGAAAAACGCAGATTAATATTATTCATCCTCTCTTCTCCTTTCTTCCATCAACAGATTATTATTCTACTTCTTTTTGCAATCTATCCCAAATCTCACTAATTTTTTCTTTTGTCTTTCCGTTAGAATATTCTACAATTGTTTTACCTTCTACCATTGCTTTTACAATAGCTTTGTCAAATCCTATTTTACCAACAAGCCCAATATTGTTATCCTGACAATACTGTTCTATTTTTTCTGTCATCTCTTCGTTTAAATCATACTTATTTACTATTAATTTAACCGGAACATCAAAATACTTAGCCACTTTAATAACTCTATCAGCATCATGTAAACCCGATAGAGTTGGCTCAGTTACTACCAAAGCACAATTGACACCGGAAATAGACGCGATTACCGGGCACCCTATACCAGGAGAACCATCTATAATAACCCAATCGGATTTTGATTCCTGAGCAATCTCTTTTGCTTTTTGTCTTACCAAGCTTACCAACTTACCTGAATTCTCCTCAGCAACACCAAGTTTTGCATGAACCATCCACCCAAAACGTGTATCCGATACAAACCATTCTCCTGAAATATTTTCTTTCATCTTAATAGCTCCCACAGGACAAGCAAAGCTACAAAATGCACACCCTTCACAAGAAACAGGGTCAACAATAAAATCTTTGCTTATTGCTAAAAAGCGACACAGTTTAATACATTTACCGCATTGATTACAATTTTCTTTATTAATGAACGCAGTCACCCCGCTTCTAAATTCATGTCTTTCTTTTATCTGGGGTTTCAATAATAGATGTAAATCTGCTGCGTCAACATCACAATCAGCCATTACTTTATTTTTTGCCAAAGCAGCAAAAGCACCTGTAACTACTGTCTTACCAGTTCCACCTTTTCCGCTTATTACAACAATTTGTCTCATAGCTAATCCTTAAAATATTACAGTTATACTTTATTAAACGCATCCTGAGCAGCTAATACCAGTGGATATACCGTAGGAGCACTCGTTAAATAAGGATGCGTAGCCATTTGTAATGTCTCGAGTTCTACACAAAGCATTCTTTTTTGAATAGCAATGCCTATTAAATTTATCATTTCAGCACAAGACATTCCTCCAAACACCTGTCCACCCAATATAATACCTGATTGTTTTGAAAAAATTAGTTTAACCTTTATCTTGCTCGCCCCTGGTAAGGTAGAAGGATGTTTATCTATCCCCTCAAATACACCTGTTACAATTTCAAAACCTTCTTTTTGAGCACTATTCTCCGTAAGTCCAGCCGAACCTAACACCAAACCGTCAATGTAAGTTGAATAAATAGCAATTGTCCCCTTATTTTCACGCACTACCTTTAATTGATAAAGATTAGCCCCGGCAATTCTTGCCTCAGCAGTGGCGGTGGAAGCAAGCATTACTGATACATTACGGCGAGTATAAAAATCTCTTTTGCCAGCGCAATCTCCTACGGCAAATATGCTGGGATCAGACGTACGCATATACTCATCTACCCATATACCCTTACCTCTGCCTAAATCCAACCCTGCATCAAAAGCCAATTGCGTATTAGGAATTGATGCTACACCCAAAATTACACTATCAGCCGGTAATTCTTTTCCATTTGAAAGACGAATTTTTTCTAATTTTTTGTTACCTAAAAATTCTTCAATACGGGTGTTGGTTAAAACATTTACGCCTTTGGATTTGAGTTTCTTTTCTGCAATTTTAGAAAACTCCAGATCAAAAGAGTTCGCAAACAAATAAGGAAGCATTTCCACTAAATACACATTTAACCCTT
>JAVCDA010000052.1 GCA_030765145.1 Candidatus Saelkia tenebricola | reverse complement strand
TCATCCAATCGGTGCTTTATTCGGACTTTCTCACGGGCTGGTCAATGCTGTTTTGCTGCCTGTGGTTTCAGAGTTTAATTACCAATTCAGTGAGTCAAAGTTTAATCATATATCTAAATGTATTTTGCCGGTAGAAAGCAGAAAGAGGTTTCATAATTTATTAAAAGATTTTAACAAAAAGCTCAAAGTTCCGCTTAAATTTTCTCAATTAGGGCTGGTGTTAGATAAAAAAACAGAAGATAAAATAGTTTATGATGTAAAGCATTCGGGAGTTCTAAAATGTAATCCCCGGAAAGTGAGCGAAAAAGAAATTCGGGGTATTTTGAAAAAACTATGGTAAGAGTAGAGAGAGTTATAGTCGGGGAAATTGAGACAAACTGTTATATTGTCTGGGAAGAAGGTTCTTTGAATGCTGTTGTTATAGATCCCGGAGAAGAAGCGGAGATTATAACTCAAACTCTGAATAAATCCAGACTTAGTCCTGAAGTTGTGCTTTTAACTCATGGTCATGGTGATCATATTGGGGGATGTAATGAATTGGGATTAGATGTTTATATTCATGAAGGAGATTTGGGGTTTTTAAGTAAACCGGAGTTGAATCTATCGATTTTTGTATCAACACCTGTAACTGTAAAACAAAATACCCATGTTTTTAAGGACCAAGACGATTTAAAATTTGAGAAATCCGGGCTTGCTTTTAAAGTTATACATACTCCGGGGCATACTCCGGGAGGATGTTGTTTTTTAATTGGGGATTATTTGTTTTCAGGAGATACTCTTTTCAGAGAAAATATTGGTAGGACAGATTTGCCTTATGCTTCATCAGATGACATTATAACTTCCATTAAAGAGAAACTGTTTATTTTACCTGAAAAGGTAATAGTTTATCCTGGCCATGGTGAAATCACGACAATAGGGCATGAGAAAAAGTACAACCCTTTTCTGTGCTAAGTATGAATAAAGAATACCTTTTAGGAGATTTTCTGTCTTACTTAAGTCTGGAGAGAGGATTGAGTGAAAACACCTCCCAGGCATACCGTGTTGATATCAATAAGTTTTATCAGTTTCTCGATAAGAGGAATATAAATCTTGAGAATATAAAAAGGGATTTAATATCTGATTATCTTTGGGAAGAGAGAGAAAAAGGGAGAGAGAGCTCTACGGTTGCAAGAAATCTTGTGTCTATCAAAATGTTTTTTAGATTTTTAAATCGAGAAGGGTATGTTAAAGATGACCCCACTGAGGCAATGGAATCACCTAAATTATGGCAGAGACTACCTGCGGTTTTATTGGTCTCGGAAGTTGAAAGTATTTTTAATATAATTGAAGGAGATACTCCTCCACTAATTCGTGATAAGGCAATGCTGGAGATACTTTATGCAAGCGGGTTAAGAATCTCAGAGCTTACGGGACTGAAGTTGGTGGATGTTAATTTGGAAGTTGGTTTTGTAAAATGTCGTGGTAAAGGAGGAAAAGAAAGGATAGTTCCTATGGGTAAGAAGGCAATCGATGGGGTTAAAAAATACCTTAGTTTAAGCAGGCCCCGTTATTTAAAAACGGCAACGGATTATCTTTTTTTAAACAGGTCAGGGAGTAAAATATCCCGGCAATCATGCTGGAAGATAATAAAAAAATATGCTCGTCTTGCCGGTATTAAGAAAATAATTAGCCCTCATACCTTGAGGCATTCTTTTGCAACACATCTTTTAGAACGGGGTGCTGATTTAAGGTCTGTACAAGAAATGCTTGGTCATGCTAATATTTCTACAACTCAAATTTATACTCATATAGACAGAGAGTATTTGAAACAAATTCATAAGAAATATCATCCGCGGCCATGAAGATAGATCTAAATCTGCTAAATAAAAGGTTGACCCCTCAAATCAGAGGTATTGTAGAGGGATTATCTGCTATATCTAAAAGATTAAATATTAAGCTTTATCTGGTTGGGGGGCCTGTTCGAGACTTATTATTGAAGAGAGATGCAATAGATTTAGATTTTCTTATAGATTCTTCTTTAGATAAGTTCTTAGAATCTGTGGAATCAGATCTTGATGTAGAGATTGAAAAGACATCTTTTTTAACCGCAAAATTTAAATTCAGTCAATTTGTAATAGATATTGCCCAGGCCAGGAAAGAAATTTATCTTAATTTCGGAGATTTACCCCAAGTATCCCCTGCAACTTTAGAAGAAGATGCTAAGAGGCGTGATTTTACAATTAACAGTCTAATGCTTGAGATTAAAGATGGATGTTTTGTTGAGTTGATTGATTATTTAAAAGGAGTTGAAGATTTAAACAGAAAAATAATCAGGGTGATAGGGAAAAATAGTTTTTATGACGATTCTACCCGTATAATAAGGGCGCTAAGGTATGAGAAGAGGTTTAATTTTACGCTTGCCGATGACACTTTTGAGCAGCTTAAATCTGCAATATCTAAAAACGTGTTTTCTACACTCAGTGTTCAAAGATTAGGGGCGGAATTTTTAAGGACGTTGAAAGAGGAAAATATTACTCCGGCGATTATGCGGCTCTGGCAGTTAACTGCAGGAGGATTTTTGACTGGAGACATTGAGATTACTCCAAAGATGTGTAATCTTTTAAAGAAATGGGATAAATTAAAAAAGTGTTTTGAACTTGATGATTTGTGGTTGATTTCTTTAATAATTATTTATAAAGATATCAACTTAAGTCAATTTAACTTAATAGCAGAAGCCCTAGAGCTTAAAAAATTGGCAAGAAGAATAATCACAGATCTTAAGAGTCTGGATTTAGAGGAATTTCTGACTTCGATTTCAAAGCGGTTGAGTAAAGTAGAGATATATGATAGATTAAAAAGCATTGATACACACTTGATAGCGTATTTTTATCTTATAAGCAGGGGGAAAGCTAAGACTAATTTAAGGACATATATTGATAAAATTTCTAAAGTTAAGATTACAATTACCGGAGAGGATATTTTGGCAGCAGGTATAGCAGAAGGTCCTCATGTGGGCAGCATGTTAGAGAAAGTTTTGCGCGCTAAGATTAGAGGCGAGTTGAGAAATAGAAAAGATGAAATCAATTATTTAAAAACGGTTATCTTAGATTAAGGTTGTAAGATATATTAAGAAAAAATGAGTAGAGTCGATAAAATTTCACAACAGCTTAAAAAAGCAATAAGTCGGATACTTCTTTTGGAGGTAAAAGATTCCCGGATAGGGTTTGTAACTATTACTCAAGTGCGTGTTAGTTCCGATTTGAAGATTGCTAAGGTTTATTATACTCTGCTTGAGGGTAATGTTAAAAAAAAAGATGCTCATGAAGGTTTAGAAAGAGCATCGGGTTATATAAGGAAACTTGTTGCTGGAAGAATGAAGATGAGGTTCACCCCGGAAATTAAATTTTATTTTGACGATACTATTGAAGAAAGTATAAGAATTGAAAAAATATTAGATGAGTTAAAAGATGAAGATAGAAAGCAAGATTAAAGAAAAAATTCTAAAGAGTGATAATTTTTTAATCACAGCGCATATCCATCCCGAAGGTGATGCGATAGGCAGCGAATTGATAGTATACCGCCTGCTTAGGAAGCTGGGTAAAAAAGTGCGTATTGTTAATGATGATTTAGTTCCTGAAAACTTAAAATTTTTACCTTACTCAAAACAGATAAAGATTTTGGGTAAAGATATAGTTGATATAAGAGATATAGATGTTTTTATAGTCGTAGATTCTGCTAATCCTGAAAGGACAGGCGGGATGAAGAAATTCCTCAAACAGGCAAAGTGCGTCATTAATATTGATCATCATATCAGCAACAGTAGATTTGGTGACTTAAATTGGATAGATAAAGACGCTAGTTGTGCGGGAGAAATGCTTTATTCATTATGTAAAAGTTTTAATATTACTTCGGATTATAAAATTTCTCTCCTTAGTTATGTTGCAATATTGACAGATACCGGGTCTTTTCGCTATGAAAATACAAGTCCTCAAACTCATAAAATAGCGAGTGAATTACTTCTTAATGGAGTGGATTCTAATGAGGTTTATAATCAGATTTTTGAAAACAAAAGCATCGAAAGACTTCATATAGTCGGTAATAGTTTGCTGGGTCTTAAGAAAGAAAACGGGGTTGGCTGGATCAGTATCAGAGTTGAGGATTTAACAAAGTATAAAGTAAAACATGAAGATTTAGAAGGTATAATCGATTTCATAAGGAGTTTGAAGGATATACAAGTTGCAGTTGTTTTTCAGGAAACGAAGGATAATATAGTCAAGATTAGTTTCCGTTCTAAAGATAAAAAGGTAGATGTTAATAAGATTGCTGCACTTTTTGGAGGAGGAGGGCATAAGATGGCTAGTGGATGCAGAGTTAAAGGGAGTTTGACTTCAGTTCAAAACAGAGTTT
>JAVCDA010000083.1 GCA_030765145.1 Candidatus Saelkia tenebricola | reverse complement strand
GGTTTTCGCTTTTTTAACTATTTTTTTGGGCCTAGGGCTATTTTCTCAATTAAGGGGTGGCAGGGATACCGGACCGGATTATCTGAAGGAGTTTGTTAAGGAAGATTTTTCAACTTCAGCTATTGTTGAAAAGGCAGAATTAGATACTGGTGCGAAAGAGCTTGTGAAAGAAGATGTCAAGGTTTCTGGAATTAAAAAAAGATCTGCCGTTGCTTCTTCTGTAACAAGTAGTTTTAATACAACAGAAACATATCAAAGACCGGAATACATCAAAAATATAGAAAACGCAGGTATAGAGGTTAAGAAGCATAAAGAAATGTCTTCAGTCGGTAAAGTGGCTACTGAATATTATGAGAAAGAAGGGTTTCCGGTCATTGAAGGAGGTTTGCAGAGAAATGCCTGTTAATGCAATAAAAGGAGAGATAATTGTTACCAGAGTTATTTATCGCGATAGAGGAGAGTATGATTTAGCATTTGATCTTATTGAGGTTGATCAAGGCAAAGAACGGGAGACAATAGCGTTATTAAAAGATACGCCTGGTGTTGTTGAAGCAGAGTCTAATATAAAAATAAAGGTTCAAACAGCTGTTTCTGGCAATGCAGATCTCAACCTTATACCAATAGAAAATCTTGATTTTGACCCGAGTTTATATCTACAACAGGGGCTTTTGAAGTTGGATATACTTGATGCTTGGGGTATTGAAAAAGGAAGCGATGCAGTAAACATAGCAGTTATCGATACAGGTTGTGATTTAGACCATATTGATTTGGTAGATAATTTGGATATAAATGCAAGTTATGATTATGTAAATGATGATGATGAACCTCAGGATGATCATACGGATTCTCATGGAACTCATATAGCAGGAATCATTGCAGCAGTAGGAGGCAATGGTTACGGAATACACGGGGTTATGAATGAAAGCAATCTAATGATTCTTAAAGTATTGGACCAGTCAGGTGGGTTAGTGATATCAACTGAAACAGATGCTGCTAAATTAGCTCAAGCTATAACCGATGCAATTGAAAATGATGCAAAGATAATCAATATGTCTTGGGGGACGACTCAAGATATGATGGCGGAAAGCGAAACTTTAAACACGATTTTCAAAGCAGTATTTAAAGAAGATATTTTAATAGTATCTGCTGCTGGGAACGACAAGGGAAACGGCATCTTATATCCGGCAAAATATCAAGGTGTATTATGTATTGCCGGTACTGATTTATCTGATAAGCGATGGATAGGTGATATTAATGTTGCAACAGGTCTTCCTTATGAAAGTGCATATGGGAAGAAGTGGATATCTCAGCTCCTGCAGAAAATATTTATTCAACTATTGCAACAGATTTAAATGAGGATTATGGACTTTTATCTGGTACTTCAATGTCAACTGCTTTTGTAACAGGGTTAGCAGGGCTTTTGCTGTCTCAAAACGAAGACTTAACTAAAGGAGAGCTTATTGCTCTGCTTAAAGAAAATGTAGATGAGGTAACTTTAGAAGGCGATGAAGAAATGGGTGAGGGAAGGATAAATGCTTCAAAAGCACTGGAAGCATTAAATGCCGGGACAGGAGGGATAGAGGCAATTGCATCCGTTAATGAGGAAGGAGAAAAGAGCTATGCAGCTCAAGTCGGTGAGGAAGTAAGCTTTTTAGGAGAAGCGTTAATTGCATTAGCGCAAAGTTCTCTAAGCCCTGAGGAAGAGGATTTAGAATATCAGTGGGATTTTGGAGATGGGATTGGGGCAAATGAGCAAAATACAACTCATGTTTATCAAGAGGTCGATGATTATAATGTTATTTTAGTAGTTTCAGCAGGTGGTTTTGCACCTGCAATTGATACTGTAAGTGTTATGGTAGTAGATGAGGTTCCTGATGATGAAATATGGGTAGTAGGAACTGTTATAGGAGAAGATGGGGAGCTTCGGGAAGATGTTGATATTGAGATAAGATATTCAAAGCGCACGAGCGAAGACCCTCTTGAGTATGAAGATTCTGTTATTGAGGCATGTTCTACTGATGTAGATGGAAGATATAAGGTAGTAATTGTTGAAGTTGAGGAAGGCGATGTTTATAAGATAGAAGGACGATTGAATGAAGATAGAGATGATTTCATTCGTACTGCTTCCACATTCGGAAGCAGCTGGTATGAAGATGGATGGGTTTTAATAGCAGAAGAAGCCCAAGCCGGTAATGTATATGATGGTAGTTTTGATAATTCTTCTGATGATGGTGGCGGAGGAGGTGGCGGCGATGATGGTGGAGGTGGCGGCGATGATGGTGGTGGCGGAGAAGAATGTACATTTGATTCACAGTGTCCATCCGTAACACAGAATGGAGATACATATGAGGGGAGATGTATTTTGCATAAATGTAGTTATAAGAGCAATTGGGCTGCTTATTGCGAAGAAAATTGTGATGAAACCTGGGATATGTCTGGTGATTGTGTAGATGGAAAACAAAGACAAGGCAGGGCTTGTCCATCAGGATGTAGAGAGGAATCATATAGGGTTGTAGATTGTGGAGGCGGAGGTGGAGAATGTACTCATGGAGATATAGAGATTGATGGAACTGTAGGACAGACGGGTTGCCTTGTAAAAACATGCGGAAGTGATAATACTTGGGGTAGTCCGACAAGCTGTGCAAGTACAACAGATACTGCGGAGTGTCATTACGGAGAATCTGAACAATGGCACACTGGATCTGGTGATTGCAAAATAAAGCGTTGTAAAAGCGATAATACTTGGGGGGCTGACGAAGACTGTTCGAATGATGATCCCCCTCTTCCTCCCCCTCCTTGTCAATATACTGAAGAATGGCAGTGCGATAGTCATTGCGCAAACGATGGTTACGCAGCAAGCTGGGGTTGTAATGAGTGTGTTTGTAATGGTATTCCAGCAGATGAGTGTGAGGTTAGTGAATATGAATGCAATAACGGTGACTGTGTAGACCATCCGACTAAATGTGAGGAAAACGCTCCTCCTCCAGCAGATGAGTGTGAGGTTAGTGAATATGAATGCAATAACGGTGACTGTGTAGACCATCCGACTAAATGTGAGGAAAACGCTCCTCCTCCAGCAGATGAGTGCGATCCGGGTGATTGTGACAATAGCTGTGGTATGAATGGCGGGTATTGCAATTCAAATGATGATTGCTATTGTTTTACTCCATAATCAATGACATTATTATATAGGAGTGTATGTGATAGTTGTTAATATAGATAGTAATTAAAAATCAGGTTTCAAAAAGGCTTAAGGTTTAATTCTTGAGCCTTTTTTATTTTGTGAATCCTCTCTTTATTGTGTAGAATAAATCAGTATGAAAAATAAGAGAACTTGTTTTTTGAGATTTTTTTTATTTCTATTCGTTTTTTTATTAAGACTTAATATATTATCAGCTGAGATCTCACTTACAATAATCGGGGAAGAGAAGAAAATATCAAAAGGTCTTGTTGAAGGACTGGAGAAATATTTACCCCAGTTTAATCACGTCTACTACAATTATCAAGATTCTAAGATACAAAATATCTTAAGAGAGCTTTCACTTGATTACTATCCGGTTGTTATATATCAGGAAGAAAAGCTTAATGATTCTGATAG
>JAVCDA010000019.1 GCA_030765145.1 Candidatus Saelkia tenebricola | reverse complement strand
TTTACGACTTCAAGTCCTTCAGCCTCTTGAACCTTTCCCATCTCTTTTAATTGAGACTCAATCGACATAGCTTGCCTTTCATCTTGTTCAGAGGATTTTCGAATATATAGGCAATATCGTATATCAGGCATATAAAAAGGTTAGAGCCCTAACATTCTAGCTTTTCCGTTTTCAATTGTTATAGTATCCCTCTTAAAAAAAGTTCAAGATTTTTAACAAACTCTTATATTCACTGTTCTATAATATTATATTTTTTCTTTATCTCCGAAACTGTCATTACATCCCACTCTTCCAATCTTATATTTTCTAAGCTTAAAATATCCAATTGCTTTTGATAATCCCTTATTATCTTATTTTTCCTTGCTTTTAATGTTGAGCTTGTTGCGAATCCCGTTGTTTCCGCTGTTAATTCCTCTAGATACTGTTTTTTTGCAGCTCTAAATTTATCGGCTAGCTCCTTTAGTCTTTTATTGTACTCCAATAGAAATTCATTTATTTCTTGCTGGTAGGTTTTCTCTTGTATCGGCGTTGTTTTATTTTGTTTAGTTTTATAAATTTTATAATTACTACTATTCTCCTCTTGTTTTATTTTTTCAACCCCTTCTTTCACAATTTCTTTAATTTCTCCCAGTAATTCCGGAGAAAATTTATCTGCTTTTTTTTCTTTTATAATAATAGTTCTAAATAAGTTTTCAGATACCTTTGCCCGTGATTGTGGGTTTGCTGGATTAAATCTAACAGATACTTCCTCTAAAAGTCCTTTCTCTCTGGCAGTTCTTACATAAGGAGCAAACCAATCTTCTGCATTAACATCTGAAAAAGAAGCCCCTGCCGTATTTGAAAGAGGTATCTCAAAAGCATTAAGCATCATCTTGAGACTCTCTACTTTGGAAACTGTTTGAGCTGGCTTAAAGGTTCCATCTGGATACCCTCCAATCCATTTTCTGAATTTTGCATAACATATGTATGAAGCAAACCATTCATCCTTTACATCCGGAAAACAGTTTTTAAAATTATCAGCATTTGGCTTTATACCGTTCCCCTCCACAAGAACTTTTATCATCTCTGCTCGATTGATTTCTTTTTCTGGCTTAAATGTTCCATCTTCATACCCTTGAATGATTTGCTTTTCTTGCAAGTATTTAATGGCTTGATTGTTCTTGTGAGTGTTATCTAAATCATTAAATGCTAAAGTATTAGCTGAAAAGAAAACAATAAAACCAAAAGTCAAAAGAAGCTTTTTCATAACTATAAATTAAAAAATTAACCGATTATATAGATAATACTATAAATTCATCCTCTATTGCTACCAAAAAAGGTGACTGACCCCTTTTCTGTGCCCTACAGTATCTCCCGAACCGCACTCTCAACAATTTCTTTCAGATGTTCTTCGTTTTTGTAAATTTTTATAGAATAGTTTTTTGCGTAGAATTCAAGCTTTTCAGTTTGCTCATCTCCAGAGCTGTGAGCTCCATCCCAATATTCTTTTGAAACAACCAGAAGGCAAGGAATGTTTTTCCCCAAGGCAAATCCCCATTCAACAAATACCGTATGACGTTGTTCAGTCAAATCAACAATAACCAAACGACTCTGTTGTATTTCTCCAAGGGCTTTTGAAATGATCGTTTCTGGATAATGCCTTTCTTTTATCGACATTGGATCGTAACCCACGTTAGAAATAGAGTCTTCTATTACTTTTCTATATGTATCGTGCGTGTCATTAAACCAACAGGCTACGAATATTTTCTTTGAATCAATATTCTTTTGCTTCAATGACGCAAGGTGCCCCCATGCTTTTGCAGATAGCTGAAACTCTACTCGATGAGAAGATTTTTGTCCTTCCTGGGATGGTCCCTGCGATTTTTTTGAGAAGTGGCTGAAAAATCCTAATTCATTAGCGGTTTCAAGAATCCATAAGAATTCCTCAAGGTTTGCAGCATATGCCTCAGGATAGTCCTGAATTGTAGAAACACTCAAAAGAGTCCCCCCAATTGAATCTTCATATGTTTGTAGGAATTTCTCGATTTTAGCTGTCGGTGTTTCTGGAATTTCAACCGATTCGATTAATTCATCTATTGTATAATCGTTCACACCTTTTACTGGTGATTCTCCATAGAAAAGAGTAATCATTTTTTTCTTTTTACGTCTTATTTCGCGTAAAGCTCCTTGGATTTTCCAAATATCTGCTTCAAATTTTTCTCGTGGAAACCACATCAAAAATTCATCTGTTGTTCGAAACGCATGACAGATAGGACATTTGAATAAAATAGCATTATTAAGAACTCCTTGTTCCTCAATATTCATACTCCAATCATTCCGACAGATAACGCATTCTTTATAATCTTCCATGTTTTGATTCTATACTTTTTCTAATTTTTATCATACCGCCACCTTGAATAAAATAATTGTTCAACTATGTTATTAAGACACTCTCTTTTTATAGTGTCTCATTTGTCTCATTTTCACATGTCAAAAAATAGATTTATATCTAGGTCATGGGTACCAGACCGACACCCACTGCCAAGTCGAAAAATAAGTTTTGGGCTTTCTGCCCAGAACTTATTTTTTATCTGGAAGATACAGGGAGGAAGCGAACC
>JAVCDA010000010.1 GCA_030765145.1 Candidatus Saelkia tenebricola | reverse complement strand
GGGTTATTATTAGGGTTGTTGTTTGGGTTATTATTAGGATTGTTGTTGGGATTGTTGTTTGGGTTGTTGTTTGGATTATTGTTTGGGTTATTGTTTGGGTTATTATTAGGGTTGTTGTTTGGGTTATTATTAGGATTGTTGTTTGGGTTGTTGTTTGGGTTGTTGTTTGGATTATTGTTTGGGTTATTATTAGGGTTATTATTAGGATTGTTGTTAGGATTGTTGTTGGGATTGTTATTTGGATTGTTGTTTGGATTATTGTTCTCGCCACCAACTTCACCTGCGGGTATAAACACTTCTGCAGATGCCATCTTTATAGTATGAGATTTTATTTCTATATCTCTCCCCGAATATTCACCCGCTATAATTACATCTATTTTCTTATACAATAAATCGCCATTTCCATCCGTTACATCTTCCACTTTATACATTCCTTCTAATCCCTTGTTTTCCAATGGTGTGTTAGCAAAAGATATCGGATAATTTCCTTGGGTTAAATCACCGCTTTCTATATCTAAAGAAGCAATCGCTTCCTGCTGTCGTTCATTGATAGCTATCGACATATTCTCTAAATTCGCCTGCTCCATTAACCTATCGGATTCTTGATACCCGGATAACCCTCCTAATGTTCCTACAGCAAGCATGACTACTGCTACCATTACTTCTATGAGAGTAAAACCTTGATTTCTTTTCTTCATCTCTTTACCTCCAAATTTCCATCTCTACCATATAACATTCAAATTTCATGCCAAATTCAAAATAATTTTAATAATTCTTGCGTTCTAACATATTGGTAATAAACATGTTAAAAATTGGGGATTTCATTGTTTTGCCTCTTCTGCAAACTGTAAACTTTTCTTTCCATACTAACCGGTTTTAGTTACACATTGTGTTTAAATTCTCTCCTAATAGAAGAGAATGCTAAGCTAATGTATTTTTGCTATAGACACACATTTTGACTCATCTACCCCTATAATATCTACGTTTATAAACCTGTTTTTTAAATCTTCTTTATCTTTTAATATAACTCTTATGTAATTTTCAGTGTATCCTGCCCAATAATTTCCAGTTTTTTGCTCAAATAAAACAGTAAAAGTTTTACCAATCTGATTTTTTAAGTTTTTAATAATCAACTTTTTTATAAAATCAAAAACTTCTTTCTTACTTTGATCAATAATGCAAGATGCAGTCATTCCTCCCATACCATACGCCCTGGTATGCGGTCTAGGGCTGAAAGGAAAAATATGAACCCTTACAGGAGAAAAATCTTTTAATAGATTCATAGTATTTTGAAGATCTTTGTCATTTTCTTCTGGAAAACCAATTATAATATCAGTTGAAAACTGAAAATTATTTATACCTTTTAATCTGTGAATCATATCTTTAAAATAATCTACACTGTATCTTCTTCCCATCAATTTTAATATTTTGTCTGATCCACTTTGAAGAGAAACATGTACATGAGGAACAACTTTTTGGGACTGTTTCATATAAGTTATCAGCTCTTCTCCTACATCCTGTGGTTCTATTGAACTTAAACGTATCCTAAAATCAAAATCCAAACTTTCTATTTCACGTAAAAGCATAACTAAAGAATGATCTATATCCTTACCAAAATCACCTAGGCATAGCCCTGTGAGCACAATTTCTTTATAACCATTGTTTAATAAAACTTTAACTTCTTCTAAAATGTTTTCAGGATCCCTGCTTTTAGATGGCCCTCTTGCCATCCAGGCACAACAATAGCTACACTTATTATCACAACCATCCTGAATCTTAACAAAACTACGTGTATGCCCCTGAAAAGATGAGATTCTATCAAAAAATTCTACATGTTTATCAGAAAAACTATCCATTATTTTAAACTTTTCTTTATTGCTGAACATTTTAAATAAAAATAAACCTTTTAACTCTTCGGGATATATTTCAACAACACAACCTAAAACAACAATTTTTAAGTTCTGTTTTTTTCTTTTGGCTGAGTGAACAAATTTTCTTAATTCTTTAATGCTATTTGCAGTCACAGCACAGCTGTGTACAAAAACATATTCTGCATTCTGAATAACAAACACTTCAATCCAACCATTAAAAATTAAATTTTCTCTGATTAATTGGGATTCGTATTGATTAAGCTTACAACCAAATGTTTTGAGGTAAAAATAATTCATATATAAAAATCAACCAGTTATATATTTTAACAGTGTTATTCCTGCAATAGCTGCAGTTTCAGAACGTAATCGCATACCGCCTAAACTTAATGGCTTGAATCCAACTTCAACTACCCTTAACATTTCCTGTTCTGTAAAATCACCTTCAGGCCCAACTAAAAGCACAACTTGATTGGAATTTATTTTATTAGATAAATCCATATCTTTATTATTTATAGCCAAAACTATTTTAGAGAACTCTCTTTGACCATATTTTTCTAAAGCTTGATCAAGCGCAATAGGAGAAGAAAGTTCTATAAGCCAGGAATTGGCAGACTGTTTCATAGCCTGAATTAAAATCTTCTTCCATCGTTTTAGCTTAGAAGATCCTACTTCTTTCACAACACAGTTTTTGGTAATTATGGGTACAATTTCAGATATTCCAAGCTCCGCCGCTTTCTCAAGCAATAATTCCATCCGCATTCCTTTTATTAGTGCTTGAAGCAAAATAATTTTATTTTTAGAAGGTTTTATTTGATTGCTATTGGTTATTTCAACGCGAGCGAAATGTTTGTTTTTACTTAAAATCCTACCTTCTGAAACAACTCCTTTACCGTTTAGCATATAAACTGTTTGGCTTACATTTAATCTTAACACCTTATCTAAGTGGTAGAAATCATCTGTTATAATATCAACTGATTTTTGACCAATTATTAAATCTGGTGCATAAAAATAATGTTTTTCCATTTCTCTTTAAAATACAATTGTGGAGGTGAAGGGATTCGAACCCTCGGCCTTCTCATTGCGAACGAGATGCTCTCCCAACTGAGCTACACCCCCGTATTGTTTATTGTACATTATATAATATTCCCTTAGAGGAGAGTAAAAATAATTTCGTTTATAATCAAATAATCTTTTTATAAAACCGCCCTTGTGGACATTTGAAATTACTAATATAATACTTAGGAGCTAACCTATATTTTGCTCAACTAGATAATCTGATATCTAAAAAAGAAATAGATGCACTTAGTACAAAAATGTTTAAAGTCTTACTGGGTGAAGAACAAAACAAATAGTTTAGTTTTATTGTATGCAATTGGTATTACATCTAATGCGTTTGCTTCATTTATAACAATTGATTCTGAAATAATAACAACTATTGAAAAAAATATAATAACTATCGAAGTTAATATCACCAACAATGGCGATGAAACTGCTTATAGTATTTCTTTAGATACCCGATTTCAAAACAACACTTATTCTTTACCCCCTATAAAAACTCTTGAGCCAGGAGAAATAACGAAACGAATATTTTCATCTTCTATCGAAAAAAAAATCTCAAGAACCATAATCCCTCTGATAATAAGTTATCAAAACATAGAAAAACAAGAATTCAGCATTGTAACTTTTGCTAACGCTAAAATTGTTAAACAACCAGAACTTACCCTCTGCGGAAGCATGACACCAATCCGTATTACCCAACACGCCACTCTAACCATGAAAATAAAGAACTTTGATGATCAACCGCATAGCGTATCTATAAAAATGATAACCCCTCGCGAATTTTCAGTTGCTCCATCATTACAAAAAATTTCAATTCCACCTACAAGTGAAGTTAAACTACATTTTAAACTGGAGAATGAATCTGCAATGCCAAATAACGACTATTTCATATTTGGGGTAATTTCAGAAGAAGGAGAAGATAATAGAATATATGAAAATATTGTTGAAGGAAAAATAATCACTGTATCTTTAAAAAATATTTTCTATTTTTTTACTAATAAAAACCTTGTTCCCATGCTAGGCTTTCTTATTTTCGCATATATCCTCTCTCAATTTTTGATAAAACGAAACATTAAAAATGTCTAAATTAATACTTTTATTAACTAAGCATCGGAACAAAATTTTAGACATAACAATCTTATTATTCATATTCGCATATATATCAGAAGCATTGGGGATTCATCTTATTTTTACAAAAACTATTCCTGCCGGCGGAGATATGGCTTCACATTTCGCAACAGCTTCTTATCTTAAAAACACTCTTTTACCTCAAAAACAACTAATCGGATGGAATCCAGGCAATTATTGTGGGTTCCCCATGTTTCAACATTATTTTCCTTTGCCGTTTATATTAATAACCGGCTTGAGTTATATCATGCCTATTGAAATTAGCTTTAAGCTCGTTTCTGTGCTTGGAATTTTCTTACTGCCTCTTGTTGTTTATTTTGCCATGCGTCTTTTGGGGCAAAAATTTCCCACCCCTGCTATAGCAGCTGTTTTTTCACTCCCTTTTTTGTTTGCCGAAGGTAACTCTATGTGGGGAGGAAACATCTTAAGTAACCTGGCAGGAGAATTTGCCTATCAAATTTCTTTTGCATTAAGCATACTTTTTATGGCTTCTCTTTTTAAAAATATATTTTCTTTGAAAAACAGTGTTGCTAACGGAATTCTTTTAGGATTAATAGGGATAACGCATGGTATAGGTCTCGTATTTGCGGTAACTTGCGGACTCTTTTTTCTAACCTGGCCGCAAGGCATTGGTAAAAGAATTTTTTATCTTGTAAAAACATATTGTCTCGGCATAGGTTTTATGGCATTCTGGTTCCTTCCTTTTATATCCGAATCAAAATGGTCTACTGAATATACTCCATATTGGCATATTTCGAGTTTCCAGGAAGCATTCCCCCCAATTTTGTGGCCATATCTTGCAATCGTTGCTATCGGTACTTTAGCGGTTATTATGTTACAAATTTTTAAATTATTCTCTACAAAACATCTGCATCTAAACAATTCTTTTCTACCCCTTGCTTGTCTTTGGTCTGGAATAATAATCACTACAACTCTTTACATGACAGATTGGGGACTCAATATATCAGGCATCCGCTTTTTTCCTTACATTGAATTTTTGCCGATGGTAATTGCCGCCATATATACAGGAAATTTAACTCGTCGATTACATAATATCCCTCTTTTACTTTTGATTGTCTGCCTAGCAACATGTATTTGGGTTAGCAATCATTCCAAGCAAGTATCCGCCTGGTCAGAATGGAACTATTCAGGAATGGAAGCAAAAAACGGCTGGGGCACTTTTAAAAAAATAAATAATTTTCTTAAAGGCAATGAATCTGATCCGCGCATTGCATATGAACACTCGGTAAAATACAATCAGTTTGGTACACCACGAGCCTTTGAAACACTTCCTTATTTCTCAGGAAGGTCTACCATAGAAGGTCTTTATTTAGAATCTTCCATAACAAGCCCTTTTGCATTATATTTACAATCCGAAATTTCTTTATCTGTATCACATCCTTTGCCACAACATGATTACACCAGTGTAAATCTTAAAAATGCTATCCATCATTTCCGAATATTTAACGTGAGCCATTTTATTGCAACCAGCAAAAAAGTTAAAAGACAAGCTTGTTCAAATCCAGATTTAATACTTATCGCTATACTGGAAGACCTTGAGATATACAAAGTAAAATCTTCCAGAACAGGATATGTAGAACCGTTGATTTATCAACCGGTGTTAACAGATATTGATAATTGGCGAGAGATATCATACCAATGGTTTAAAAATTATGCGCCCAATAAACCCTTTTTGTTATTCGCCGATAAAAAGAACTCCTCAATGGAAAAATTCCTTAACTTACCTATTGCTGTCTGCAATAACAAAACAACATCGAATATAATTCCTGGTGAACCGCCGCATGTTCAAAGCCGATTGTATAAAGACCGTATTGATATTCACACAACTAAGCCCTATTGGCCATTATTGCTCAAAATATCTTATCATTCTAAATGGAAATGTGAGGGTGCAGTAGGACCTTACCTATCATCCCCTTCATTTATGATCATTTTCCCAACCCAAAAAAATATAACTGTGTATTTTTCAAAAAGTAAATTTGAATATATAGGACTAATAATAACATTTTGCACAATTCTAATTTATTTAATACTACCCATATTTATTCCATTTCGTCATTTACTATCGTAATAATTCCATAATATTATCATCTCTAAAATTTTATACTACATAAGGCTATATAATCTTATCTTGGGAAAAAATAAAAACCACCGTGAAGAAATGTATAAGGAATACAGCGTCTACAATAGATATTACTGAATTTGTTATAACTAAACTTTAGAATAACCGGCGTTTGTTTTAAACAAACGCCATACTTTTAAGTTGGTCCGGGGATCCAATTACAATTTTCATCACAAATACCCGGATTTGGCGGATCGGGATCACAATCTTCACTTGGTTGATTAACTTTACCATCGCCACAAACTCCTTCTATTGCTTCCCCATAACTACTCTTTATAGTTTGTGTTTTAACTTCTATATTGCGGTCTGGAAGTTCTACTTTCACTGTAATTTCCTTATACAATAAATTACCCTCTGAATCAAGCACATCTTTTACTTCGTATAATGCATCGGGAGAATATTGATCATCGAATCCTGCAGAAACATCTATGGGATATACACCCTCTACTAACTCTGGATCATCTATATCCCAAGATGCTGCTATTTCCTGAATTCTTTTGTTTTCAGATAATGCCATGTGCTTTATGTTGGATAATTCAATCTGCCTATCTGCTACCTTGTAGCCCGATATACCACCTGCAACACCTACAGTAAGTAACACTACTGCCACTATTACTTCTATCAGCGTAAAACTCTTCATCCTTTTAATATTATACCATATTTTCTCTTTATTCCGGCTCAATAGGAGGCCTGACTTCTTGCCAGTTTTCTATTGTATAAGTTATAGTAGTACCTTCTGCATCGATGTCAACATCTTTTACTAATTGAGCATCAACTCGAACAGCTGTTTCTCTTTTACCTAATGCCTTTTTAAATTTCACGTAAGATTTTATATCCCAAACTGCATTGTCATATTCGTCTATAAAAATTCCGCCTTCTAGTTCCACTACAATTTTAATGTTATTAATACTTCCCATATCTATTTCTCCAGGGGTATATATATCGTCACTTGAATCTCCACCCGTATACGCATCTGGAGAATTAGGATCATAATCAAGATTTTCCTTCAATTTTAAGGCTGCCCATTGTATTTGCGCTTCAGCAATATAGAACCCTGTTAAATCTTCTTTCTGAGCATGAGTTAAAAAATATTGAGACGAAGCAAGCATAATCATTGCCATAGACAAAATCAGCACAACAACAAGCATGCCTACCACAAAAACTAAAACAGTAGCTTGTTTTTTATTATTCTTTGTTGCGCAGAAAAAAAGTTGTAACATAATACGATTCTTCCTTTAATTTTGTAGTATCAGTTTCATCTATCATAAGACGAATCTTTACAGTAACACTATCAATAGATTCCCAAGCTACATCGAACTCCACAACATTAGAAGCAAATAGTTCGTCATCACGATAAATTTTTTCTGCTCCTTGATCATAGGTATAAGCCACATCTGGGCCAAAATTACTGGTAATTACTACATCATTATTAACAAAATTAACACCTGTTGCTTGCTTAATATCTTTGCCCATCTGCTCAATCAAATACTGAGCATCATTTAAGACTATGGCCTGCTTACTTGTGGATTGATAAAATTTTTCTCCTATCAAATTATATGTTATTGCAGCAACAACAACAAAACCGACTAGTGATATCGCAACAACAAGCTCCACGAGAGTAACAGCTGCTGTATTACTTTTAATATATCCCTTCATAAATAGTTCCGCCTGTAGTTATCTCGTTAGCTTCATCAATCTTAATCCATGCAGATGAATCACCTTTTCGCTCTGCTGTAGCTGTAAAACCATTTGCATCTGGATCTGGACTTATTGAAAAATCAAAATACTGCTCGATTTCAACTATCACCTCTTCTATATCCAGCCCAATAACATTGCTTGCAAAATCATCGTTTTCCAGATAATATCTCAGCTGGGCTGAACGTATCGCCTTTAAATAAACAACGGCATTCCTGCCATGCTGACGCTCTATTGTTTTGGTATATTGTGTAATTGCCGCAACGCTCAAAATCGAGATTATTATTACAACAACCATAATCTCCAGCATAGTAAATCCGCGTTTTTTAACAAAAATGACAAATGAAAAATTATTCACTTTTTAAAAGATTATCCGCCTTAGTTCTTCCTGATCAGGGCTACGTTTAATAGCCTCATCTCTTGAAATTAAGTTTTTGCGGTAAAGCTCGACGAGGGATTGATTCATTGTACTCATACCTTCGCTTTTACCCATTTGTATTGTAGAATAAATCTGGTGTAAGGCATTTTCACGAATCATATTTTTGATTGCAGAAGTTGCTCTCATAAGTTCGTAAGCAAGAACCCTTCCTTTACCATCCCGTTGAGGAATCAACTGCTGAACAAGTACCCCCAAAAGTACTAATGACAATTGCAACCTCACTTGTTGCTGTTGATAAGCAGGAAAAACATCTATCATCCTGGCCATTGAATTCGTAGCGTCAACTGTATGCAATGTTGCAAATATTAAGTGTCCCGTTTCAGCTAAAGTTAATGCAGCCTGCATAGTTTCTAAGTCTCTCATCTCCCCGATCATTATGACATCAGGGTCCTGCCTTACAACGTGCCTTAGAGCATCTGCAAAAGAATGTGTATCACGTCCTAACTCTCTTTGATTAACCGTTGACTGTACATGTTTATGCAGATATTCAATAGGATCCTCTACTGTCATAATATTACATCCCCGGGTTTGGTTGATATATTCTATCATTGCAGCAAGAGTTGTGGATTTCCCGCACCCGGTCGGTCCGCAAATGAGAAAAAGACCTGCAGGCTTTTCACAAAATTCTTTTAAGCCTGCGGGTAAACCTAATGAATCTATTTTGGGAACATCAAATGGTATAAACCTGATGGCACAACCAACAGAGCTTCTCTGGTAAAATAAATTTATCCTGAATCTACCAACCCCTTTTAGTCCGTAAGAAGTATCCAATTCTTTCTGAGACCTGAAATGTCCAATTTGAGTATCCTCCAAAATAGAGAATGCAAGCTGCTCCGCTTCTTCCGATTCAAAGGGATCCTCACCCAATAACACCAGTCTACCGTTTATTCTAAGCTGCGGAGGTCTTCCGGCTGTGAGATGTAAGTCCGTCGCATCTTTTTCAACCATCAATTTTAAATAATTATGCATTCTTTCTTTCATATTCACCCCTTGCTATGGACAGCTTGCATTTCCCTCCTGGTCAATTGTACATTGTGTAACACCATCTTTTTCAGCATAAGCTGTAAAATTATTGCCATTAATCTCAACGCTATAATCAAAATATTTACTTTCAATATCTAAAGTTAAATCTTCATTTATAGCATCTGAATCGCTACAATCCGTATAACTACCATACCTAACGCGATAAAGCTTCTGGGCGCTAGCAATAATTCTGAGATTAGAAATAGCTAGTTTTTCCCTGCTCCTTTTAATCGTTTTTTGGAAACCAGGTAAAACTAAAGTCGTTAGTATTGATATAATCACAACTACTATAATCAACTCTAAGGCTGTGAAAGCACTCTTGGATGTGGTGTTAAATTTTATTGAGGAACACATTCGCTTTCGTAGTTAATATCTATCGTATTAGATGCTGCGTCATAGGTAACTTCGATTCCGTCTGCACGATTTTTTCCACAAGCTTTAACTTCATATGTGTCCAGTGTTCCTCCTGTAAAGCTATACCCGAAATTTCTATTGCTAACTTCATTCGGATTATCTACATCCAATTCACTTAGTGTTGCAGTAAGCGTCATGTACTCTTGATAATATCTAGCCAAACCTCCGCGTATTGCACCTATCGTAGTTACTGCTTCCGCTGCAATAGCACGCTTAGACGCCTTAAGATACTGGGGTATTGCAAATGTCGCCAAAATGGCAACGATAATTATAACAATCAAAATCTCAAGCATCGTAAAACCTTTCTTCATCTTCACACCTCCTTGTTATTTCCCTGAAACATCCATTGTTTCGCCTAAATACTCACACTTATAAGCATTATCCCTAACACTATACACAACTCTAATTCCTTTTGCTATAGTTGATATAGAACCATGAGCTACAATTTCATAATCATCTATATTCACTCCTATAATATGATACATAAACTTCGTATTATTTACATTACCTAAATGCTCTCCCCGTCCTAATTCATTAAGATTGAGCATAAGCGCGCCATTCTGCAAGTAGTAGTTCGTCAGAGCATTTTTTAGCAAAACAATTGTCCGCATTGCTTCTGCAGCTATTGCTCTTTTAGTAACTTTTACATATTGAGGTATAAAAAACATTAGCAATACCATTAATATTACTACAATAAATAAAGTTTCGCGTAATGCCCAGCCTCTTTTCATAATCTCTTTACATATTGACCGCAGTTGCAAGTCCAAAAATAGGCAAAAACATTCCCAGCACAATTATTCCAATCACCCCACCTATTATTAAGATGATTGCAGGCTCTATTATGTATGGGAGCCTTGCTATTACCGTTTCTACTTTTTCCTGATAATAATCTGCCAGATGCCCTAACATAACAGGCAAATTACCGCTCTCTTCTCCAACTTTAATCATATTGGTTACAAAGGGAGGGAACTCTTCAGAAAAAACATTTAACGTAGTACCTAATGCATCTCCTTCCCTAACTTTGTCTTTTGCTTGGACAATAATATTTTCATAAAGGTTATTTGCAACAGCCTTAGCTACCACCTCTAAAGCATATAGAATAGGAACTCCGCTCTTCAGAAGCATTGAAAGTCCGCTGCTAAATCTATATAAGATAACATTATAAAAAAGTGCATTGATTACGGGAACTTTTATTTTTAACTTATCAAAAAAACGCTTGCCTTTTTCTGTTGTTCTGAATTTAACTAACAAAACCGCAAATATTGCAATAAATATTACCATAACCGGCAACCATCGTTTAAAGATCGCGCTCAAGCTAATGATAACTTGGGTTAAAACAGGCAAACTTGCCCCGAAATAAGAATATAGCTGAGCAAACATAGGAATCACAACAACAATAAAAACTATCAAAGCTCCTGTTGCAGCAAAAGAAAGAATTATCGGATAAATAAGAGCTGACAAAACTTTCCTCTGAAGCGATGCAGTAGATTCCATATACTTGGTGAGCTGAATGAGCACAAATGGAAGTTGTCCGCTCGTTTCACCTGTTGCTATCAAATTTGTCCAGAATTCAGAAAACACCTTCGGATGTTTTGCCATTGCCACGCTTAAAGCATCGCCACCTTCAACATCTTTTGTTACCTTACCAAGAGCACTATAAAGAGGTTTTGCCTCAACCTGCTCTCTGACAATATCAAGGCATCGAAGTAGTGGAACCCCAGCATCTAGCAAAGTTGCCAGTTGCCTTGATAGACTTGCTAAATCTTCTGTCTTAACTCTAATCCTAAAATGCCTTTTTTTAGTACTTTTCCTGGTTTTGAATAAATCTTCAGTTTCTTTAATCGAAAGAATAACTAATCCCTTTTCCTGCAACAAGCTTACTGCTTTGCCTTGATCAAGCGCTTCCAAACTCCCTTTTTCAATGCCCCCTTGAATAGATCTAGCCTTGTATATGTAAGTAGACATACCTTATTCTTCTTTTATCAAAGTTACTCTAAGAATCTCTTCAATGCTTGTAATTCCCTCCTCGACTTTACTTATCCCGCTATCCCATAGTGTGCAAAACCCCTTTTCCTTAGCCAACGCTTTTATTTCTTGCCCAGAAGACCTCTTGGTAATCAAACTTCTTATATCTGAATCAATAGGTATCAATTCGTATATTGCACTCCTACCGACATATCCTGACCATCTGCATTTTTCACACCCCTTAGCTTTAAATATTAAATCTTTTTTAACTTTTAAATGTTTAGTAACGTCTTTTGTAGGTTCATAAGCTTCTTTACAAGCCGGACACAGTTTTCTTACTAATCTCTGCGCGGCAACAAGCAATACTGATGGGTTTAAAAGATAGGGTTCAATGCCTATATCCATTAACCTTGTAATCGCAGAAGAAGCATCGTTAGTATGCAATGTTGAGAAAACCAGATGTCCGGTTAATGCCGCACGCACACATATTTCAGCAGTCTCTAAATCCCTAACCTCTCCGACTAAAATAACATCTGGATCCTGCCTTAAGAATGACCTTAAAGCATTGGCAAAAGTAAGACCGATTTGAGGTTTCACCTGAACCTGACTGATACCTTCTAACCTGTATTCTACAGGATCCTCAATAGTAATAATATTCTGGTCAGGTGTGTTTATTTCGTGTAAAGCCGCATATAGAGTAGTTGTTTTCCCTGACCCTGTCGGACCTGTGAGAAATACCGCACCATATGGCTGATGGATTATTCCTCTGAAAATTTCAATTTGGTTAGCTTCAAACCCCATTTGTGTTAAATCTAGGGGGAGCTGGGTCCGGTCTAAAATTCTTATTACCACCTTTTCACCATATATTGTAGGAATTGTGGAAACTCGAAAATCAACCATTTTATCTTCCAGCTTCATCATAAAACTACCGTCTTGAGGCAAACGTTTTTCAGCTATATCAAGCTTAGAAAGAATCTTTATGCGTGATACAAGCGCAAGTTTTAAATGCGGCGCTGGAGGAGGTTTTTCCTGCATGACACCGTCAATACGATATCGTAACCTTAACTTGGTTTCCAAAGGTTCTATATGAATATCGCTCGCACCTTCTTCTATCGCCTGCTTTATAATAAGATCAACTAGTTTTACAACAGGCGCTTCTTCTGCTTTGGCAATTAACCTATCAAGACTTAAAACTTCTTCCTCTCCAAGCTCCCCTATGGTAATAGTTTTTTTTTCTTTGTCGTACGACTCTTCTATGGCTTCTTTAAAAACATCCCGAGGTCCATAAAATTCATCTATAGCTTGAATAATTTCTGCTTTAGTAGTAATTATTGAATTCACGTCACAGTTAGTTATCTTCTTCAGATTATCTATCGTAATAAAGTCCAGAGGATCCACCACTGCCACAGATAAAGAATTAAATGTTCTGGAAATAGGTAAAACCAGGTATTTTCTTGCTATTTCCTCAACAATAAGCTTCTCTAACCCCTGATCATAAGCGGGCTTTAATCCTCCGCTGGCAATACTAAGATACGGCATACCCAACTGTTTTCCAAGCGCCGCGGCAATCTCTTTTTCCGTAATCAACCCCATAGCAATAAGAACATCCCCTAATTTACCGCCGCTTTTTTTCTGATGTTCCATGGCCTGCTCTAAATCACTATCCGCAATTAAACCTTCTTTAATCAATATTTCTCCAAGCTTTTCTCTGATTGACATATCAGTTAAGATCCTTTAATGTTTTCTCTATTGCTTCCTCTTTACTTACGTCTCCTGTAGAAGACTCTCTCTCAATTGCAGAAGAAACTTGTGTCACATCATAGTAATAATCTTTCACAATATGCGGAGTAATAAATATTATCAGCTCCTTATCTTCTCTAAGCTCATAATCCCATTTAAATGCTTGTCCCAGAAAAGGAAGATCTCCTAAAACAGGGATTTTCTTCTCAATTACAGTTTCATCAAATTTTATCAATCCTCCCATAACCAATGTATCTCCGTCTCTTACCCTGATTGTAGCTTTAGCAGATCTAGTTTGAGGGTCAACATAAAAAGTATCGCCTGTGAAAAACTTTGAAGCTTTTGGCTCTATAACTTCAGACTCAACATCAATAGTCACATAACCGTCTTTATTGATAATCGGGGTTACTATTAATTTTACTCCTGTCTCAATTCTTTCCGGTTCTTCATATGTATCACCACCGTCAATAATTTGAGTATTAGTAGCAACAGCCGTATCAGCAGTAATATTTATCTGCGCAGTTTGATTGCTAAGGGTTAGAATCTTAGGCCGGGCAAGAACTTTTGTTTTAGTATCCTTCTTAAGCAAATCTAAAACAGCAGTAAAAGTAGTTGCTGATATCGTGCCCGATGTACCTTCTCCTGACACATCTAAATCATAAAATGGAAACTGTGTATTTTTAACAGCCCCTGTAAACGAAAGAAAACCATTATCTCCAAAATCAACACCAATCTGTTCCATATATTCAGTTGTAACTTCTAAAATTTCTGCTTCTACCATAACCTGGGGGGTCGGTTCATCTAATTTAGCAACTGTTTCTTCTATCATCGGAAACTGCATAGGGATATCTGTGATTATTAGGCTGTTGGTCCTTTTATCAGCCGCAATTTTACCATATTCTGAAAGAACGCCCTGAAGGAAAGATCTACTTATGGTGCTCCCTTCAGAAGTGATTTCTTCAACCTGTTTAGCCTGTCCCATATTTTCAAACAACGTTTTTATTTCTTCAGGATTAGCATAATTTAACTGATAAATACGTGTAACAGTTTCAACTGCCGGAACATTCAATATCTTAATCATTAAGATATTGGTACCATCCGGCTGTTCATAGGTGAGATGATTTGATTTGAGAATTGTATCCAGTGCATTTCCTACGGCAACATTTTCCATATAAAGCGTTATTTTCCTGTCTTCTATCTTTTCTCCAGCTATAAAATTCAATCCCGATTGCATCGAGAAAGCTTTTAAAACATCTTTTAAGCTGGCGTCTTTAAAATCCAATGAAATCTTTTTCTTGGAAGAAAGCGTTGCATAACCTGTAGAAGACAACATCAGACACAAACTCGTTATGATAATATTTTTAAAAAGGAGCTTCATTATTTTATCCCTCCTTATTGGGGTTTTAATATATACGCTTCTTCTCCATATTTAAGTAAAACTCCTGTTTTATTAATTTCCATAATTTCTACTTCTAAAATAGAATCTCCAACACTATAAACTTGGTCATTAATGATTGCCAGCGGTAAATCCCCTCCCCATATTACACCAGTTAAATTCAACTCTTTAAGTTTCTTAAAAACTGCTTTTTTACTCTTGCTAATATTTGCCTCCGGCAGATAAGATTGAAAAGGATCCCTGAATTGATCTCCTGTATACTCAATTTTTGCATATACTGTTCTTAACCCTAAGAATAAGAGCAGCACTAATAAAAATAATCGTATATTTTTATTCATATCTCCGGCACAATTGTAGCTACTTCAACTCTCCATCTTAAAAGAATATTGCCATCTTTTGCTTCTGCATTCATTCTATCCTTTTCATCATGCATATACACGGGATTAGCCGTCAAATTATCTATTTGAAAATAATACTCAGAATTATCTATTGCGGAAATCATTCTCCCCAACTGACTATATGAGCCCTGGACTTCCAATACAATTTTGAGTTTTTTATAAAAATTCTCACTTACAACTGGCAGAGGCTGAATCGAAACTATTTCCATCCCCTCCTTTTTAATCATTTCTGTAATTTTTGACATTAGCCATCCTAAATCAGAAGAATGAGGAAATTTTTTAACCAATTGTTGTAATTTTGTTTCTAACTTTACTTTTTCACCATACAACTTTATTGTTTTTTGTTTTTTTTCAATATCTATTATTTTCTTTTCGATCACAGATAAATTCGTCTTAAATACCAAGTTGTAAAATAAACTTAATATGACAAACAACGCTGCCGGGAAAATAACAACATGAAGTTTATGATAAATACTTTTTATTGTCATTTTACAATCATTTGCATGGAAAATTTGATTACATCGAAGTCTCTTAATTTCGTTTTTTCCACATTAGTTATTTTAATTTCTTCAAATATCTCTTTTGACTCTTTTGATTCATTAATTGCCTCGAGCAGCTGGTATATTACACCTACCCCTTGAGAAGCACCTGTGTAGCCAAAACCTTCCATACGCAATACTTTTTGTCCTTGAGAGGATACGCTTAGCTCTAAAGATTCCAGCCATACCCCCATTGTTAAATTTTGCGGTACAAAGTTAAAAATATCAGTAAAATTTCTTTTGCCTTTTAAAATTCCGTTGAAAGATTGTATTTTTTTTTCTATTTCTTTCATTTCTTGCTTAATAACTTTTTCGCTAGACATAGATACCGACCGAGAAAGGTGTATAGCATATTCCATATCTCTTATGGATTCCATTTGACGCATCAAATAAGCACCTGTTATAAAAGCTCCTATTGCTAATAAAAACAGATCTCGAACTAATTCTCGCGGCATGAGATCCTTGAAGCTAAAATGACTTCCTTGCTGTATCTTGCCCCGATAATCCGCAAAAAAATCTAAATCAATGTCATAACTGATAAGATCTCTTAAGCCCGCCCCCGCAAGACCTGTGTATTTTTTCAGAACCTCAGGCTGAGAACTGCTAATTTTACCTGACAAAGAGGTAAGTTTAACATTCAAATTAAGCATGCTCATCAAACTCTCCCTGATTTCTTCATTTGCAACTTCGCCTGTTAAAATTATTTCATTAATAGATTGGTGTGGAAACTCTTTAATCATATAGTCAATCGTACGGTTGATTTCAAAAACAATTTTATTCAATACTTGGGCAGAAGTTATCTCGGATACCGGTGAGACAATAAAATCACGTGCAATATAAAGATTCAACCCTTGTGTGACCAAAATAGTAGAGCCTGAATAATCTAAATCGATAACCAATGCAAAATCCTTCATTTTCAATGCTCCAGATGTAAACAAAGCTCTTAAAAGGCTAAAAGGGTATGGTTCTATCGCAGAAAGCTTAACACCTAAAGACGAAGCTATGCGAACATACTTATTTAATGTTCCATGCTTTACAGCCATATAGACTACACGCATCTCTTTCCCTTTTATTTCGTAGGGAATATAAAAATCGCTTGCAATATCATCAATAGCAAACGGTATATACTTTTGAGCTTCATATTTTATAGCCTCTTCTCTTTCTTTTTTGCTTAAAAATGGAAGATCAAAAAACCTAAGCATGACTTGAGAAGTAGGAATAATGAAAACAGTGTTCTTAGACTTGTGGGGAAGATTTTGCAGCAAGATTCTAAGCTTAGCAATAATCAAATCGACATTCTCATCTAAGTCTAAAGAAGGCATAAATGGTAATTTCTCTTCTACATACCCTGTGAGAGAAATATCCCTAACCCCTTTTTTAAGTTGCAAAACTCTTAAAATATCCCCTTTAATTTCTATAGCAGTTGTTATGTTAGCCATATTTCTATATATTATAAAATTTTAAACCACCAATTACCAATTTAAAGTTTAAACCTCTTATGTATTTCAACATCGTTAAAATTAAATATCGAAGAGGTTCTTTTCTCCTTTATTTTCTGGATTCGCAGGCACAACTCTAGAGCGAAGCCATTCATCGACTCTATCTTTGTCAAAACGCCAGACCCTACCTACTTTAATCCCAGATATTTTCTTTTTATGAAGCCAATTATATATGGTCTGTTTATCCAGTTTTAAATAGTCTGCCAGCTCATTTACGTCTAATAATTTTCCCATCTCTTAATTTAACTTACTTTTACTTAACTTAATTTACTTTTATCCCTTTTCAGCTATTTTGTCAAGTGTTTTTTAGACTTTAATATAATACAACACTAATACCTATGTTATTGTAGGATTAAATAAAACTGGGAGAGAAATTTATTTCCTTAGACTAATTAAATAACTATTGTTGCTGGCTTCCAATATTACATGCCCTTCTCTTGCCAACCAGCCTAAACTCATTAGGATAATTTCTTCTGACTGTTCTACATTAGATACTATTTCTGAAAGCGGAACCTGACCATTCTGCTCAAGATAGTTCCAGATTTCCCCCGCTACTATTCCAACTCTAGTTATCATACGTACTAATTCTCCTTAAACGATTGAAAATCATATTTTCTCGCATTTAGCTTCAATACACAAGTCAAAAATACATTTTAGTCTAAAAAACATTCTTTCTTTACTACCTTATATTGAATCAACCGTTTACAACTATAGTTTTATTATAGTTATCACAAAAAGGACATTTACTTATATCTTCATTTCCATTCATTGTATAGACATTCAGGCAAAATTCACATTCCCATACTTTTGAATCCTCTTTAATGTATTTATTATATCTTTGACTAAAAAAAAACCAAAACACTATCATACCTCCTACTGGAATACCCAGGAATAACCCCATTACTAAATTAAAACTCATAGCCATATTAATTCAATGAAATATATTTTTTTATGGGAGAATAAAAAATCTGCTTTTTTAACTGAAACCAGATTTTAAAATCCTGTTTTAATTCTCCTGTAATAAATTGGCTCTTTACCATCAAAGGATTGGAATATTCATCCAGTTGAATATCGCCGATTAGATTAGACTGTAAATTTTTTGAGAGCAAATTATATTCCGCCAAATTTTCTTTTTTATCCAAAAGTTTTTCGCACAATTTTAAAGATAATTCTGTTGTTTTAAAAGGCCGCGGAATAGAAATAGTGATCGATTCCGGTTTTTGCATTGCAAGATTGCCATCCAAACTAAAGACTGCATCTAAAAAACCCATCTCTCTATTAACATCTGCTCCTTTTAAACGCGGATTAATGCTCTGAAATAGCTCCCCTAAAAATCTTATCTTGGGATTATACTTATACATCTCAACATCTGGAAGTTTTGAACAAATAAAAAACAAAAAGATCGAATGCCAACAACAAGATATAGCAAATGAAACAAATAACGCTTTCACTATTTTTTCCCCTGCAAAGTTGCTATATTTAATTTTTCAATACCTAATTCCCTGCAAATATCCCAAATCTCTACTATTTTTCCTAAAGAAGCTCCTTTGTCGGATTTTATAAGCAGAGAATCTATTGTATCTTTTTTTTCTTTTAATATTTCTTTAAGCTCCTCACTAGTATGTGGTGTATTGTCCAGGTGAATTACATCATTCTCGCTGACGATAATCACGAATTTTTCTTCCTGCAGAATATCAGCAGTAACTGTTTTAGGGAGATTTACATTAATTCCTGCAGGCCTGACAAAAGAAGAAGAGAGCATAAAAAAGATGAGGAGCAAAAAAACACAGTCAATTAGAGGGGTAATATCTAAATCACCCTTTAAAAGACGCGTTTTGCGCGGGATATTAAATACCCCGGACTTAAAACTCTTGCTTTTATTTCTCATTTATCTTTCTCCTTTTACCACTTGAACCAATTCTGTTGCTGCACGCTCCATGTTTATCACGAAACCATCTACTTTGGTAACTAGAAAGTTATATGCTACTAGTGTTGGAATGGCAACGGAAAGCCCTCCTGCGGTTGTGGAAAGAGCCTCCCATATACCGCCTGCTAAATCTCCAGGACTTACTGGATTTAAAACTCCGGCCTTCGCCTGAATTACCTGAAAAGCTTGAATCATACCTGTAACAGTGCCCAATAAACCAATCAACGGCGTTACATGTGCAAGAGTAGCAAGAATATTTAAATTTTTCTCAAGCTTGGGAACTTCAACTAACGCCGCTTCTTCCATAGCCTCTTTAATTTCCTGCCGAGTTGCAGATTGTTTTAAAAGCCCAGCCTTAATAATACTTGCAACCGGAGATGGAACACGATCACAAGCTTCAATCGCAGCCATAATTCTATTTCTCCGTACTGCATCCAAGATTTTAGCCATAAAAGCTGTAACATCTACTTTAGCACGGCTTAAAGTAATAACCCGTTCTATAATTACTGTAAAAGAAACAACCGAACATAAAAGAATTAAATACATTAAAGGGCCGCCCTTTTGAATTATCAGCCACATTTCTACCTCCTTAATTTCATTTCATTTAACTGTTTTAATCTTTCCCGAGCATAGATCGCTTCTTCCCCGCTGGAAGAAGAAATCTCAGCATAAATCTTTTCCGCTTCTTCAAGTCTTCCGGCATTTTCCAAAAGCCTGCCGCACCGTACCCTAGCTTTATTAACAAAAGAGAGATCCGCTTTATAAAGCGCTCCTAAGCTTAGATATTGGAGTACTGCCTGATCAATATCTCCCTGTATTTCGTATATATCTCCAATTTTAAAACTCGCCTCGGCAGAAATTATATCATATGGTACCTCTTCTAACTCCTTATATTGTTCTATCGCTTTTTCATATTCTTTGAAACTTTTAAAAATATCTCCTAATTTGAGTACCGCCAACCTTTGAAATCTTCCTCCATCTTTTACAATCTCTTCCAAAATTTTTACAGATTTATCATACTTGCCCTGAGCATTTAAAACCAGAACAGAATTATATTTGGCTTCTTCAAAAAGAGTCTTAGAATCCAAAAGCTGAGTAAAAACATCTAAAGCTTTATCCAAATCTTTTTTATTGTAATAGCACCAAGCTTGCCAATAAAGAGCCTGCTCTTTAACTTCTACTGCTTCAGCAGCGTAGTAAGCGTTTTGAAAATCTGCATAAGCCCCATCCCATTCTTTAAGATAAAACTTCAGTTCTCCTATTTGAAGGTAAAGATAGGGCAAGAGCTCTTGATCTTTTAAATTTTCTTTTAACCAATTATATTCTTTTTGAGCTAATTGATATTCTTTACTCTCGACGTAAACCTTGGCTAAAATAAAACGTGCGTAATCCTTATTACTGAGCGAAGCAGTTCCAGATATCAAGTTCTTAACCTCTTGGTAAGAACTTAGGTTGTATAACAAAACGGCTTTCTGTAACAAAGCTTTTTCTTTCAAGGGAGTCAAAGGAAAAGAAATTAAAAGAGTATTGATTTCATCTAGTGCCAGTTCAAAATCTCTTTTTTTAAAATATGCTAACGCAAGATGAAAATGGACTTTGTCCAAAAGAGATGATTTAGGAAAATTTTCTAATGCTGCTCTCAGTGCTAAAATCGCGGCTTCATAATCTCCTTTTTCTAAAAGATATATGCCCAACTGACATTGCGCATATTCTGCATAGAGTGAATTGGGATAATTCTTGAGCACAGAATTATATTGTTCCATAGCTTCATCAAACTTACCCTCTTCAGACAGCAAATCTCCCACTCGACATAAAGCATTGATTTTTAAATCTATATCCTTGCTATTTCTGGCAACCCATTCAAACTCTTTAATCGCCTTATCTATCTCTCCACCCTTATAATAGACCCACCCCAGGATATGATGTATTTTGTCTTCAGACGCATGGCCGGAATAAGTATCAAAAAACTTTTGAGCAGTTTTTTCCGCAAGCTTAAGTTTGTTAAGATTATAAAAACAATCTATGAGTTCTAAAAAAGCTTTCTGGGCCCATTCCGAATTCTTAAACTTTGTTACAAATTTTTGATAATATCTTATCGCCGGAGAAAATTCCGATTTTTTATAAAATAAGAATGCCTTTAAATAGTAAAATTCATCGCTTATTTCGCTAAGCTGAACATCTTCTAACGTGGATAAAATCTCCTCTGCATTTCTGTAGTTTTCAAGCTCGATAAAAACTCTTGTTTGACCCAATATGGCTCGTTGTTGCCATATCGCAGAAAAATCGGAATCGATTATTTTGCTGAATTTTTCCAGGCTAGCTGAATAGTTACCTTTTAAAAAATCCACATCAGCGCTGAAATAATAAAAATCCACTTCATCATGTTTTAAATATTGATTAATAAGCCTTTCTGCTTCATCTATCTTGTGTATTTTCAAATAAGATAAGATTATATTCTGAATCAAATCTACCCTGATATTTTCAGGCAACCCACTTTTCTCTAATATATTCTGCCAAACCTCAACAACTTTAAGATACCTTTTACTATCAAGGTATAATTTGCCCAATTCGTAATATGTTAAAGAAAGAAGCTCTTCATCCTGAGTACATTCAAGCAAACTTTCGTATAACTCTATCGCTTTATCAGCCTGATTGCCTAAACGATATAACTTGGCGAGATAAAAATAAGTCTGATCTTTTATCCGGAGATTTTTAGAATTTTTAAGAACTACTAAAGCATCTACCGCCTGGGAATGCTTTTGAAGATTAAAAAATGATATACCTCTTATTAGGTAAACATCTTCTTTAAAAGAAGATTCTGGATATCTTTTTATAAATCCCTTACCGGCATTTAGTGCTAAGCTATAAAAACCGTCTTCGAAGCTTTGTTTTAAAGAAATATAATCCGATGCTTCTTCAGCAACAGCAAAAGGGATTAAGAGCATGCTGAAGAATAAAAGCAATATATTTGTTCTCTTTCTCGAAAGCATAATATTACATTGTTAAACCTAGGGTTTTATCTCTTACTTAATAATAACATTCAATCATTGGCTTCTCAATATTTCTTTTAGAAACTTCCCTGTATAAGATTTTTTTATTTTCGCTACCTCTTCAGGAAATCCAGCCGCAACCACTTTGCCTCCATCAACCCCTGCTCCAGGGCCTAAATCAATTATATAATCTGCACATTTGATAACATCCATATTATGTTCAATAACAACAACCGTGTTGCCACCTTCAACCAGTCTCTGTAGAACCTTAAGAAGTTTTTCTACATCGGAAAAATGAAGCCCTGTAGTAGGTTCATCCAAGATATATAGAGTTCTGCCCGTGGCACGCTTGGAGAGCTCTGTCGCCAATTTAATTCTTTGTGCTTCTCCGCCGGATAAAGTCGGAGCAGGTTGACCTAAATGAATATATCCCAACCCTACATCTTTTAAAAGATCAAGCTTAACTCTTATTTTGGGAATATCTTTAAATATCTCACCTGCTTCATTAACCGTAGCATCTAAAACATCCGCTATGTTTTTCCCTTTATAGCTTATTTCCAAAGTTTGACTATTGTATCTTTTCCCCTTACAAAGATCGCAATCAACATAAACATCGGGTAAAAAATGCATTTCTATTTTCCTTACTCCATCACCCTGACAAACTTCACACCTGCCCCCTTTAACATTAAAGCTAAATCTGCCTGGTTTATAACCCCGCATTCTGGATTCTGGTAAAAGAGTGAAAAATTCTCGAAGAGGGGTAAAAAGACCTGTATATGTAGCTGGATTAGACCTGGGAGTTCTACCAATAGGGGATTGATCTACCACAACAACCTTATCTATGTTGTTAATTCCTAAAACACTCTTGTGTTTACCGGGCTTTAATCTACTACGGTAAAAATACTTGCTTAACACTCTATACATTATCTCATCAACAAGCGTGCTTTTGCCAGAACCAGAGACCCCTGTTACAGCAATAAAAAGCCCTAAGGGTATTTTAACGTTTATATTTTTTAGATTATGTTCCTGAGCTCCTAAAATCTCAATATGTGATTTATCCTTATGTTGACGTCTTGATTCAGGAATTTTTATAACACGGGTTTTATTTAAATATTTTGCAGTAATAGAATTTTTGTCTTTTAAAAGATTCGATAAGTTTCCCTGATATACGACTTTACCTCCTGCCTTGCCAGCGCCAGGACCTAAATCTACAATATAATCAGCACTCTGTATAATTTGTTCGTCATGTTCCACAACTATAACAGTATTACCTAAATCTCTTAACTTGAGCAGAATATTCAGAAGTTTTTTGGTGTCTTTCAAATGCAAGCCTATTGTTGGCTCATCTAAAATATAAATCACACCTACCAGTCCAGACCCAATTTGAGTAGCAAGCCTTATTCTTTGAGACTCGCCACCGGAAAGTGTATTGCTACACCTGCTTAATGTAAGATAATCAAGTCCAACATCAACCAGGTATTCCAAACGCCTTAAAATCTCCTTAATTATATTTTTTGAGATTTTTAATTTCATACCATCAAAGTGTAAATTCATAAAAAATTCTTTCGTTTCTTTAACGGACAATTGACATAGCTCACTAATAGAAAATCCTTTAATTTTTATTGATAAGCTTTCCTTTTTAAGCCTTAACCCCTCGCATTCCGGACAAGGCAATTTGCTAAGATATTTGGATAATTCTTCTTTTAAATAATCGCTATCGGTAGTCTTGAATAATCTCTCCACGTGGGGAATAACACCTTCAAAACGCTTGTTCCCAATATAATCTTTAGAACCATAAAGAATAATATTTTGAATTTTTTTAGAAAAATTTTTAAAAGGCATATTTAAATCAAAATCATAATACTCTGCGACACCCCTTAAAAGATTTCTATAATAAAGGATATAACCCCTTCCTCCTTTTTTCCAAGGTTCAATCGCTCCTTCAATAATGGATTTCGTTATATCGGGGATAACTAAATCCGGATCTACCTCTAATTTAATCCCTAATCCCAAGCAGGATAGACATGCTCCATAAGGAGAATTAAAAGAAAACATTCTGGGCTCTATTTCTTCATAGCTAAGACCACAATGCATGCAAGAGAATTTCTGGCTAAAAAGCTTACGTGTAGTCTGACCGCCTAACTCATATTCTATAAAACAAAGACCTTCCCCGTACCGAAGTGCTGTTTCTATAGAATCAGAAATCCTTTCTGTGTTCTTGCGTTTTAAAGTAAGCTTGTCTAGAAGCAGCTCAATATTATGCCGCTTATTTTTATCTAATTTAATATCGTGATCCAATTCATAAATAGTACCATCCACCCTAATTCTGATAAATCCTTCTTTGCGTAATTTTTTAAACCGCTCTTGATATTCTCCTTTCTTACCTCTTATTAGAGGGGCATAAATAAACAATTTGCCTCCCTGCTTAAATGATAAAACACTTGTTATTATTTCCTGGGCACTTTGTTGTTTTATAATTCGACCACATTTATAACAATAAGCATCTCCTACTCTTGCAAATAAAAGTCTTAGGTAGTCATAAATTTCTGTTTGTGTTGCAACAGTAGAGCGGGGATTACCCCGGGTTGTCCTTTGTTCTATAGAAATTGTCGGGGATAAACCTTCGGCTTTCTCAAGATCCGGTTTTTGAAGCTGCTCTAAGAATTGACGGGCATAAGCAGAAAGACTCTCTACAAATTTCCTCTGACCTTCGGCATATATGGTATCGAATGCCAGAGATGATTTTCCAGAACCGCTAAGCCCTGTTATGATAATGAATTTATCCCGGGGTAATTTTATATCTATATTTTTAAGATTATGGACTTTTGCTCCATAAATTAAGATTTGCTCAGTTTTATGTTTAGTCATGTTTTAAAATTCAGAATTAAAATTTTGCCTTAAAATGCCAAAGAATGGCTATTATCCGGAGGAATTCGGGTTAAATCTTTTTTGCGTAACCAATAAAATACATAATCATAAATTGCTTCTGTCGTCCTCAACCTGCCCTCTGCAATGCCATGATTAATATCTAATGAAATCCGGTAAATTTGATCCTCCTCAAGCATATTCACCACCTTATTGGCTTTGACAGTAGCCTCGGATATTTTAAAATTCAACCTTTTTTGAAAATAACTTCTTAAACATTCTGCAATAAAAGCCCTGAGATATGAGATTCTTTCTATATCAGGTTCTAAAATAACTTCATTTCTTTTTGCAATTTGAATAAATTGATCCGGAACTAACAAATTGCTAAAACTTTCTTCTCCTATAATCATTACCTCTGTTGTAAATCCCGGCATTACTAAGTCTTCCTCCATACCGAAATGGCCTAACCCTCTAAGAGTAACTATACAAGAACCCGGATTTTTCTGCGCTATTTCTTCAATTTGATTTTTAAAAAATTTATCTCGAATTATAACATTATATTCCCAAAAACCCTGATTATACTGCTTTATCGCTTCTAAATATCTATCTGTATTGCCGCGGCAAAAAAGAGTTACTGCAAGTTGATTCAAATTCAGATCGTCAAAAGCAATAATTGCTTTCCAGTTTTCATATTGTAAATCTTCCATATCCACGCCCATTTTAAATTTCGCCAAATAGCTATATATTTTATTATAGTATTCTGTAGGATCATGTATCCCAATTCCTTTTTCTATTAATTTTAGCTCTACAAGAAGAGATTGTCTGGCTTTTAAAAAAGCTTCTTTTTCTGTTATTTTATTCTCTTGAACTAATTTTTCAACTGAGGTTTGTGGTATCAATCCTAATTCATCAACATAAATGACTTTATCCTGCACACCAATAGAACTTCGGTATAACTTATCAAAAACATCTTTAAAAAGATAAAATTCTTCATTGTGATAAGAGTATATAAAAACAATTCTTCCTTTACTACCTGCAGGTAAATGCCTTTTAAGTAGCACATTTATTATTGGGACAGAAATAAATTCTCCTCCCCAAACAACCAAAAAATCTTTTTTTGAAATAATATTAACTTGTTGATTGGAAACTATATTCACCGAATCTTTTTCTATTTCAATAACACAATATCTATCTTTAAATTTAGTGATAAAAGATTCGTTTATCTTAAGTAAGTCTTTCCTTTTATCCGCGAGCATAAAACGATTTAAATATAATCCAAACTTTCTACCTAAAGCTACAATCCCATCTTCTAACGCAAGTTTCTCTTCGTATTCTCTCAAAGACATCTCGATATCAAAGATTGCAACCTCTTTATGGTAGTTGTTGAATAGATATTTCAAAGCCCATGCAGCAGAATAAATATCATCATTAGCCGAAACTATAGATATAAAAATCGTTAAAATCATAAAAACCGACATTAATATTCGCTTAGTTTTCATCATTAATTAAGGTAAATTTTTTAAGAAATTTCGTCGCCTTTTTTTTAAAATTATTACTACCTACTAAATCCGCATCCAGTTCCACTTTTTCCAAACATCCTTTAGCACTTTTTATATTCAAAACTAATCCCCATTTTTTATAAACATACTCTACCAGGTTAAACCTTGGCAATTTTCGTTCAAACATTATTCTCACTCACTTAACTCCTTTATCAACCTGGATAATCTTGTTTTTAGAACGTTCGCCTTTAATTATCTTGATTTTTGATTTGGGAACCAAAAAATATTCCGCTAATATTTCTATTAACCTCTTATTGGCTTTGCCTTCTACAGGAGGCGCATCTATTTTTACTCTCAAAACATCGGCTTCTTTTCTAATATCTGCTTTTTTAGCCCCGGAAACAACTCTTACGGTTACCTTCATAAAAAAATAGTATACATTAAATATTTACACAAAACCAGCTGAAGTTGATCTTTCATATGAGAATATAAATCGACTAAGACATTTGCAATATATACCTAAATAGAGAATTACATCAATTAATTGGAAACAAAAAGGCAATTACTAATATCGTTGATACTATAAAAAAGATGGGCCTTAAAATTTAAACGCGCCGCAGCTTTGATAAGATCCTCTCTGTCATCTGTATAAAAAATGTTAGAAGGTGAGAATCCTGATTTTTCAACCGCTATATTATAAATTCTGGAATCCGGCTTTAAAAATCCAACTTCGTATGACAATATAAGCTCATCTGCTTCTCTTACAATCGGGAACTTATCCCAAATATATTTAAAATGAGCCTTATTGACATTAGATATAATAATGAATTTTTGATATTTTTCTTTAATATCCCTGATTAAACTTTTGATTCCTAAATTCTCCCAGAAGATATCATTCCAAATATTGTAAAAACCATCCTGATTAAGACCATTGAGATTTAGGAGCTCTTTTGCGCCTCTAAAAAACTCCTCTTCACCTATCATCCCGGCATCAAAACTCTCGGTAAGAGGTGAACTAAAGAAGATATCGTATATTTCCTGAGCACTTTTATCGCAATATTCCGCTGCCTTACGTGCTGAAATCATATGATCAAAACAAATTATTACATTGCCTAAATCAAACAGCACAATCTGAATACCTTCTTTTTTTGTTTTCATATCACACGGCTTGTATCACAACTCCGGATACCATATACCGATTTTCTCCCAGATGGTGCAATGTCTGAACCCTGGGATTATCCAACCTTAAAAATTTGCCATCAAAAACACCCTCATTCACAACAACCCTTAAAACTTCCCCTAAAAAAATCGTATGATCTCCTCCCGCATAAATTTTTTTTACCCGGCATTCCATATGTCCGATACACTCTTTGATTAAAGGGGCATTGAGATACCTTGCTTCTATTTCAGTAAATCCTGTTTTTCTAAACTTATCAATTTCCCGCCCTGAAACAGAACCGCAAAAATGGATTGCATCGATAACAGTCCTTGTAGGTATATTTATTATAAACTCCTTAGATTTTGTTATTAACATATGCGAGAAATGTTTTTTATGCACAGCGATTGAAACTAATTTAGGCTTATGAGAAACCGGCATCTGCCAGGCTAAAGTGATTATATTACTCTTGTCTTTGTATTTTGATGTAACTAAAATTACACAGCCGTGATTAATAATCCGGTTAGCGTAAATAAGCGGGACCTCTATCTTCTTCATGGTAATTATTGTATCAGGAAAATTGATTTTAATAAATAATCCACTCTTGGGGAGAAAAGTTTATTCTACAGGAAATAAATTGCGCTGCTCTATCACGCCAAAAATATACCGCCAATATAACCCGCCTAAAACCGGATCTTGCCGGCATAATCCCTGAATTTCAGAAAACGCAGTTGCATGAGGAATAATTCTCGTGTTCAATATTTGCACCGTTAATTCCTGAAGTGCCTCCTCTACGCCTCTGGCTTCAATATCTGCTGCATGAGCTTGTGTCTCGATACCATAACGGCTAAGCTGGTACCCCAGAGATCCAAAGCACTTCCACTCTGTTCGTCTTGGGCATATTCAATTCTTTGGAAAAGCAGCCCCGGATTTTTTTCTGTTTCCTGATCTGCAAAAGCAGCATAAACATCAAATGCAATTTCAACATCCGGTATTTGAGCTTCAAATTCAATCTTTATTTCAGACAGTTTTTCTCGCAATACATCTTCATACCCCATTGTCTGCTCAGTAAAACCCGGTATGAAAACAAAAATCTTATCCACTCTCCTGCCAAATACTACTCCATTTCCCAAAGTATTTAATTCGGAGTTACAAAAATGTGCAAGCGTTCTTATAATATCATCGCCACCTGTATAAGTATGCTTCTCGTTCATATCATGAAAGCCAAGACCATTATCATATCGGGAATTAATTGCAAGAAGCATTCCTTCTTCTCCATGAGATAGCTGTTGATATACTTGACCTCTAAATCCTTGCTCGTCGTAAACCCTCGGAGTTAATCCTCCTTCTGAACCATTAGCATCTGCGTCATTCAACTGTTGCCGGAATTCTTCTGAGATAATCGAAGGGTCTGCATGAATATGCCGGTAAGATTCATCGTAACCAATAATAACTTTATCTTTACCATTGCTTTTTGCCTCCCGCAATGTATCCTCTGCCTGATAAAAAATTTCCTCTAAAGATTTAACAACATCTCCTTCTTTTAAAGATACTACCCCTCCGGAAAATGTTGGCAATAGAGTTCTTATGGCAGCATCGCTAAGATACATCTGCGCTGATATATCCAATCCATGACCGTAATGCAGCCTATTAAGCATCTGCTGAAGTTTATCGGATGCATCATTTGCCCCCACTCGCATAATCCCTAATTGGTTTCCGCCAAATAGTTGTGGAGAAATAACCGCATTATATTCCAAAAGCGTTTCTCCTATCCCGCTCAATTGCTCAGAAGATATATTTTCTGAGAGAGTAAAAACTTTATAATTTAAGTTTTGCATTGCAGCCCTGATCTCAGCGCTTACAACTTCAGCATCTTCGGTTGCAGGAAGATATATGCCGATTTCATCGCCTGTACGAAAAGCAAAAGCAAATCCACCAACAGATGATGCATAATAATTAAAAACATTCCTGATATCGTTTAATACCATATTTATAACCGGCTTGCTGTAAACACCGTTAAATAACCTTAGATTATCTAAATCACATACTCCCAGCCAACCTCCGGCATAATCTATAAATCCATCATTAATATCCCGCTCTATTTCATGCGTAGCCTCATCCAAAGAGATTAAGCTGCCATCCCCTTCAAGGATTACATCTAAAGGCCTCCCCAAATGTTCGGTTATAGAAAGAATTCCGGTATTCATAGGCAACTGGCCTAATAATTCTAATTGCCTATCTGTATGCTCTCCACTCACCAGTGTTAGGCTATAGGCAACCATTTCATCCTGTATTTTTCCAAAATCTTTTCCCAAAGCACGACCTCTTCTATGTATTCTATTCAAATCTTCGTAGTGCCGATGATATATCCCAAACCCAGAGAAAAAATTGCTGTTGTATATTGTATTTAAGCGCCTTGCAATAGTTTCCGGGCTTACTGAGCCAAACTCATTTAGCTGCTCAACGGTGCTCATAAATGCCTGCAAAGGAGCATCCAATCGGCTCTGATATTTTTGGAGTGCTTGTTCATAATATGCAGAAGCCAACCAGGAATGCAAAATACCAAAAGACTGTTCGGTAAAACGCTGATCGGTTACAACCTGCTTATTGTGAGTACTTACCCCTGTTTCATCGTAAGCATTGATCTCTAATACGGTTCCGCTTTCTGCATACTCTCCTTGTATGTCGAAACAAATTCTGCCATTTTCATAATATGTTGCTGAAAATCCATTTTCCCGTCTTTCTAACTCTCTATAATACGGAGCGGAATTAACATCTCTAGTCCTACGAGATAACAGCTGATTGGAAAAAGTTGGACACCAAACAATACCGCTAATTGGTAACACAACCCCCACAACTAAAAGAATGTTTCTTATTCTTTTCATATTGTTGTTAATTAATATTACACTAAGCCCTCTCAAAATTTATACCATAGATATTCCCCAAAGACAAATTCACATGCTTATTATAGCAAAATAATAATGCTTAAGAATCATGGCAAATATTATAACATGTTGTTGCTCAGCTTGTTACATCAAGAGCTCAGCTATTACCTTTTGAACTGCTTATTGATATCGTTCCATTTAATTAGAACGACAACAGGTCTGCCGTGAGGACAATACGGGGTTTTAAGATTTTTGACTTTTTTTAAGAGCTCTTCAACTTCATTTTTGTTAAGTCTATCTCCACTTTTAATAGCTGCATGGCAAGCCAGGGAAGCAGCTATTTTGTGAAATTTATCTTCCGGACTCATGCCCATTATTACTTCAGATATAACTTCTTTTATTATTTCCTTGGGCTCTAACTTTAATAGTACAGGTCTTGTATGAACTATAAAAGAATTTGTTCCAAATTCTTTTATTTCAAAACCAAGATTATCAAATATTTCAAAATTTTCTTTTAAAAATACCGCTTCCTTTAAATCCAAGTTTACAACTTCAGGAAGAAGCAATCGTTGGGTTTCCAATTTTTCCCCAATTTTGGTATTAATAAATTTTTCATAAAGAACTTTTTCCCAACCTGCATGCTGATCTAAAATATTTAGCCCTTCTTCATTCATCCAAACGAGGTATTTGTTTTTATAATTTAAACACATCGGTTCATAAGAGAGATTTAAAAAGCTCTCTTGAACCCCTCCTTTAAAATTCTCTACTATGCTTTCTACCCCGCCTTGATAAAATCCCTGCTGATTAGCTCCTTGGCTCCCGGACATATTCATTACAGTTATAATTTCTTCACCCTGTAATTCATCTTTTAATATTCCCCGCAAAAGATCATGGATTTCGTTTTCATTTTTAAATCTTATTTCTTTTTTTGTTGGATGCACATTAACATCAATACATGCCGAAGAGATTCCCATGAACAAAAAAACTGCCGGATAATTCCGTCCTTCAATAAGCCCCCTGTAGGCCCCATCAATAGCATGGTAAACCAGCGGGCTTACAACCGAGCGGTTGTTAATGAAAAAATATTGCTTTATTCGCCGAGGATAATTAAGCTGAGGCTTAGATAAAAACACCCGCAATTTAAATAGACTGTTTTTGGATTCTGCATAAATCAACTGACCTTTTGTCTGAGGAAATAACTCCTCTATTCTTTCTTTAAAACCGGATTTTTTTAAATCCAACACACGCTTTTCGTCACGAATCAAAGTAAATTCAATCTCAGGATGTGATATCGCAAGCTTGGTCACGACATCAACAATATGTGCAAATTCCGTATTGTCATGCTTTAAAAATTTACGCCGGGGCAACGTATTAAAAAACAGATTCTTAACCTCTATTGTAGTCCCGCATGAACGATTAATCTTACCTTCTTTTTTTATCTTTCCGCCTTCAATATCAATAAAAGATGCCGTCTCATCCGTAGAATTTTTGGAAATTATTCTAAAATTTGACACACTTGCAATCGAAGAAAGTGCTTCCCCTCTGAATCCAAGTGTATAAATATTGAATAGATCATCCATCGAGATAATTTTGCTTGTTGCATAGCTTTGGATTGCAAGGCTTAAATCTGCTTCATCCATACCTTCTCCGTTATCATTTACCCTTATTAAGTCCCGGCCTGCTTGTTTGATTTCAATAGAAATACAATCCGCACAGGCATCAATAGCATTCTCAACCAACTCTTTGACAACAGATGCAGGCCTTTCAACCACTTCCCCTGCTGCAATCCGGCTTCTTAACTCTTCTGATAGAACACGTATCTTAGTCATTTTTTTCTTCGGAATCTAATCTCCTAATAAACCGGTTAAGAATATCCAGCGCTTCTAAAGGAGTTGTTTTTTCTACATCTACCATCTTGAGCTCTTCTATCAAAGGATGGACAGCCGTTGTGAACAGCTCTGCTTGTAATTCTTTAACTTCAGAGGGCACGTGATTTCTATTAAACTCCAAATCTTTAAGCACCTTCTTTGCTCTTTCTATAACATCGTTCGGAACACCTGCAAGTTTGGCAACATGAATTCCAAAGCTTTTATCGCAAATACCTGCTTCGATTCTATATAGAAATACTACCTCATTCTTATACTCCCTGACAGCTGTATTAAGATTACCTACTTCTGAAAAATATTTTGCAATCTGGGTAAGTTCATGATAATGAGTCGCAAAAAGAGTTTTTGCCTTAATATACTTATGAATAAATTCAACAACTGACCAAGCGATAGAAAGCCCATCATATGTAGAAGTGCCACGGCCGACTTCATCCAAAATTATCAAACTATTTGCAGTAGCATTATTCAGGATCCATGCAACCTCAACCATTTCTACCATAAAAGTACTCATGCCCGATATTAAAGCATCGTGCGCGCCTATCCTCGTGAAAACTTTATCAACAATTCCTATCTCAGCATATGCTGCAGGAATAAAACAGCCGATTTGAGACATAATTACAAGAAGGGCAACTTGCCGTATATATGTAGACTTGCCTGCCATATTAGGACCTGTAATAATCAGTATTCTCTCATCGCCTAAAAAAATATCATTAGGAATAAAGGTGTTTTCTGAGATTACTTTTTCTAATACCGGATGTCTGCTGTCTTTTATATTTAAAGCGAGGCCTGAGTTAATTTTAGGCCGTATATATTTATTGTCTTCTGCAATCTGAGCAAACGACTGTAAAATATCGATAACGCTCATTGCTCTGGCATTTTCTTGAATTTCAACAATATACTGCTTAATGTCATCTCTTATGTTAATGAAAATCTCTTTTTCCAATTCTTTGCTTTTTTCTTCGGCTCCCAAAATTTTTTCTTCATATTCTTTTAACTCAGGGGTTATAAATCTCTCAGCATTAACAAGCGTTTGCTTTCTGATATAATCCGGCGGAACTGATTTTAGATTCGAATTGGTAATTACGATATAGTAGCCGAAAACTTTATTATATCCTATTTTTAAAGAGCTGATCCCTGTGCGACGTATTTCTTTCTCCTGCAATTGCGCAATCCAGTCTTTACCGGATTTTAACACTTCTTGCAACTCATCCAAATCTTTCCGATAACCTTTTTTAATAATTCCACCTTCATTTATGACAACAGGAGGCTCTTCGACAATAGCCTCAGATATTTTTCGAACTATTTCTTTTAAAGGATCAAGCCTGGAGAAACAATCTCTAATAATTGCAGCGTCAAAACCGGAAATATTTTCTTTTAACTCTTTCGCTTTTTCCAAGGAGTTTTTTAATGAAATTAAGTCTCTTGGCCCTGCTGTAGAAAGTCCGATTCGAGCGGCAATTCTCTCTAAGTCCTGTATGCCTTTTAAAATCTCCTGGACTTTATGTCTTTTGTTTTGGTCTTCATAAAAGCAGCTCACACCATCGTGCCTGTTACAGATTTTTTCTTTTTCAATCAGAGGCTGTAATACCCATTGCTCAATCCTTCTTTTACCCATTGAGGTATACGTCTTATCAAGAACAGATAATAACGCTCCTTCTTTTGTGCCTGTTTCACAATTTTTTACAAGCTCTAAATTCCGTTGGGTGAATGAATCTAGCACCATATAATTTTTGACCGAATAAACTTCTATTTTCTTTATATGCTCAACCGCTTTTTTTTGAGTTCCTTGAAGATATTTTAATAATGCTCCGGCAGTTGATATCGCCAGGATTCTTCCGTCTAACCCAAAACCCGATAATGTAGCAACATTAAAATGGTTTAACACCATCTCTCCTGCTGTGGACAGGATGAAGTGAAAATCCGGATATTCTGTAACGGCATTGACTCCTACCAACTTTTTTAAATCCTGCCTATCTTCAGGCAAAAGATATTCTGAAGGATTTAAGCGCATAATTTCAGAAAAAAGCTCCTCTTTAGAATCCAGCTCTGTTGTCTTAAATTCTCCTGTTGAAATATCACATAATGATAATCCAAATTTATTATTTTCTTCATTAACTGCTATAATATAATTATTATTTTCTTCGACCAAAGATTCTGCAACCAAAGTCCCAGGGGTAATAACTTTTACAACTTCTCTTTTGACAATACCTTTTACTGTTTTCGGGTCTTCAACCTGCTCACATACCGCAACTTTATATCCTGCTTTTAAAAGACGCCTGATATAATTTTCCGCGGCATGATGAGGCACCCCGCACATAGGAATACGGGTGCCTTTAATTTTTCCCCGTGAGGTAAGAGTAATATGTAAGACTGAAGATGCTAGCTTTGCATCTTCGAAAAACATCTCATAAAAATCCCCCAGTCGGAAAAACAATATAATATCCGGAAAATCTTTTTTGATTTTCAAATACTGATTAAGCATAGGAGTATGTTGTTCTTTCATTGTTTTGCCCTCTAATATTCTACTTTTCCCTTAATTATTTTCAAGCATTATCCTTAAAAAATTCTCTGAAGATATTGCAGAAGACAAAAACAATCTTCCCCGCATATAATTACCTATTCTATTTTGCTAATTCCTCAAGCTGTTTTAAAAACTCTTGAATCTTTTTCTCATAGCCTATGTTTTTAGGAAAATAATACTTCACATCTTTAGAGAGATAATTTTGTTTTACCCATCCGCCTTGATATGAATGTGGATATTTATAACCTTCTCCATGGCCTAATTTTTTAGCTCCCTGGTAATGAGTATCCTTGAGGTGTTTTGGTACCTCAAGTGTTTTCCCTTCCTTAATATCTTCAAGTGCCTTCTCAATACCTTCATAAGCCGCATTAGATTTAGGCGCAGAGGCTATATATACTGCAGCCTGTGCAAGCGGAATACGTGCCTCAGGCATACCTAAGTACTCAACCGCATAACAAGCAGCTTGTGCAACCTGCAACGCTCGAGGATCGGCATTACCAACATCTTCTGAGGCTGCTATTAAAATCCTTCTTGCAATAAACCTTGGATCCTCCCCGGCATAGATCATTTTGGCAAGCCAGTAAAGCGTTGCGTCAGGATCTGTACCGCGCATTGATTTAATAAATGCTGAAATTGTATTATAATGCCCATCCTCGTCTTTGTCATATAGCACAGCTTTTTTCTGGATTGAATCCTGAGCAATGTTTAAATCAATTTTTACAAAACCTTGTTTGTTCTTTTTAGTCGTTAAGCAGGCAATTTCTAAAGCATTGAGTGCCCTGCGTGCATCACCATCTGAAACCTTTGCAAAAAAACATAAAACTTCTTTATCGACTATAATATTAGACTTTCCTAACCCCTTCTTTTTATCTTCTAAAGCACGTTTCAAAATTTTTAAAATATCTTCTTCGCTTAAAGATTTGAATTCACAGACCAAAGAACGAGAAATTAACGGCGGAGTTAATACGAAAAACGGATTATGAGTAGTTGCTGCGATTAAGATTGGATTGCCTCCCTCTATATCCGGCAGCAGGATATCCTGCTGAGCTTTGTTAAATCTATGTATTTCATCTATAAACAAAAGCGTGCGCCCTAACCCCTGATGCAACCTGTGATTTGCCTGTTTTAATATTTCCCGCAACTCGGATACGTTAGAAGCAACGGCATTAACCCTGACAAAATGAGCTTTCGTCTTATGCTGAATAATTGTTGCTAACGCAGTTTTCCCTGTACCCGGAGGTCCGTAAATAATGAGGGAAACTATTTTATCTGCATCAATAGCTCTTTTAAGTATTTTATTTTCCCCCAACAGGTGTTCTTGGCCAACAAATTCCTCAATCTTCCCAGGCCTCATTCGAACCGCTAAAGTAACACTATCGCTTTGAGAAGAATGGAATAAACTTTGCATGAAATGTTTCTCTACCTCTATTTGATTTACTTTCTGATTTGACAAGGCAATTCTTTTACCAGAGTTTCTTTAACCCCTTCACAAATCCTATCAACCTCTACATCTTTAAGGGTTTTCTCGTCAGATTGGAATCTTATTCTTATAGTGATACTTTTCATGTCAAGAGGAATTTGTTTACCCTCATAAACATCTATTATATCTACCGCACAAATTAAATCATTTTTGCCTTGGATATGCTCTATAATTTCTCCGGCAGAAACAGCTTTAGGCAAAAGCAAAGAAAAATCCCTATCAATAAACGGATATTGGGTAATTTTCTGATGTCGAATTACATTTTTCATTCCTTTCTTAATTGTGTCGAGATAAATTTCGCCAATATAAATATCCCGTTTCAAATCATAGTAAGTCTTTATTTTACCTGAGACCTTGCCTATCAATGCAGATTTTTCATTAGACACCGATATCTCAGCCGAACAAGAGTTAGAAAAAAACATTTGCTTTGCTTCTTTAATGCTGTAATCACTTATTTTAAAATAACTCAATAAAGTTTCCACAGCAAATTTTAAATCATAAAAGTTATATTCTATTTCATTACCGAAACAATCCTGGTATTTCTTCCCGGACAATAAAATTCCCGCCACCTTGCGTTCACAAGGCTCACTGTTTATGCTGGAATAAACTTTACCCAGTTCAAAGATAGCAAGGTCATAAACTCCACGATTAAAATTATATTTTGCAACTTTCAAGAGAGAAGGAAAAATCACCGGCCGTAAAACAGAATAACTTTTTGCCAGAGGGTTTTTTAAAGGTAAGGTGTTCTTGATCTTAAGTTCTTCTATTTCATCTTCGGAAAGCAAGGCATAGGTAATCACTTCTCTCAAACCTGTTTTAATAAAAACATCCTTAGCTTGGTTCTCAAAATCTTTTTCGCTAAAATTTTTAAGAACCGGCTCTTTTTCAACCATTAGCTCGGGTAATCCCTGCGAGGGAATTTTGTCATAACCATAAAACCGCGCTATTTCTTCTATATAGTCGATGTTTATTTTAAGATCACTCCTTGTGCTTGGGGCTTGGATTTTGAGACTTTCTTTGGAAACCGACATTATTTCGCATCCTAAATTTTTGATCAGTTTACGAATCCAAAACACAGAAGGCATAATACCAAGAACCTTTTCTACGTCTTCATACTTCAAAACAACTTTGGAAGAAAGTGCAACTTGTTTTATTATAACATCTACGGTTTTATCAATAATCACTGTGGTCTTATTGCTACTTCTTGATGCATATTTGGATATTAAGTCCACCGCATATACAGAAGCTGTATCTACTGTTGGAAAATCAACACCTCTTTCAAATCTGTACGATGCCTCTGTAGTCAAAGCATGTCTTTGGGCAGCTTTTCTAATGGTCTGGGGATGAAAAAAAGCACTTTCTAAAACAACATTTCTTGTTTTAGATGTAACCTCTGTATCATAGCCTCCCATAATGCCTGCTAAAGCTATCGGTCGCTTGATATCTGCAATAACGAGGTCTTGTTTCGATAGCTGTCTTTGGGTCTCATCGAGAGAAATTATTTGCTCTCCTTCTTTGGCAAATCTTACAATTATTTGTTTTCCTTCAATTTTATCATAATCAAAAGCATGCATAGGCTGTCCGGTCTCGATTAGAATATAATTTGTTATATCAACAACATTATTTATAGAACGCAAACCGATTTTTTCCAGTCTCTCTTTGATAAAATCCGGAGACGGCGCTATTTCTACATCGAGCAAAACTCTGCCAATATATCTAAGGCATGCCTCCTGAGCACCTATTGTAACCCCAAACTTCGTTTCTTTTAGATAAGCCGATGATATTTTGGGTAAAAATATTAGCCTGGGCGGAGTAAATCTTTTACTTAGCCCAATAGCACACTCGCGGGCTACGCCTACGATAGAAAGACAATCCGGCCTATTAGGAGTAATCTCAATATCTAAAACAAAGTCTTCCCCGACAGATTGAATTTCTCCTACTTCCAAACCATTTTTTGTAAGAGTATCTGCTAATTGCTCAACAGAAACATCGATATCAACAAAATCTTTTAGCCAAGATAATAAAACTTTCATGAAAACTGTTTTAAAAACCTCATGTCATTATTAAAAAACATTCTGATATCAGTAATACCGTACTTAAGCATAGCAATCCGCTCAATACCCAGCCCGAAAGCATACCCCTGAAATATGGATTCTTCAATCCCTACTTCTTTTAAAACATTTGGATGCACCATGCCTGCGCCAAGAATCTCAAGCCATCCTGTTCTGCTGCACACAGAACACCCCTCTCCACCGCATATAATACAGGCAATATCAACCTCTGCAGACGGTTCTGTGAAAGGGAAATAATGCGGCCGAAACCTCATAGTAACATCTCTTCCAAAAAAATTCTTTACAAAGTACGATAATGACGCCTTAAGATGCGTAAAATTAGTTTTTTTATCAACCACTAATCCTTCTATTTGATGAAACATAAAAGAATGGCTGGCATCCAAATTATCAGGCCTGAAAACCTTACCCGGAGATAAAATTCTTAACGGAGGTTCTACATCTTTCATAATTCTTATCTGCACAGGTGAGGTCTGGGAACGTAAAAGCATGTTGTCTTTGGGCAGATAAAAAGTAGCGAAATTGTCCCTGGCAGGATGTCCTTCGGGGATGTTTAGAGCTTTGAAATTATAGTAATCCGTCTCTATCTCAGGGCCTTCTACAAGAGTAAATCCGATATGCTCAAAAATCTTACAAATATCGTCTATTACTATTGTGATAGGATGTCTCCCGCCAAGAGTTCGTTTAACAGCGGGTAAAGAAGTATCTATTTTTTGAGTTTTTTCTTGGCCTGTTTTCAGCTGCTGAGTTCTGTCTGAAAGCAATGATTGTATCTTCCCTTTTATGATATTAGACTCTTTACCTGCTAAAGGACGCTTTTCTTCGGGTAATTCCGGAATCTGTTTAATAACTTGGGCCATTTTACCTTTCCTGCCCAAATAAAAATGTTTTATCTCATCAAGCTCATTAGAATCACTTGCCTGACTAATTTTTTCCTCAGCTTCTGTAAATATATTTTGGATATCTGTGATGTTCACGCTTTTTTCTTTACTTTGTCTATATCTTTATTTTTGCCTATAACAATCAAAAGATCTCCTTCTTTAATCACATGCCCTGCAGCAGGAGCAATATCTATTTCTCCATGCTCATGTTTCACGGCAATAACATTAATCCCGTACTGTGCCCTGACATCCAATGCTTTTAAAGATTTGCCAATAAAATCCTTAGGTGGCGCCATTTCCAGCAGGCTATAGTCACTGGACAATTCTATATGGTCTATAATCCGCGGGGATACTAAAGATTTAGCAAGTCTTACGCCAATATCTCTCTCAGGTTGAATTACCCGAGTTGCACCTATTTTTTCAAGCACTTGAACCTGGCTTTCTGAGTTGGCCTTAACAACAATTTCTTTAACACCCAGCCCCTTAAGCGCCAAAGTAATTAAAACGCTGGCCTCAAAATCCCCTCCTACAGAAACAATTGCCGCATCAACATCAGTAATGCCTAATGTTTTTAACGTCTTTTCGTTTCTGGCATCTGCCTGAACAACATTAGTAAGTTTATCGGCAAGATCCTTAATCACCTCTTCTGCAGAATCAATACCTATAACCTGTTCTTCATTTTCTGCTAATGTAAATGCTACGCTCTGACCAAATTTGCCAAGACCTATTACAGCATACTGTCTCATAGTTGCCTCCTATCAGCTTCTAACTAAACTTTTGTTAAAAACTATTTAGCCCACCATTACATTTTCTTCGGGTAATTTAAAATCACCTGTCTCTCGTCTCGCAAGAGCAATAGCAAGAGTCATAGGGCCAATTCTTCCAAAAAACATAGTTAGAATTATAATCAACTTTCCTATAATGGTCAATTGAGCAGTTATCCCGCAAGATAATCCAACAGTACCAAAAGCAGAAATAACTTCAAAAATTATATGCAAGGCATTCTGCTGCTCCGTAAAAAACAGTACCAATACAGCAAAGAATATCCATAGTATGCTTAAAGTGAAAATAACAACCGCTTTTTCAAAAAGCTTAAGCGGTATTGCTCTGTTAAAAAACCTGATTTGATTTTTGCCTCGTAAGATTGCCACAATCCCTAAAATAATCAACCCGAATGTTACTGTTTTTACACCTCCACCGGTAGATCCTGGAGACGCTCCAACAAACATAAGCATTGAAAGCAACATTTTAGACCCGGGATTCAACTTTGCAATCTCAACAGTATTGAAACCAGCAGTCCGTGCTGTTACGGATTGAAAACATGCAGCCAATACTTTACTATTTAAAGTAGTCCCTTCTAATACTCCTTGATTTTCTGAGATAAACAGAAAAACTGCTCCCAATATAAACAACGCAATAGTTATAATCAAAACCATTTTTGAATGCAAAGTCAATCGCATATCTTTTTTTATTATTTTATGTTTTAATAATCTTCCAAGATCGTATAAAACTAAAAACCCTATACCCCCGCTAACAATCAGTAATATAAATACAGCGTTTATCAGAATACTTGAACGCGCATCCTGCAGGCTCATTGGGAACAAAGAAAACCCTGCGTTGCAGAATGCAGAAACCGAATGAAAAAGTGCATTAAAAAAACCTAAATCGCGCCAATAAAAATTTAGGATCACAGCGCCCAGTGCTTCCATAAGAACGGTGCAAACAAAAATCCATTTCAAAAGAACTTTGACATCTATCTCTACATTTTCAAAAACAACGCTTAAGGCCCGTCTACCTCTAATAGTAATCCGCTTGCCTAACATTAAAGCAAAAATCGTAGAGAAGGCCATTATTCCTAACCCCCCCAGTTGAAACAGCACCAAAATTACCCCCTGGCCAAATGAGGTAAAAAATGCACCTGTATTTTGAACAACCAGCCCTGTTACACAAACAGCAGATGTTGCTGTAAAGAGTGCATCAATAAACGCTATTTCTCCTTCTGTCGAAACAGGTAGAAGAAGAAATAACACCCCAAAAAAGATTGCGATAAGAAAGCTTAGGGCTATTATTCGTGCAGGCTTTATTTGCATTAATTGGCAATTTGCTCTTTAGCAACAGCAACAAGCTTTTTAAATCCATTCAAATCGTTAATAGCCATTTCGGCTAAATTTTTTCTATCTATTTGAATATCTGCCTTATTTAATCCATAAATAAGCTTGCTGTAAGATATTCCCTCATTCTTACAGGAACTGGAAATCCTGGTTATCCATAGCCTGCGGAACAATCTTTTTTTCACCTTTCTGTCTCTATAGCTGTACACTAACGCTCTGTGTACAGTTTCAATCGCCGTACGAAAGAGCTTCCCTCGCCCTCCACGATAACCTTTTGCCATTTTTAAAATCTTATTATGTCTTTTTCGCCTTGTCGGTGCACATGTAACCCTTGCCATTATATATTCCCTCCTGTTTTGCTTTTATCCATATGGAAGCATTGATTTAATTTTTTTCTCTTCAACCTTACTCACATATGCTCCTTTTTTTAGAGAAAGTCTTCTTTTGGAATTCTTTTTCCTCATAAGATGTTTTTTCCCTGCTTTGGCTCTTTTAACTTTACCCGTGCCTGTAACTTTAACCCGTTTTTTCACAGCTTTTCTTGTCTTTAACTTAGGCATATTCTCCTCCTAATGCTTCGGAAATAAAACGCAGATGATATTTCTACCCTCCCTAGTAGGAGGTTTTTCAACGCTTGCTATCTCTTCAACATCTTCTAATAATTTTTTAATCACCTTATCTCCTAATTCAGGATGAGCCATTTCCCGCCCCCTGAAAAAAAGTCTTATTTTAACACGATCTCCTTTTTCTAAAAATTTCTTGATTCCTTTAAGCTTAACCTGGTAATCATGCTCTTCTATCCTCGGTTTCAGGCGTACCTCTTTAAAATGTACGTGCTTTTGTTTCTTTTTGGCTTCTTTTTCTCTTTTATCCTGCTGATATTTAAATTTGCTAAAATCTAAAACTCTGCAAACCGGAGGATTTGTTTGACCAGCAATCTCAACTAAATCCAAGCTTTGCTGCTCTGCAAGTTTTAACCCTTCCTCCAGCGGTACAATCCCAATTTGAGTTCCATCTGCATCAATTAATCTTATTCTTTCTGCCTTAATCCAATGATTAATATTAGTTCTTCTCTGAGGTTTCCCTCTATTATACCGATTATACGGTCTTACCATAGGCTTCTTCCTTTAATCTCTTAATTAACCGTTCCAGTTCAACACTACCTTCGTCTCCGTTTTTCCTGGAACGAACCGAGGCTGTTTTAGCCTCCTCCTCTTTCTTCCCGCAAATTAACAGGTAGGGTATTTTTTCCAGCTCTGCCTGCCTTATTTTGTAACCCAAGGTTTCATCTCGCCTATCAACAGTAACACGAATGTTTTCCTTATCTAACATTGTCTTTAAATTTTCGCTATATGCAAGGAATTTTTCTGAAATAGCAATTATCCGCACTTGTTCAGGTGCTAGCCAAAGAGGAAAAGCACCACCGTAATGTTCGATTAAAGTTCCTATGAAACGTTCTAAGCTTCCCAAAATCGCTCTGTGAAGCATTATAGTACGATAGGACTTCCCATCCTCTCCGATATATGTGATATCAAATCTTTCAGGCCCGGCAAAATCACATTGTATTGTCGCACATTGCCAAAGACGGCCTAAAGCGTCTTTAAGTTTGATGTCTATTTTCGGCCCGTAAAAAGCCCCTTCACCTGGATGTGTTGTATATTCTAAGCTCAGCTCGCTTAATGCGTTAATCAAAGCTGCTGTTGCTTTTCCCCATTCCTCATTACTACCAATAGACTCTTCAGGACGCGTACTTAGCTCTATTTCAAATTCTTTAAATCCAAAATCATCCATTATTTCTTTAGTAAAAAGAATAACATCAATGATTTCCTGCTGCAGTTGATCTTCACGGCAAAATATATGTGCATCATCTTGTGTAAATCCTCGAACTCTTAACAAGCCGTGCAAAACTCCGGTTTTTTCATTTCTGTAAACTGTTCCTGCTTCAAACATTTTTATCGGAAGTTCTCTATAGCTATGACGTTGTGATTTATAAATCAGAATATGACCCGGACAATTCATAGGCTTTATTGCATATTCCGTATTATCAGATTGAAATATGTACATATTTTCTTTGTAATAATCGTAATGTCCAGAACGTTTCCATAAATCTGATTTTAAAATATGGGGCGTAATTACAGTCTGATAATTTTTCTTGCTATGCTTTTGGAAAATATAATCCTCGATTATTTTTCTTAAAATCGCCCCTTTAGGCAAATAAAACACTAGCCCTGCCCCAGCTTCTTCAAAAAAAGAAAACAGACCCAGCTCTTTGCCTAATTTTCTATGATCCCGTTTTTCTGCTTCTTTTAATTTTTCAAGATAAGCATCTAATATATCTCTCTCTAAAAATGCCGTGCCGTAAATCCTCTGCAGCATTTTATTAGACTCATTCCCCCTCCAGTAAGCACCTGCTATTGAAAGAAGTTTAAAAGCTTTAATCTCTCCTGTTTTTTGAACATGAGGACCTTTACATAAATCTATAAAATCTCCATGCCCATAAATATTTACTGTGCTTTGTGGAATTTCATCCAAAAGCTCCAACTTGTAGTGTTCGCCTTTTTCTTTAAAAAGCGCGCCTGCTTCTTTTTTAGACAGCTCTTTTTTTTCAAAAGCACAGTTTTTATTTATAATATTTTGCATTTTCTTTTCAATTTTTTCCAAATCCTGAGGTGTAAATCTATGCTCTAAATCAAAATCATAATAAAAACCATTTTCAATGGCAGGACCTATTCCGAGTTTGACATCCGGAAATAACGATTTAACGGCATCCGCCATAACGTGAGCCGCAGAGTGTCTTAATGCTAATAGTTTATCTGTCATTTCTATTTCACCTGCCTATTTCATGGTGGGCGGTACAGGACTTGAACCTGTGACCTCCACGATGTCAACGTGGCGCTCTAGCCAACTGAGCTAACCGCCCATTTTATTAATGCCGAGAGCCGGACTTGAACCGGCACGTCCCTTACGGAACATCGGATTTTAAGTCCGATGCGTCTGCCAATTCCGCCATCCCGGCATATATTCCTTTTAATCCGTTTCCAGGCGGCGAGCGGATTTGAACCGCTGAATGGTGGTTTTGCAGACCACTGCCTTCCCACTTGGCTACGCCGCCGTATGTTATTTATCTAAAGAGCGTTCAATAATTATCTCTAAATATTATCTCTTTCGCAAGCCATCTTTATATTGAGCTATGTTGTCAAAAACATGTCTTGCAATTCTTTGTTTGCTCCACAACGGAAGTTTTTCCACTTTGCTTTTTGATGCCAACGCAACTGAACACGCTTTTAATCCGTAAGGATTTTGCTCACTACTCAATGATACTGCTACCGTGAAATCCAAATCATTATCTATTACTTTTTGATAAGCTTTCTCAATCGGTGCGTCTTTCTCCAAAGAAAACCCAATCAACACTTTTTTATTTCTACCATTTTCCTTAGAAAGAGCCCCTATTATACTTTCTGTAGCTTCAAGCTTCAAGTGCAATTTACCCTTGCTTCTGGGAATTTTACCCGGAGATTTACTCTGAGGAACAAAATCAGGTACAGCTGCAGCCATTATTAAAACATCCGCCCAGGAGAAATTTTTATATAATGCGTTTTTTAAGTCTTTATATTCCTCGACTTTAATCCATCTGTCTACTTTTTTAGGCGCGGGAAATTTCATACACCCTACAACTGCTCTGACATTATATTTACGCAACAAAGCCTCTTGCAATAACTTATAGCCAAAAGTACCTGTAGAGCGGTTGGTTATAAACCTGACTTCATCGATATATGCTTTGAGAGGACCAAACGAGATAAGAAGATTCATTGTATAAGCTTTTCTGCTTCAACTACAATATCCATAACATCTGCAAGCCTTCCCTTCCCCCGGTAACCGCAACTAAGCCATCCTTCGTAAGGACCTAAAAAGTGATACCCATACTTTTTTAGCTTTTCGATATTATCCTGTATAATTTTGTTTTTATACATCTGTTCATTCATAGCTGGACATATTAATACCGCTGCATTTGATGATATAATCGTCAAAGTTAAAAGATCAGATACAATACCTCCTGCCAGCTTAGATATACAACATGCTGTTGCCGGAGCAACAAGAATTAAATCAGCTTCTTTGGCCAGAGAAATATGAGTTGTTTTATCTTCAAACATATCATTGAACACCGGATTACCTGTGAGAGACCTTAGAGTCAAGGGGGTTATAAATTCTTCTGCTGCTGCTGTCATAACGGTATAAACTTGATAACCTTTCTGTGTTAACAAAGATGCAGCCTCAGCTCCTTTATAACAAGCAATGCTACCGCTAAGGCCTAACACAATTGTCTTCATTTTATGACCTTATACGACAGTTTCCCTGTTTCCATTTCATGAATTGCAAAACTGGTAGGCTTTTCCGTTAAAATAATTTGTTGTTTAGATGCTTCTTCTGCCACTTCAACCGCTCTTTGTACAGCAATAATAGTTGCCTTAAAAATACTTTCCACACTAGATCTTATCTCATCTACTTTTACATAAGACATTTAAGTTCTCCTTTTGGTTTGTTTTTTACTGCTTTTCCCGGTGCGTATAATATGCTTTACCGTTTTCGTTGCTTTTTGCAAGCAGTCATTTGTTACAGTATAATCGTATTTGTGTGCTTTTTGCAACTCTTGTTTAGCAAGCATCATTCTTTTATTCGTTTCTTTTAAGTCTTCTCCACGATTTGCAAGCCTTTTTTTTAGTTCCGTTAAATCGGGAGGGAGAACAAAAATGCTAATCGCCTCGGGTATTTTCGCAGAAATTTGCTGTGCCCCTTGCACATCTATACAGAGTAGTACATCCGCACCTTCTTGCAGAAAATTTTCAACATCTTTTTTCAAAGTCCCATAGTAATTATTTAACACACACGCCCATTCCAAAAAAGCTTTTTGTTTTACCAGTTCTTTAAATCGTTTCTTAGTTATAAATCTATAGTCTATGTTATCATGCTCTCCTTGACGCGGCTTGCGAGTTGTGCAAGAAATACTTCGCTTGATACCCGAGATTTCTGCCAAAATATTTTGGGTGATAGTAGTCTTCCCTACCCCGGAAGGTCCTGAGATAATAAAAACTTTACCCTTTTTTTCCACGTATTCGCTGGGTTAAGGTTTGAACATTAATTGCAGAAAGAACGATATGATTACTATGCGTTAATATCAAAGCCCTTGTTTTTCTTCCACAGGTTGCATCGATTAATCGACCCGTTTGCGCTGCTTGCTCTTTAATTCGCCGAGCTGGTTTAGAATCAGCGTTTACAATTGCAACAATCTTTTCTTTTAAAACTATATTATCATAGCCAATATTTAATATTTCCATTATTCCTAACCTATTATCTATTCGATATTTAGCGCTTGTTCTCTAATCTTTTCTATCTCTGCTTTAACTTTTACCACAGACCTGGCTGTTGTAGAAGAAAGAGCTTTAGCAGAAACAGTATTAGTTTCCCTGTTCATCTCTTGAGCCAAAAAATCCAGCTCTCTGCCTATTACCCCGCCTCTTGCCAAAAGTCCTTTTGCAGCCCTAATATGGCTTCTTAAACGGACAACTTCTTCGGCGATTGAAGGTAGAGGCATTTGAGCCCCACCCTGAGTCTGTTGGCGCTTAACCGCTTGATCTTGCATTCTTTTCAGCAAAATATTTTCTCTATTTTTTTCTATTCTCTCAATAACATGTAGATTTTTCTCAATTATATTTAAATGGACCTGTAAATCTTTTTGCAAAACTTTTCCCTCTTGATTTCTGCTTGCCGATAAAGATTCCAATGCAGATTTTAAAGCACCTAAGATAAGTTCTCTTTTTTCTTTAAAGGGTATCTGAGGGCGAACTTGCTTTACAACTCCGGGATAACTTAAAATGTAATGAATGTTTAGCGACTGATTAATACCGTGCCTGCTTTCAATATCTTTTTCAAGCTTGAGAAGTTTTTGAAACAATTTGTCATCTACTTTCAAATCAACACCTGCTTCGTAAATAAAATTTAAACTTAAATACGCCGCCCCTCTTTTGATATAACTTTTAGCAATCTTTTTTATCTCCAAGTCCAGCTTTAAAAATTCGTCAGGAATCTTTGTGTTAATCTCTAAATATCTATGGTTAACACTCTTGATCTCCGCATAGCAGGCACAGTTAATGCTCTTAGCGCTGGCTTTACCAAACCCGGTCATGCTGTTTATGCGCTTCCCCTGTTTTTCGCTCATATCCATACCCTCACTTTCCTTCCCCCTGTTGTTACAATACGCGTGGGGTAAAGGTCAAAAATTATTTCATCAGGATCAAACCATAGTTTTATTTCTCTCTCAGCGTCACTTTCAATGGCAGATGCATGAACAACGTTTTCATATAATCCTTTTGTTGTAATACGCCCGAATTGCCCTCTGATAGATGTGGGGCTTGCTTCTTCCGGATTAGTTGCCCCGGCAATTTCCCGTATTTTCTGAATTGCATCTTCCCCCCAGTACACCATAGCCATAACCTTTTTGCGCTGGTGCAGCTCCCCAGTAAGATAGCTGATTAATTCTTTAAAAAACGTCTTTTCCTTTAAATGACAATAATGCGCTTCTGCCATCTCTGGAGTTACCCGAATAATTTTAGCTGCAACAATCTCCAGCTTGGTTTCAGAAAGCCTGGTTAAGATATTTCCCGTGAGAGACTTTTTCAACCCATCAGGTTTAATCAGTATCAAGGTTTGGTTTAACACCTATGCCTCCTCATTTTAATAACACATTTAAAACTTTTTCTAAGTCTTCGTTGCTGAAATAAGAAATTTCGATCTTGCCCCCTTTCTTTTTGGGCATAATCTCTATCTTGGTTCCAAGCTTTCTCTGTAGTTCCTCTAATATGCTCGAGATATTGGGGTCTATATCTCTGTTCTTCTGTATCCGCACCCTTTTTTCTGCCTCTCTAACACTTATATTGCCTGTTTTTATGGCTTTAAGTAATTTTCTTAACGCTGCTTCATTTTGAAGCATGAGTAAAGCCCGTGCATGACCTGAAGATATAAAGCCTTGCTGTAAGTCTTCCTGAACATCGAGAGGCAAATTTAAAAGCCTTAACGTGTTCGAAATGGTCGAAAAATCTTTGCCAACTTCAACAGCTACATTTTCTAAAGAATACCCATATTCTTCAATCAGCTTTTTATAAGCCTGAGCTTCTTCTATCGGATTAAGATTTGTCCGCTGGATATTTTCAACCAAGGATTTTCGCAACAGCTCCACTTCTTCCACAGCATTCAGCACTAATGCCGGTACTTTATCCCAACCTAGCATTTTAATCGCCCTAAACCTTCTTTCGCCGGCAATCAGCTTGTACGCATCCCCTTCTACCACAACTAATATTGGCTGTAATAGTCCATCTTTTAATATTGATGCTTTTAAATTGATTACTTCCTGCTCAACAAACACTTTTCTAGGCTGAAAAGGATTTAAGGCTATTCTTGAAACATTAATCTCTTTGTATTTTTTAAAATCAACTCCCGTTTTTTCAGGAATCAGTGCTGATAGCCCCTTGCCCAATCCCGTCTTCTTTTCCATAAACATCTCCTAATATCAAGGCAACCTCATCCACCAAGCTTCTGTAACAACACGCTCCGGCAGAAGCAGCGTCATATATCTCTATGGGAAGCCCGTAACTAGGCGCCTCGGCTAAACGAACATTTCTGTGGATAACTGTGTGGAAAACTTTTTTTTCAAATTTCTGCCGTATCTCTTTTTCCACATCATGAGCAATTTTTGTTCTATAATCAGCCATTGTAAGTAAAATACCTAAAATGTCAAGCTCCGGATTAAGCCGTTCTTTTATCAAATTCAAAGTATTTAAAAAATCAACCAGCCCTTCCAATGCATAATATTCGCATTGAATAGGCACAATAACCCTGTTGCTGGCAACTAAAGCATTGATTGTTAAAATCCCCAAAGATGGGGGTGTATCAACTATAATCACATCAAACCCTGAAAGAATCTCCTGAGCCCTTTTTTTAAATCTGTATTCCCTGTCAGCACTTTCTATAAGCTCTATTTCAGCTCCGCATAAAGAAATCGAGGAAGGTAGGATATATAGATTATTAACCTTGGTTTTAACAATAGCTTCTTTATCAATCTCTGCATGCAGGAAGTCATACACAGAAAACTCTATGTCGCCCTTGTGAATGCCTAGTCCGCTGGTGGCATTTGCCTGGGGGTCAAAATCCACTAAAAGCACCTTTTTATGATGCTTTAACGCCAAATCTGTGCTTAGGTTAACGGCTGTGGTGGTCTTCCCCACCCCGCCTTTCTGATTACAAATTGATATTATCATGACTTTTCACGTGAAAAGTTACTTTCGAGCCATTTGCAGCACCAGCATAAACAGAGAATTAGTAAACCAGTAAAGAACAAGCCCTGCTGGAAACTTATAAAATATTGCTCCCATAAATATCGGCATAAGCCAAAGCATCATATTGGGATTCTGCGCTCCTGCTCCCGGCATCTTGGCTGCGGGAGAAAGCTTTTGCTGTGCAAACATGAGTCCCGCCATCAACAAAGGTAAAAGGTTAATTTCATTGCCTATCAACGGCAAGGCCTTGCCAAGCATAACAAGTCTGTCTGGTGCTGAAAGATCTTTAATCCACAAAAAAGTAGCATTTTTGAGCTCATAGCTTCTCATCAGCGTGTTATAGAGGGCGATAAATACCGGGATTTGTAATAGCATCGGCAAGCATCCTCCCATCGGATTAACTTTATGCTTTTTATAAAGCTGTAGCATTTCCTTGTTAACAGCTTGTGGATTATCTTTATATTGCTCTTTTAAAGCTTGTATCTCCGGTTGCAGCTTCTGCATGCCTTTCATACTACGTTGAGACTTAAGCGTAAGTGGAGAGAAAATCAAATTTAACAGCATCGCCAGTAGTAAAATAGCACTGCCATAGTTGTGAGTTATTTTATGGAAGAATACTAGGAGTGTTTTAACCACATTGTTCAATGTCCCGTAATTTAACACGCCAAGCCAACTCTGATTATAGGATTCCAAAATATTGGCAGAATTGGGACCTAAATAAGTTGCTATGCTAAAACGCGCCTCATCTAACTTGATTTTGATAATAAAACCATCTCTACTTAAAGATGGAATTATTCCTAAGTCTACAATATTGTCTGGATCAAACAGTAAAGAATGATACCTAAAGGACAGTGCAAACCAGTCCACGTTCTGTAATGTTCCTCCATTCTTCATAAGTTTGGAAGGTTTATCATAGCTTAGACCATCTGTGTTTTTAATCACCATTCTTACATACCGTGCTTCCCTGGGAGAAACATCGTATTTAGTCGGAATAAAAATACTAATTTCTTTTTCTCCTTCAAAAACAGTAGTTAGGATATGTTCCTCCAGTTTATACGACCGTTTTACTCTCTGGCCTTCCAGAACCATATCATTTGCACTGAAACCTAATCGACTTTGAAATGATACGGTTGATACGGTTGGCGCAAATAATCCTAAGCCTTTATTTTGCAATGAGTAAAGAATGGCGCTTGTGCCATGATCCCAAAAATAGATTTCTTTTACTGTGCCTGTTCTTTCATTAACAGTTAACTTGAGTAAATCATTCTCTAAAACCGTATCAGCAACCGTATCATCTGTCTGAACAGTCTCAATATCAACCGTATCATACGGCACAACCGTATCATTGGGCTTTTTACTGGCTTGCGTTACAACTGTTTTTCTTTGTGGCTGCACACCCAACTTTTTTAAATACGGCTGATACATTAACAAAACTAAAAAAGCAAGACCCGTTGCAATAAGAATTCTTTTCTCCATCATTTACCTCACAGGATCATATCCTCCCGGGGAAAAAGGATTGCATCTCATTATTCTAACAGCAGTTGATATTCCTCCCCACCATACACCCTTCTTCTGCACTGCAGCAATACAATATTCGGAACAAGATGGAGAATATTTACACTGATAAGGCATATAAGGAGCAAAACATTTTTGATATAGCTTTACCAGTATAATTACAATACGCTTGGCACCTTTTGCAACAAAGCAGATATGTGTTGGGAGAATAATTTTAAAGAAACTTCCCCCTTTTGACATTTTGTTAAAAGACATATTATATCCAAACCTCCTAAATCACTTTTTTCTTGTCTAAAAACTTCTCTGATTATCCTCTTAGCGCGATTTCTGTCAACAGCTTTTTTAAAAACTTTTTTGGGCACGAATACACCAAGCCTTAAATTAGGCTGTGTGCCCGCCTGATAGTACAGCACGCAGAACCGGTTCCCGATTTTACTACCTTTTGAGAAAACATTGTTGATATCTTTTTCTAGCTTGAGTGAGGAAATCTTGACATTGTCCTCAGACTGCAATTTTATGTCTTCCTTTTTTTCTCCTCTGAGTCAAAATCTGTTGACCTGCTTTGGTATCATTCCTTTTTAAAAAACCATGTTTTCGTTTCCTTTTTAAATTTGATACCGGCTTTAAATTCTTTTTCACCTGTAATCACCTCCTATTATTCGGGCCATTATAGTGAATATTCAGTATTAAATCAACTTAAATGTTGAAACTATATATGTAGATTGTTATAATTGACGCCTATGCAGAAAAAAACGCTTAGTTGTTGGGAAGAAATCAAAGAACGTTTAATTACCGAGTTCGGTAGTCATACATATAAATTCTGGATCGAACCCCTTGAGGTTCATGAAGTCTCCGGTAACACTTTAGAATTTACAGTGCCTAATATTTTCTTCAGCAATTGGATTCGCGAACGTTATATGGATAAAATCTTGCTGTTTTTAAAAGACGTGACAGGGGAAGAATTCCAAATAAAACTAACCGTAGCAAAAATCCCTTCTGAAATTACTGCACCACAAATAAAGACAACACACAAAGAAACACAGGTCATTTCTAAACATGTTTTAGAGCGGTTAAATCCGCAAAATACTTTTGAAGAATTTATTGTGGGAGAGTGCAATAAATTAGCCCATGCCGCAACTTTTGCCATTACTATTTCGCCGGCAAAAGCATATAACCCGCTTTTTATATACGGCGGGGTTGGTTTGGGTAAAACCCATCTTTTGCATGCCATCGGACATGAGATTATTAACCGTTTTCCTCGCTTTAAAGTGCATTATATTTCCAGCGAAGAGTTTACCAATCAACTAGTCCACTCTATTCAAACACGCAGTACTGCTCGTTTTAGGGAACGATATCGCAACGTCGATCTTTTATTAATCGATGATATACAATTTCTAGCAGGGAAAGCAGGTATGCAAGAAGAGTTTTTCCATACTTTTAACGCTCTTTATGATTTTCACAAACAAATTGTGATTTCCAGCGACCGATCACCTAAGGAAATCCCAGATTTAGAAGAACGTCTGGTTTCTCGGTTTCATTGGGGATTAGTTGTTGATGTGCAAAAACCTGATTATGAAACCCGCTTGGCTATTCTTCAAAAAAAAGTTTTTAAATTTAAGCTTATAGTTGCTAATGACGTGCTTTCCTATATTGCGGAAAAAATTTCTTCCAATATCCGTGAGCTAGAAGGTGCTCTCTTGAGAGTTGTCGCACATGCAACCTTAATTGAAGAGCGCATTGACTTGCCTTTAGTTGAAAAAGTTTTACGTGATATGGTGCAGGAAGAAAGCAGTAGGGTAAGTATCCCTTATATCCAAGAAAAAGTAGCAAAATTATTTAATATTTCACTTGCAGATCTTAAAAGTAAATCTCGCAAACAGTCGGTTACTTTACCCAGACAATTGGCTATATATTTGATACGTAAACACACGGATTCTTCCTTAAATGATATTGGAAGTGCTTTTGGCGGTAAAGATCATACCACGGTCATACATGCTGTTCAAAAAATAGAAAGGGAAAAAGAAAATAAATTAAAACAGATTGTGGATAAACTTGAGGAAAAGATCCTTAAAAACACATAGATTGCTTGTGGATAAAATGTGGATATGTGGATAAATACATCAATAAAAAAAAGAACCACCTTTTTAACAACATTTTACACAGATACACTTTTATCAATAAACCATTGATACATATATGTTTATATTATTATCCACTTTTACACAAACACTACTAATACATACTATAAAACAAATACTTATTAGAAAACAACACAACTAATGGAGGAAAAAATGAAATTTACTGTAGAAAAAGAATGTATTGTTAAAGCCTTAGGAGACATAATATCAGTTGTTCCTTCGCGTTCAACATTACCAATTTTGTCTAACTTATTAATAAAGGCGGAGAAAGATCATTTAAGCATAACAGCCACAGATTTAGAGATATGTATTAGAAAAAAAATCCCCACTAAAGCAATTCAGATAGGAAAAATTACTACACCTGGTAAAAAAATTTATGATATTTTAAAAGAAATTCCAGATCAAGAGATTTTAATAGAAGAAACAAAGAATGCAGGTGTTATCATTCGTGGTGAAAAATGTTATTTTAAATTGCTGGGTTTTTCTGCAGAAGAATATCCTGAAATTCCAAAGATAGAAGGTAAAGGATTTAAAGTAAAGATAAACATTCTAAAAAAAATGATATCAAAAACATGTTTTGCATGTTCTAAAGAAGAAACAAGATACGTATTGAATGGGATATTGTTTGATTTTCAAGAGAAGAGGTTAAGATTAGTTGCAAGCGATGGAAGAAGGTTAGCAATGTACCAGGAAGATATAGAAGTTGGTTGGGATGGGAAATATATCATTCCTCAAAAAGCTGTTATGGAGCTCTTAAAAATAATGGATGGAGCAGATGAGGTAGTGACGATAAATATTTCTCAAAAAAACAATCAAATTTCTTTTCATTGCAACAACACTGAATTGATCACTCGTTTGATAGAAGGAGATTTTCCCAATTATGAAGAAGTTATCCCTAAAGAAAGCGAGAATAAATTAAGAATACAAACAGAAGATTTCTCCAGAGCAATAAAAAGAGCAAGCTTAATGACAACAAGTGATTCAATAGCCATCAAATTGGAGTTCTACAAAAATAAAATTGTTATTTCTAAAATAACCCCGGATTTAGGGGAAGGGAGAGAAGAAATAGAGGCTAGTTACGATGGAGATGAAATGGTGGTTGGCTTTAATCCTCAGTATTTGTTGGATGTTTTGAAAAACATTGAAACTCAAGAAGTTTGTTTTGAGTTGAATGGAGCGGATAAGCCGGGAATTATTAGATTGGACTCAAAATATATCTATCTTGTTTTACCAATGCAATTGGTTTAGAATGGAAAACTCGTTTAAAAAAATATTAAAAGATGTGTTAAAAGATATTAAGACAGAAGCGCCTGAAAAAGAAAATATTATGCAGCTCTGGGGGGAGATTGGACAAAGATATACACAGCATGCTGTCCCAGGTGCTTTAAAAAACGGAGTTTTATACATTAATGTTGAAGATAGCGATTGGATGTATCACTGCTCTTTAAAACAAGAAGAAATCAAAGAAAAGTTTAGGCCCTTGTTTAAAAAAGGGGTGATTAAAAATATTAAGTTTAGGGTGGGAAAATGAAAAAAGATAAGCAACCAAATCAGAACAACAAAACACATAAAAACATCGATGCCAGAAAAACAAAAAAACCCAAAATAGCCGAAGAAAGAAAGAAAGAAACAAATCGTTACGATGCAACAACAATTCAGGTTTTAGAAGGTATTGATGCTGTAAGAAAACGTCCGGCGATGTATATTGGTGATACTTCTACTAGCGGGTTACATCACCTGATTTATGAAGTGGTTGATAACAGCATTGATGAAGCTATGGCAGGATTTTGCTCCATTGTTAAAATAAGAATTCATTCCGATGGAAGCATTTCAATATCAGATGATGGCAGGGGTATTCCGGTAGACATACATAAAACAGAAAAAAAACCTGCGGTAGAGGTTGTTCTAACGACGTTGCATGCCGGAGGTAAATTCGATAGTAGAGTGTATAAGGTTGCCGGAGGATTACATGGAGTAGGGGTTTCAGTTGTTAATGCATTGTCAGAATGGTTGGAAGTAGAGGTTCGTAGAGATGGCAAAGTTTATCATCAAAGATATGAATGTGGCAGACCAGCGACACGATTGACAGCGATAGGAAAGAGCAAAACAACAGGAACAAAAGTCACATTTGCTCCGGATACAACTATTTTTAAAGAAACCACAGAGTTTAAATTCGATGTTACCACCAACAGGTTAAGGGAACTTGCGTTTTTAAACAAAGGGTTGCGTATTACACTAGACGATGACAGGACCTCTAAAACAGCAGAGTTTATATTTGAAGGAGGGATTGTCAGTTTTGTAGAATATTTAAAACAAAACAAAAAACCCTTGCATAACAAAATTATATATTTTGAAAAACAAAAAGACGATATTATTCTTGAAGTAGCACTTCAATATTACGATGGTTATGCAGAAAACATTTTTTCTTTTGCTAACAACATCAATACCATCGAAGGAGGAACCCATCTTTCCGGTTTTCGCTCGGCACTAACCCGGACAATCAATTCCTATATCAGAAGCAAAAACCTTATCAAAGAAGATGAATTGTTACCTTCAGGCGACGATGTGAGGGAAGGTCTAATTGGCGTAATAAGCATCAAGCTTTCTAATCCTCAATTTGAAGGCCAGACCAAGACAAAATTAGGAAATAGTGAAATTCAGGGAATTGTGGAATCAATGGTCAATGAAGTTTTAGGCAGCTTTTTTGAAGAAAATCCTTCTACGGCGAAACAAATAATAGCCAAAGTGATACTTGCTTGCCGGGCTCGTGCGGCTGCGCGTAAAGCAAGAGAGCTAACCAGAAGGAAAGGTGCCCTAGATATTGCTGGGGGGTTGCCTGGCAAGCTTGCTGATTGCTCAGAAAAAGATCCTGCACATTGCGAGATCTATCTTGTAGAAGGAGATTCTGCAGGTGGTTCTGCACGACAGGCCCGGGACAGAAAATTTCAGGCAATATTGCCGTTAAAAGGAAAAATCTTAAACGTTGAAAAAGCCAGGTTGGATAGAATTTTGAAAAGCAATGAAATCCAAGTTATTATCAGCGCTTTAGGCACCAGCATAGAAGATGAATTTGATATCTCTAAACTTAGATACCATAGAGTTATTTTAATGTGTGACGCAGATGTAGATGGTTCGCATATCAGAACTTTGCTGCTCACGTTTTTTTATCGTGAAATGAAACAACTAATTGAAAATGGCCATGTTTATATTGCACAGCCTCCGCTATATAGAATTAAAAAAGGTACCCGGGAGCAATATGTGCAAACAGAAGAAGCAATGGCACGATTGGTTTTAGAACTAGGAGGAGAAGGACTGAGGTTACAGAGAAAAGGAGGTAATCAGTCGCTTTCCGGAACCAAATTACTAGATCTCTTGCTTTTACTTGTGGATGTAAGAAGGATGCTAAGGTTATTAGAAAAACGGGGGATTGATCCGGAGCATTATTTTGCAATGTGGGAGAAGAAAAAAAAGAAATTCCCGATTTATGCAGTGAAATTTAAAAAACAAAAAGAGTTTTTTTATTCTGATGAAGAGCTTCGTTCTTTCATTGAATTTGTGGAGAAAAAACTAGGCAAAGAAATAGAATTTGATCTGGAAGGTAAAAACATTTCTACTGTAGGTGGGGTTGAAGTTACGGAAATATGGGAGGAAACGGAGCTAGAGAAAAAAATAAAGCAGCTTATATCGATAGGGTTTTCTCCTGGTGATTATTTTGAACAGGTGGGAATAAAACAAACGTCAAAATCCAGTAAAACCAACATGCAAAAACCAGCAGTATTTGTTTTAAAAAACGCACAGGAAGAAACCGGAATAACGTCGTTAAAAGAACTTTTGGAGTACATTGAGAATAACGGGAAACGCGGTTTACAGATTCAACGATATAAGGGTTTAGGTGAGATGAACCCATCCCAGCTCTGGGAAACGACTATGGACCCAGAGACAAGAACGATGTTAAAAGTCGCATTAGAAGATGTGGTTGAAGCGGACAAAATGTTTACTACTCTTATGGGTGATGAGGTAGAACCAAGGAGAAATTTTATTCAAGAACACGCCCACGAAATAAGATACTTGGATATTTAAGCAAATAAAAACGAGGGAAGAAGATGTATAGCAGAGATCAGAAAATACGACACATAGACATCAAAGATGAAATGAAGGATTCTTATATCAGCTATGCTATGAGCGTTATTGTTGGCAGGGCTTTACCAGATGTGAGAGACGGATTAAAACCGGTGCATCGAAGAATTCTTTATGCTATGAAAGAACTGGGGTTAGATGCTCGCAAGCCGTATAAAAAATGTGCTCGAATTGTAGGTGAAGTACTGGGAAAATATCATCCTCATGGCGATACAGCTGTTTATGATGCTGCAGTGCGCATGGCACAAGATTTTTCAATGAGATACCCTTTAATAGATGGCCAGGGCAATTTTGGCTCTATAGATGGAGATTCTGCTGCAGCTATGCGCTATACGGAAGCTCGTCTTGCTGCTATTTCTCAAGAGTTGCTGGAAGACATAGATAAGGATACAGTGGATTTCAGGCCTAATTTTGATGAAAGCTTACGAGAGCCGATATTGTTGCCAAGTAGAACTCCCAACCTTCTTATTAACGGATCTTCCGGGATAGCGGTTGGTATGGCAACCAACATTCCTCCCCACAATATTAAAGAAACGATAGAAGGAGCTATTGCTTATGTGGATAATTCTGACATCTCATGTACAGAGTTAATGCAGTATATCCCGGGGCCGGATTTTCCGACGGGAGGTATCCTTTACGGAAGCAAAGGACTGAAAGAAGCTTATGCCCAAGGTAAAGGTATTATCAAAATTCGGGCAAAAGCCTATACAGAACAGCTTAAAGGCGGGAAGGCTGCAATCATAATAAAAGAAATTCCCTATCAGGTTAACAAATCTAATCTTATTGAACAAATTGCAATTCTCATAAAAGATAAAAAGGTAGAAGGAATTTCAGACTTAAGAGATGAATCCGATAAAGAGGGAATACGTATTTTAGTTGAATTGAAAAGAGATCAAAATGCAGAAGTAATATTAAATCAGTTGTATAAACATACTCAGATGGAGGTTTCTTTTGGTATTATTTTGCTGGCATTAGTACATGGGCGACCAAAGGTGTTGAGCTTAAAACAGATGCTGGTAGAATTCATTAGCCATAGGAAAGAAATTGTTTTAAGAAGGACCCGGTTTGAACTAGCAAGAGCTGAAAAGCGGGCACATATTGTAGAAGGCTTAAAAATAGCGTTGGACAACATAGATAAGGTAATCGCATTAATTAAAAAATCTCAAAGTACACCCGAGGCAAAAGAACGATTGATGCAACAGTTAAAATTAACAGAGATACAGGCTCAGGCAATTTTAGAAATGCAGCTTCAGCGCTTAACGCGACTGGAAACAGAAAAACTGGATAAAGAATATTTGGAATTAATCAAAAAAATCGCATATTACAACAGTATTCTCCAAAGTGAGAAAAAAGTTGTTCAAGTAATCAAGGAAGAACTTATTGAGATAAAGGAACGCTATGGAGACCAGAGGCTTACAACGATAGTAGAAGAGGTTAAAGAAATAAGAATCGAAGACATGATTACAGAAGAGGATATGGTGGTGACAATTTCAAGTTCGGGATACATAAAAAGGCAACCCATTTCCTCCTATAGAAGACAGAATAGAGGTGGCAAAGGAGTTATTGGTATGAATCTGAAAGAAGGCGATTTTGTAAAACATCTTTTTATAGCTTCCACCCATGATTATATGCTCTTCTTTACTAATCAAGGGAGAGCTTGCTGGTTAAAAGTTCATGAGATTCCCATAGCGCAGAAAACGGCACGTGGTAAAGCCATAGTTAATATTTTACAACTTGCCAAAGAAGAGGTAGTAACGGCATCTATTCCAGTGCGTGATTTTCCAGCCACAAGGTATTTAATACTTGCGACAGCGAACGGTGTTGTGAAAAACATGAAACTGGAGGAATTCAAAAACCCTCGTAAAGGAGGGATTATAGCGATATCTTTAAAAAAGCAGGATCGCTTGATTGCAGCAGAAGTTAGCGATGGCCATCATTATGTTTTTTTAGCTACGCGAAAAGGCCAATCTATATGTTTTGCAGAAAAACAGCTTAGATCAATGGGCCGAGGAGCTCAGGGAGTCAAGGGTATTAACCTTGGCAAAGGAGATCAGGTGGTAAGCATGTGTTGTGTTGCCAGGGAAGAGAGCATATTGACCATTAGTGAGCAGGGGTTTGGAAAACGGACGGCGGTTGAGCAATACAGAATTCAATCCCGTGCGGGCAAGGGTGTTATTAATATGAAACGTGCAGATAAAACAGGCAATGTAGTAGCAGCGGAGGTCGTTAATGATGATGATGACATTGTCTTAATGACACAGAGTGGGCAGATTATAAGAACTTCCCTTAAAGACATAAGAACCATAGGAAGAAGCACTTCAGGGGTAAGAGTTGTTAAGACAGCCCCAAAAGATAAAGTGGTTTCGTTTGCAAAGGTTGTGAAAGAGGAATAAAGATAACTATTACAAGGGGTTTGCGATTTACATAAGGCAAGTTTTGCATTGACAAATTAGCTTTTATGCAATAATAATTATAAACTGCCCAAAAGGCGGTTTGTATGATTGATTGTGGTAAATTTTGTTGATAATTAATGTTCGTCCCCATCGTCTAGGGGCCTAGGACAACGGCCTTTCGAGCCGTCGGCGCCGGTTCAAACCCGGCTGGGGACGTTTGTTAGCATCAAGTGTTTAAGGGTATGGACGAGAAAACTATCCAGGTTATTGTCTGTGAGGACAAAAAGGATGTCGGATTTAAAGCCTTCCGTATTTTTTCAGATGCAATTTATTCAAATCCCGAAACAGTATTAGGCCTGGCCACAGGAAGCACCCCGGTAGAGATGTATAAGCAGCTTATTGCGTTGCACAAAGAAAAAGGGTTTAATTTTTCTAAAACAGCTAGCTTTAATCTGGATGAGTATTTTATGCTCGCATCGGATCATCCCCAGAGCTACCGATATTTTATGAATGATGTTTTGTTTAACCACATTAATATTGATAAAACTCGAACGCATGTTTTAAATGGTGTTTGCAAAACACCCCAAAGTGAATGTCAGCAGTTTGAAGAAATTTTATTTGAACAATATGGAGGAGTGGATTTGCAGCTTCTGGGGATTGGCTCCAACGGACATATTGCTTTTAATGAACCGGGATCTACTTTGGATTCCAGAACGCGTATTGTAGATTTAAACCAACAGACGAAAAAAGATAATGCCCGGTTTTTTCAAAAACAGGAGGATGTTCCTACGCAGGCGCTTACTATGGGCATAGGAACCATTTTAGAAGCGCGTAAGATTGTTCTCTTGGCAACAGGAGAAAACAAGGCCGAAGCAATCAACGATGCGATTAATGGGCCCATTACCCCAGATGTTCCTGCTTCTTTTCTGCGTTACCATCCGGATTGCGTTTTTATCGTGGACAAAGACGCTGCGGCAATTTTATAGCTTGGGGCAAGTTTGGCGAGTGATAACAGTATTTTTATTAACCCTATAAATAGGCTACTACTCTAACCATGTGCGGTATCATTGGATATATAGGAAACAAACAGGCAAAAAATATTATTTTACAAGGCTTGAAAAAGCTCGAATATAGAGGATATGATTCTGCCGGTATTGCAGTTATGGATGAGAAAAAGATTACGGTTCTAAAATGTAAAGGCAAGATTGCTCATTTAGAAGAACTACTAAAACATCGCAAGGCCCCCATACGTACTCATGTCGGGTTGGGTCATACTCGATGGGCTACACATGGGGCACCGTCTAAAAAAAATGCTCATCCCCATAACGATTGTTCCGGAAATATTACGGTAGTTCATAACGGAATCATTGAAAATTCCGCAGATTTAAAAAAGAGTTTAAAAGAAAACGGTTGTCATTTTAAATCCGAAACAGATACAGAAGTAATTGCTCATTTAATCAGCAGGTTTTACAAGGGAGATTTTAAGGCGGCGTTTATCAAAGCTTTACAGAAACTCAAGGGCTCCTATGCCCTAGGTATCATAAGTATATATGAGCCGGATAAGATCTTTGTTGCGCGTAATGATTCTTCTCTAATTATCGGTGTAGGCGAGGGTGAGAATCTTATCTCTTCTGATATCCCGGCTATATTGGGACACACTAGACAGATTATTTCTTTAAGGGATAAGCAAATTGCTGCTATCACAAGAAATACAATAGATGTTTTTAATTTTCAGGGTTGCAGGGTTATCCCGAAAATAGAAAACATATCGTATGACATAGACACTGCATCGAAGGGCAATTTCAAACATTTTATGCTCAAAGAGATTTTTGAACAGCCGCAGATTTTATCTGGTTTAGTTACACGATATGTTTCTTCTTCAGGAAATATCAAATTCGACCACCTTAAGATAGATAAAAAATTTTTCAAGGAATTGAGTAATATAACCATTATTGCTTGTGGCACCGCATATCATGCTGGACTGATTGGGAAATATGCAATTGAATCTCTGGTGCGGATTCCGGTCACAGTTGATTTTTCCAGCGAATTTAGATATCGTACACCGGTAATTAAAGCCAAAACATTAATTATTACGATTAGTCAATCTGGAGAGACAGCCGATACTTTGGCTGCAGTGAGAGAGGCTAAGAAAAACAGGGTTAAAGTACTTACCATTTGTAATACTCAAGGCTCTTCTCTCACAAGAGAATCAGATACTACCATTTACACACATGCTGGCCTGGAAATAGGAGTAGCTTCGACAAAAGCATATACAGCTCAGTTAATGGTTCTTTACTTGGTTGCGTTGTATCTGGGAAACATGAAAGGAGTAATAAGCAAAAATAATTTGCAGAAATTCATTGCGGAACTCAAAAACATTCCCTTAGCACAGAAAAAAGTTTTAACCGATTATAAAAATATAGAAAAACTTGCTATGAAATTTCTTCATTTTGGAGCGTTTCTTTACTTAGGAAGGAATAACAATTTTCCTACCGCATTAGAAGGAGCATTAAAACTCAAAGAAATTTCTTATATTCCTGCCGAAGGTTATGCCGCAGGCGAGATGAAACACGGGCCTATTGCACTAATCGATGAATATAGAGGAGTTATTTGTATCGTCAACCAATCTCCGGTTTATAATAAAATAATATCAAATGTTCAAGAGGTTCTTGCGCGAGGAGGAAAAGTAATTGCGATTGCAACAGCAGGAGATTTCCAGATACAGAATTATGTTAAAGAAATAATTTTTATTCCCGAGATCGACAACATATTTTCCCCTCTTCTTACTATTGTGCCTTTACAGGTTTTTGCATATTGCGTTGCAGCTCTAAAAGGATACGATATGGACATGCCCAGAAATCTTGCTAAAAGCGTAACTGTGGAATAACTTGATATATGAATAAGGGTAATCTGATTCTTGTGGCTACGCCAATTGGCAATCTAAAAGATATTACTATCAGGGCGATAGAGACTCTAGGAGAAGTAGACCTTATTTTGTGTGAAGATACTAGAAAATCAGGCAAACTTTTAGCCGAATACAAAATTATCACTCCCAAAGAATCATTCCATGATTTTAACAAAGAAAAAAAGACTCCCAGAATCATTGAGAAACTTAAAAATGGTCAACGGATTGCTTTAATATCAGACTCAGGTACTCCCGGAATTTCTGATCCGGGATTTTATTTAGTGAGAGAAGCTTTGAGGCAGCAAGTAGAGGTTAGTGCTCTTCCTGGACCTAGTGCTTTTATTATGGCGCTTACAATATCCGGAGCACCGACAGACCGATTTATTTTTGAAGGATTCTTACCTCGTAAATCCGGCAAAAGGAAAAATAAGTTACAGCAATTAAAGGCAGAGAAAAGAACAGTTATTTTCTATGAATCTCCCCATAGAATTACGCAGATGCTAGAAGAGGTAAGGGATTATTTGGGGAACAGAAATATTTGCTTGGTGCGAGAGCTTACCAAATTACACGAAGAGGTTGTAAGAGGAGAGGTTGTCGAAGTGCTGGAACGGATCATAGCGAATCAATTGGTTGTTAAAGGAGAGTTTGTTGTGATTGTTGAAGGGGAAAAATAAATTGGTCTACAAATTGCTTACGGTGTATAATAGAAAGAGTTAGATGCAAGGATAGAAACAGTAAGCGTAGGAGGTGAGAGGATGAATATAAGAATAGCTGTTTTAACGGTCGGAATAGTTTTTCTTTTTTGCGCAGATAAAGTGTATACAGAGGAATTGACAGAAACAAAGGAAAAGATTTTTCTGTTACAGGATTTTGAGCAGGAAACATTTGAAGGCGGTGTATGGGAAGAATTTATGGAGGATAGACATACTACCTTTGTAGGCTCGAAGTCCAGTCTCGTAAAATATGGGGAAGAGGGTCATTCATTCGCATTGGATTACGATTTTCGCTCTGACAATGATTTGGTGGGTGGAATCTGGCTCCATGTTTCAGGATATGATTTTAGCGGGTATCAATATTTTGGTTTCTGGGTTAAAGGGGAGCCGGCAGTAGGCTATTCCAAAATCATCGGGATAACCTTTGAAGATAAAAAAGGTAAAATCGTAACGGTAATGAACGCTAAAACAGGGAATGATTGGTATAAGGTAGAAATCCCCTTGAAAAGCCTCAAGTTGGAGAATTTATCCGAACTCGTTGAAATCAATGTATTTATAGACAAACGGTATATTGATCAAACAGGGGGTCGGACATACTTCGATAATTTTTATCTCAGGTAACTTGATTTTTATATGTATATATGGTATAAATATGATGTGAAGAAGAAAAACATTTTAAAACACTTTATAATTATGTCTATTTTTGTTGGTGGGGTTTCATATCATATAGCATCTTATGCTAATGAAAGTACTGCAAATGAGCAGCCCTTGGATTCAGCAGAATTTGGATCTATTGCAGAAATCTATAAAGCACTTTCTCCGGAATTGTCTTTGGAAGAATATCTTGACAGAGAGCAGCAGGTACGCGGAATGCTGATAAAAAGAAAAACAGGAGAAGATGCCAAAAAAAGCTATCAGGGATTACGTGCCGCTTTACAGATTTTAACTTATGTCAGGGAGCGTTTTAGAGTTATAGAAAACAGGCGTGCAGAGCTTTTTAATCAACCTGTTAGATCTGCTACGCCTGGAAAAAGCATTGCAGAAGACGGTTCTATTACATATTCGGGCACTAATACGAAAATATTGAAATATTTTGCTAACAAGTTTGTCCAAAACAAAGAGGATCTAGAAGAGGTAATAAAAAAGATTGAAGAAACTTCAGGCAAACATGCCTACAAAGGTTTTTCCCTTACATTTAATATGTCTAGCGAAGATAAGCTGGGTAATGTGACGACAAGGCCATTGCATGTATCTCTTCGAGACGAAAGCACGCATTTTCCGGATTGGATTTTTTCCAAACAATTGACGCCAACTTATGCACAGATTGATTCGAATGATGCATCTACGGCATATGTTTATCATGCCCCTTCCTACCTTTATATGAAATATTCAGAATGTGCAGGAGACTGGTGGGCTTTCAATAATAAAGAATCTAATGCTTTTGGCTATGCACTTAAGATGTATCAGGAACTTCGCGATCAATGGGGTGTCACCCAATATATCACTGAAGATGTCTTAGATATGGATTTTTCGTATAGAGAAGCTAGGAGTTATCACCGTTTGGTTACTATAGATAGCGGTGAAACCTCATATAGCTATGAGGAAGACACAAATGTATTGGATTTTCATATTTCTTATGATCAGGAGGGAGGTTTAAAATATTTGCCCTCTGTAGTTGAAGCAGTACACTATAATGATGATCAAGCCCCCAATAGAGTAACTACTTCTTATAAATTCTATGAGTACGATGAAAATGACAGAGTTGTTAATTCCTTGGTAGCTGTTCATGAGCAAGACGGTAGTCAGGATTTCTTTAGAATAGGGATTGTTGAAGTGGATGAATTTGACCCTTTAACAGGGCTTAGCCCAATAAGTCAAACATCACCCAATATTATGCCTGGGACTAGCGGGGATGTAACACTGGCAAAGAAATATGCAGAAATTGTCTGGAAAGCCTTGCGCGATGACGATCTAAGTGATATTATGCAAGCAGTCGATATGACTGGCTTTGTTCAAACATGCTGGGATGTTGCGACGCAAGTGATAATTGACGGGCTTAACTATGATGCTGCCAAGATTAATGTGCTGACGCAAGCCAGGCAGAAAATTGTAGGTACCGACAACGCAGAAGACGAGGATATCTTATTAGCAGCTGCGCAAAGCCTAAATGCAGACGGTAGCAGAAAAGAGATAGAAGAGTTAGTAAAAACTCTAAAAGAATTGCGTAAAGAGTATGGTAATAAAATTGCATTGCCTCACTTATAAGAAAAATCTGAAAGTTTTTTGCCACGTTGCTGTTTTTCTATCCAGTTCTATATGCATCTGTAACAAGGTGTATGCCGCACCACCTGTGGAATGGGATTATAGCTTGGGCAGCAAAGACAAATTCAGTAAGCCTATATACTCTCCGTTAAAGAAAGTAGAAAGCGAAGTCTTGTATTATCCCTATGCTGGAACCGAACAGCCTTTTACTGTAGACTCGCCGTTGGGCAGAGATTATCACGCGTATATTTTACCGCAAGAAGTTTTTGGTGTTGAATCTATTGAAATTGAATTTTCAGAAACGGGTAGAAATAAAGAAATATTAGGAACAATTAAAGCTGCGGATTTAATAAAAGAGATAGAGGAATCTATCCCGATTATCATGCAATCTGCTTTCAAAAGAAAACAGGAAGACAATGTTGGACAAAGTCAGCAATATCTCTTAAGAGTAAAAATAGACAAGGAATCAGCAGTATCCGATCAAAAGTCGAAGAGCGTTATCGAAAAAATACCCCAAGAAATTAAACAGAAGGATACTTTATTGGAGTATGAAGTTGATATTTTAGTGAGTGTGATATTTGGACAGAATAAAGTAATCATAAAAATACCGCCTCTAAAAGACCCTAAAGAAAAGGAACGATTAATAAGGGAGCTGGAAAGATTAGCGCATATCATGGTTAGGCAGGAAGAATTGTTAAGTATTGAACAAATCCCCGAATAGGGTTCGTACGAAATATCCCTTCCTTGTGCTTATAACGTTTATGATATAAGCATAAGACTGAATTTTTCTCTTGACATAAGACCAGAATTTTGAGAAATTCTTTATGATACGGTTATGATATGGTTATGTTAAGAATGATAGAGAAAAAAAATCAGAAATTAACAACCGTATCATTCGTAATCTGGTTTTTAGTAACCGTATCATTTGCTTATTCCCAACCGTATCATGTTAATGATACGGTTATTCTTAAAGATATCCAAAAAGGGTTTTTAGATAAAAAGTTTGCAATAACCATATCATTTAATAGCAGCCCTTTATATCACACTTACTGGATGGAGGACAAGCAAACTCTTTTTGTGGATCTTATTGGGAGTAATTTACTTTGTATGGAAAAATTCAAGTTAGAGATGAACTCGTTTGGATTACAATATGCAACTGTAAAATTTTATCCGGGCTATGAACCTGGAGATAGTGAAGCAGGAAAGGTTGATGGGATTGTTATTAAGGGCAGCAAGGAGTTCAAACATAATATTATCTCTGATGATAATACTATTAAGATAATTTTTCCCGAAATTAAAGAAGTGGTTTTTAGTCAAAATAGTAAAGAAGAAGAAACAGAATTACCTAAATCATTTAGTTTTACTCCTGAGCAAAAAATAGGTCCTCAAGATGAAGAAGAATGGCAACAGGCTATACTGGGATGGCAGCGGTGGATTGATATAGGAATTGAAAATTATAGGCCTTTACAAATTGCAACCGAACAATATGAACTTGCACAAATGAAAGCTCAGGAAGCAAGAAGACAGTTTTTCCCCACAGCAGTTGTTCGATTAGTTGATACGGTAGGTGAAACAACAGGTAAGGTAAATATTATATCTAAATCAGCTGAAATTGAATTTGAACAACCTCTTTCATATGGCGGCGAACTGCAATATAAACTGGAGCAGGCTAAGATTAATATGGAACTTGCTTTGATGGAACGTCAGCAACTTTCTACAGATTATACCCTGGAACTTAAAAGAAATTTTTACAATGTGGTTTTGAACAGAATGAACTGGGACACTTTTAATAAACTATTGGCTGAAGCTAATAAATTATTAGCAATGGGCAAATTGCTATATCAACAAGGTTTGATTACAGAGGTTGAATATAAACAGCTATCTTCGTCTTATCAACAGATAAAGTTTCTTTTTGTTTCGACTCAGAAAGAACTTTCTCTATCCGAGTTAGCGTTCAGGCAGACGTTAAATTTACCTGGCGACGAGGAGATTACATTGGTCAATTGGTTGCCTTTCGGAAAAGTTAATATAGGATTAGAGACGGCCTTAAGAATTGCTAAAACACAGAGGTCGGAACTTAAGATACGTCAATTAGTAACACAATTCAACAATTTGAACGAACAGATTGCAAAATCAAAAAACAGATTTCATCTTAGTTTGACCGGTAAAGTCGGCAAAATAGCTGAAGATTATGAATCAGAACCTGAAGAATTCCGTGATAGCTGGTATCTAGGATTAAAAGTGTCTAGACCTATCGGCAACAGCTCTTTGGATGCTTCGGTGGTGCAGCAGAATAGACCTGTGGGAATGTTTAGCACAGAAGACACGACAAAATCTTTTACCAAATCTTTGGAATGGTCTATTGTTGATAGGTTGAGTATGGCTTCCGATGAAAAAACAGCACGCGTAGAATTTTTGAAAGCAGTCAACGAAGAAGTGGAAACGGAAGAATCTATTATTTCCGAAGTTGAGAGATCATATGCAAATTATGTCTCCTCTCTTTTTCAGATTGAAACATCTCTTCAAAAATTGGAGTTCCATAGTAGAAGATTAAAAGTTACTGAAGGTAGAATGAAAGTAGAAGAGGCAAACATCACAGAGCTTTTGCAGGGGTATTTAGACTATGCCAACGAAGAGGTAAATTATAACAGGGCTTTGCTGGGCTATTACATTGCTCTTTCCAGTATCTCCAAAGCTTGCGGAGTGGAAAGCTATATGAGCCTTGTGACAGAAAAACCTGTTATTGCTGCTTGGGAAAACTTCAGCAATCATCCTGCAACGAGTGTAAGCTACACTCCTTTCAAGCTCCCTGAGTTTAAGAAAGAAATAACCCAAATTATTCCTACGGGTATTCAAGGAAGGATTATTGGAGTTAACAATCAGTATGGAATGGCAATACTCAATATTGGTCAAGGCAAGGGGTTAAGTTCCAACAGCAAAGTCATGGTTTATAGAAATGGCCAAGAATATGCTTTGCTTGTTCCTGCTAGAATTGATAATAACACAGCAGCCTGTTATCTGGAGAAAGGCATAGACAGGGATTTTAAAGGATTGAGAATAGGAGATAACGTGGAGATATTACAATGAAAGAAAATACCAACATTTTATCCGTTATTAAAAAAATATTTACCCTGCGTAGTTTAGTTATCATTGCAGTGAACATTATTATTGTAATTTTACTGTTTGTCGGTGTGCGTAGGCTTTTTGCTCCTTCCTCGGATTTGACTGCTTCATCTAAAGTGGCAGATAAAAAGCAAACTCCTTTTAAAAAAGAAGAGGAAAAATCCGAACCCAAAGCGCCGATATCTCTTCTGCCGCAGCAACCGGAGCAAAGCATCCCCATTAAGGCTTATAAGCTTGCATTCACGGATTTTACCGATGAACTTCCTGCGGTAGGGACTGTTAGGAATATTCCGGAGATAGAGCTTAGATTTGAAGTCAATGGGGTAATAAAAAATATCAAAATTAAAGAAGGAGATAAAGTCAAAAAACAAGATTTGTTAGCAACCCTTGATTCAAAAGATGTGAAGCTTGAAATTCAATGGGCTCAGGCAAAATTGAATGCTACAGAGGCTGAATATAAAGCGGCTCTTAAAAGATATCAAGTAGTCAAAAGGCTTTATGAAATTGGGGCGATTATAAAAGCCAGGCTGGATCAATTGCAGGCGGAGCTTGAAGTATCCAAGGCAAAAATAGATATAAGCAAAAAAGAACTTCAACTAAGCAAGGTCAAATTAGAAAAACTTGATATGAAAGCCCCTCAAGCAGGTATTATCAACAAAAAAGAGAAAGATGTCGGCGAATTTATAACCCCTAATGACATTATTTTTACTTTGTTAGATGCCGCCAATACATTTGTAGAAATAGGGGTCATAGAAAAAGATGTGTTTAAAATTAAATCCGGGCAGAAAGTAAAAGTCAAGGTGGACACCTATCCCACAAGAGTGTTTTTTGGTTATGTGGAAACTGTTTTCCCTGCAATTGATGAAAGAACACGCACATTAAACATCAGGGTCAGAGTTTTAGACCCAGGCAAACTGTTAAAACCCGGAATGTTTGCCCGGGTAGATGTTGCTGTATTCAGAAAGAAAGACGCTCTGGTTGTACCGAGTTCATCTGTATCAATTCAACAAGGTGCTTATTACGCTGCGATGATAGAAGAAGAAAAGATTAAATATGCTCCAGTTACCGTAGAGTATATTACGACAGATTATGCTGTTATTAAAAAGGGGCTTACAGAAGGCGCTCTGATTGTTATAGAGACTCCGGGTATGAAAAGATTTTCAGCCGGTACCGGGATAAAAATCATAGAAACACAGGAAAAATTATTTTAATACTGCTAATTAACCGCGGAAAATAAAAATGCACCTGCCTGAATTTTCTATTAGGAGACCAGTAACAATTACAATGTTCTATTTAGGAATAGGGCTTTTAGGTGTTATCTCTTGGATGAAGCTCTCCCAGGAATTGTACCCTTCGATTTCCTATCCGCAAATTACGATTGTTACGACTTATGAGAATGCTTCTCCTGAGGAAGTAGAAACGTTAATAACAAAAATAATGGAAGAAGCGGTAGGAACGGTAAACGGGCTTAAAAAAATTTCCTCTCTTTCTAAAGAAGGTTTATCGCTTATAATCTTAGATTTCGATTGGGGCACCAATATGGATTTTGCCTCACTTGGTGTAAGAGAAAAGATTGATCTCGTTAAAGAGAGATTGCCTTTAGGCTCTGAAGATCCGATTGTTATGAAGTTTAATCCTTTTGAAATTCCGGTTGCGATTCTTTCTGTAAAAGGTGATATACCATCCAGGCAATTGCGGGAATTGTGCAGAAAAGAAATCAAAGATGAGCTTGAAAAAATCGAAGGCATAGCTTCGGCCGGTATTGTGGGGGGAAGAGAAAGAGAAATTTTAGTGGAATTGGATCAAGGTAAATTATATGCCAATAAAATTCCGATTTTAAAAGTTGCCGAAGCAATTAAGCAAACTAATTTTACTTTTCCTGCCGGGACAATAAAAGAAACGTTCTATGAATACATGATTAGAACGATGGGAGAATTTGAGGCTGTCGAAGAAATAAGAAATGTAGTTGTTGATGTGCAGGAAGTTGACCCACCTAAAACGCAATATGAAGAATATATTAGGCAGATGAAAGGAGAATCATCTGATAAAAGAATTATTTATGTTCAGGATTTAGGAAAAGTTGTTGATTCGTTGAAAGATTTAACTAACATATCGCGGTATAACGGAAGAGAAAATATTTCAATTAGAATTCAGAGGCAGGCAGGAGCCAATATAATAAAAGTCGTTAAAGATGTTAATAAAAAATTGGATGAAATTAGAGAAAGGATTAAAGGTAGAGCAGAAATAGAGATTGTGTATGATCAGTCCAAATTTATTGAAGATTCTATAAATGGGGTGAGAGACGCAGCTTTTCAAGGCGGAGTATTGGCATTTATAGTCTTGTTCTTGTTTCTTATGAACATTTACAGCTCTGTTATAGTTGCGCTTTCAATTCCTATTTCAATTCTGCTTACTTTTAGCTTGATGTATTTCAGAGGTCTTTCGGTAAACATAATGTCTTTAGGGGGGCTTGCGCTTGGAGTAGGAATGTTGGTTGATAATGCAATTGTTGTTATTGAAAATATTTTTCGCCATAGACAGATGGGTGAATCTCCATCTCTTTCGGCATCTTCTGGAGCTAGTGAGGTAGCCACTGCAATTTCAGCTTCTACCTTTACAACCATTGCTGTGTTCCTGCCGCTTATGTTTGTAGAAGGAGTTGCGGGGCAACTTTTCAGAGAATTAGCTTTTACCGTAACGTTTGCGCTTTTAGCATCATTGGCTGTAGCGTTATCTTTAATCCCAAGACTTGCAGCTAAAGTTAAAACCGAAAAGACTGTTCGAAAAGAATGGGCTTGGATGCGGATATTGCAATCTTCATATGCTCGGAGCCTGAAAGCTTTTCTTAAAGTCAAATATTTTTATTTTGCAATTATCATCTTGATAACAATGGGTGCTTTTTACTTGCTGAATACGGTTGATAGAGAATTAATGCCCAAAGTAGATCAGCGTGAATTTTTGATTAAGATAGATATGCCTACAGGTAGCAGGATTGAAGTTACAGATGGAGTTGTTAAAAAAATAGAGCGTATTTTACTCGGTTATCCAGACATAAAAGGTGTAGGTGTGACAATTGGTTCTAGTAAGGAAAAAGCGTATGGCGGAGCTGTGGCAACTATGGGCTCACATCAAGCACAAATTGTCGTCAATCTTAAAAAGATGTCTAAAAGAGACGCAGAATACAGAAAGAGTCAGGGAGTGGTTCAGCAATTGCAAACAGATTTAATAGGTACTGATTTAGAAAAGGCGGAAATAGAATATATTTTACAGGAGACAATTTTTAAGGCTGCTATGCAGGGAGGTAAGCCTGTTACCATAGAGCTAAAAGGGAAGGAGATAGACACCTTAAGAACTCTTTCTGAGAATTTAATCGCTCGGTTTGAACATATTTCCGGCTTATACGATATTAAGAGTGACCTTGCTCCGGCTCAGCCTGAAATAAAAGTGAATGTAATGAAGAAAAAAGCTGCACTATATAATCTCTCGGTTAACAGTATTTCTTTGGCTACTCAGGCTGCAATTAAAGGGTATGTAGCGTCAAAATATAAAGAAGAAGGCAGGGAATATGATATCAGAACAAGACTTCGGGAAGAAGATAAAGAAAATATAGCTAAAGTCAGAAATATTTTGATTCATTCTCCCTTAGGGGTGGAAGTCTCTCTAGCCGATGTTGCTTATCTTGCAAAAGGAATTGGGCCCAGCCAAATTAAACGTTTAGACCAAGAAAGGACTGTTGTGGTTTCCGCCAATGTTTATAAAAGAAGGTTCAGTGAAATTATCAAGGATATAGAAAATGTTATTGAGGCAATTGAAGTGCCAAAAGATTATATGGTTAAAATGAGCGGAGAGAAAAAAGAAATGGCAGAATCGTTCAAGAATTTAATGTTTGCTCTTATACTATCTATTGTTTTGGTATATATGATTATGGCGGCACAGTTTGAGTCTCTTTGGCAGCCTTTCGTAATAATGTTTTCAGTGCCACTTTCATTAATCGGAATAAGTATAGCCCTTCTACTTACAGGCACCACTTTAAATATAGTGGTATTTTTAGGTGTGATAATTTTAGGAGGTATTGTTGTTAATAACGGCATCGTATTGCTAGACCGTATTAATGGACTAAGGGCAGAAGGTGTTAATCCATATGATGCGGCAATAGAAGCGTGCCAACATAGGCTAAGGCCAATATTAATGACTGCACTCACTACTACGTTAGGCCTAATCCCTCTAGCTTTAGGTTTAAGTGAAGGAGCAGAGCTAAGAGCATCTATGGCGATTGCTGTTATTGGAGGGTTATCTTCTTCAACGATTCTTACATTGTTTGTTGTCCCGGCGCTATATTTAGTTGCGGTAAAAATGATCGAAAAAGAATCTCCTCTTGAGAAAGCAAAAACAATAGAAGTTGTCCAAGAAATAATGGAAGAAAAAATTATATTATCTGAACCTGAAATAGAGGAAAAAGTGTTAGAGAGGGATGTTTTCAAGAAGTTCCCGGAATTAAACAAACGACAAAAAGAAGTTTTATTGTATATAAAGCAACACGGTAGAATTATGCGGCGGCAATGTCAGGATATTTTTAAAATTTCAGTTGCCACCGCGGCGAGAGACCTTAAAGACCTGGTGGACAAAGAAATAATAATTGCTAAAGGGCCTAATGGTCCGGGTAGGTGGTATGAATTTAAGGGATAATTTATGGGATTAGCAAGCGTTGCGATTAAACGGCCGATTACAATGGCAATGATTTTTTTAGGCATTGTTCTTATCGGGTATATTGCTTTAGTTCGATTACCAGTAGAGTTGATGCCCAATTACAGCTATGACACCATTAGTATTATTATACGGATTAGAGGTGGGATACCATCTCCGGATGTTGAACGCTTGGTCACAAAGCCGGTTGAAGAAGCGGTGAGCGATGTTAGTAATCTGAAAGAATTGATTGCAATATCCGAAGAGGGTGAATCGCGGGTAATTTTAAAGTTTGAGCCGGGGACCAATATGGATTTTGCTTCTTTGGAGGTGAGAGAAAAATTTGGCAGGGTCAAAGATAAATTACCCAAAGAAATTGAAAAGCCCGTTATTGCTCGGTATCAGCAGACTGATGTTCCGATTGTTATACTTGCTGTGACCGGAGAAAAATATACTCCGGAGATGTTACGCAGAATTGTTGACGAAAAAGTTAAGTCAAGGTTTCAAAGACTGGAGGGGGTAGCAAATATTGAGGTTGCAGGTGGTAGAGAGCGAAAGATTTTAGTAGAAACAGAAGAATCAACATTAAGAGCCTACAACATATCTTTGGGGCAGTTAATTGATATGGTCGGAGCTAACAATTTGGATATTTTAGTCGGTGATTTGGAAAGCAAACGCATTGAGTACTTAATAAGGCTGTTAGGGCAGTTCAATACAATAGAAGATATCAAAGGAATCGGAGTGGGTTTCACACCCCAGGGCTCTGTGATACGCCTTCAAGATGTAGCTCAGATAAAGGATTCATTTTTGGACCCGATGGATTTATCAAGGGTAGATGCTCGTCCGGTAGTCTCCATTTATATTCAAAAAGAATCCACGGCTAATACTATCAAAGTTAATAAGTTGATAGTCAAAGAACTTGAGGAAATAAGAAAAATCATCCCTCAAGACGTGATCATCAGGCCTACTTTCCAGCAGGCGGAGTATGTTCAAGAAGCCATAGATACTGTGCGAAAATCTCTGATGTTTGGCAGTGCACTGGCAGTAATAGTGTTGCTGTTATTTTTACACGATATGCCGCCGACTTTTATTATTGCACTTTCGATTCCAATTTCTGTTATGGCAACGTTTACAATAATGTTTATGCAGGGTTTGACTTTAAATATTATGACTCTCTCAGGGCTTGCACTTGGGATAGGAATGTTGGTGGATTCTTCAATCGTTGTATTAGAAAATATTTTTAAAAAAAAGGAGGCAGGTGCTAACAAGCGTTTAGCAGCTTTAAATGGAGCGCAGGAAGTTAGTCTTGCAATTGTTGCTTCTACCATTACATCTGTAGTTGCATTTTTACCAATTATGTTTGTAGGCAAACAGATGCGTATTCTTTATAGCGGTTTGGCTTGGACTGTAGTATATTCTTTGCTGGCATCTTTATTTGTTGCGTTAACGCTGGTGCCTTTAGCCTCATCTATGGTGGAGCTTGGTCGAGGTATTCCATTTATCAATAAGCGTAAAGACAAGGTGAGAAAAAGCAGAAGATTTTACAGAAAACTATTGGGTGGCTTTTTACGATTAAGGTATCAGTTTTTGTTTTTTATGGTAGCGGTGTTTTTAATTGTGTTGCCATTATGGAATCAAATAGGGAAGGAATTTATTGGCATTACCGAACTTAACAAGTTTACCGCTCATGTAGAATTGCCTACGGGTGCTCGCCTTGAGATGTCTGATAAGGCTGTTGCGATGGTAGAGCGCATTTTGAGAGAAGTTCCTGAGATTAAAACTGTTTCTTCTCGCATAGAAAGATGGTCTTCGAAAGTATATGTAAAACTAAAACCTCTCTCTCAAAGGTATCGGATGACGGATGATATTATAACGGAATTACGCCCTAAGATGGATGAGATAGCAAAACAGTTTGACGCTTTTATTTATTTTGAATTGCCTCAGGAGGTAGGTAGTAGCGAGATTTTTATAGATATAAATGGTTATGATTATGATGTTTTAAAGCAGATAGCCATGGGCATAGCGCAGAAATTAAGTACGGTTGAAGGCATTACGGATCAGAAGATAAGGATGAGAGAAGGTAGGCCTGAGATTCGTGTTTTGATAGATCAAGATAAGGCAAGCACTTACGGGCTGACTATCCAGGATATCTCCTACCAGTTGCATGGAAAAATAAGAGGTTTGCGGGCCTCCTTTTTTCATACAAAGACTAAAGAGGTAGAGATAGTGGTGAGGATGGAAGAAGAAAGCCGAGATAGTTTTAAAGACTTAAAGAACCTTACTTTTGTAAACAGCAACGGAATTCAGGTTCCTCTCAAGCAAATCGCAGATCTTAAATTTGATATTGCGCCTAGCGAGATTTGGCATAAGAATAAATCCAGAATGGTTCAGGTTAGCGCTAATAGGGGTGCTCTTTCTTTAGATAAGGCAATTGAAATATCCAAAGAAGCGCTTCGCGATTTTAAAATGCCGGATGATTACTCACATCGCTTTAGCGGAGATTATGAATTGATGGAAGAGAATAACAAGCAATTGAACTTTGCAGTTTGGGTAGCTTTAATTCTGATTTTCTTGGTTTTAGCGTCTCTCTTCGAATCATATATTCAGCCCCTTATCATCATGACTACAGTTCCCTTGGCGGCGATAGGTGTAATCCCTACGCTCTACTATACTGGTACATCGATTAATATTGGTGCGTTGATGGGCATGTTAATGCTGGGAGGTATTGTTGTTAATAACGCTATAGTTATGGTGGATCACATAAATCTTTTAAGAATAGAAGGGATGGAATTAAGGAAAGCAGTGCTCTTAGGAGCCGAAAGCAGGATAAGACCGATATTTATGACATCGTTAACTACAATTTGTAGTTTAATCCCCATGGCGGTGGACAGGAGCGAATCTGCCAATTTATGGTCGCCTTTGGCAAAGACTGTTATTGGAGGGATGAGCGTTTCAACAATTTTAACCCTTTTAGTTATTCCCTGTGTGTATATAATAATGGAAGACGTACGATATGTTGTAACAAAAATTTTGCGGATATCAAAACCAAGAACAATATGAAAATGTCGGACTCAGTAAAAACAGTAATTTATTCTTTATGCGGTACGCTCTTAAGCGTGTCTGTTATTTCTGCCGTTTGGCTTGGGTTAGAGAATAGAAAAATTTATTCCAGATACACAGAAGAAAAAGTGCTTTGGTATCAAACAAATAGAGACTTGGAGTTTGATCTCGACAAGTTTAAGTCAGAGATTGAAAAAATACAGGCCAATCTTAATAAGTATCAAACACATCTGTCGAAAGTGGAGGAGGAAAAACTTATTTCTGAAAACAACTTCAAGGAGCTGGCTGATGAAAATATGCGGTTACGGGAAAGTGTTGCTAGATTAGTACGGGAGAAGAATGATGTCAAAGCAAGTTTTACAAGCCAAGAGAATATAAAATACAATAACACAGGTGATGACAGTTTCTGGTCAAATTTGTTGCGGGAGAAATCCAATCTAGAATTAAGGCTTAGTAGTTTGGAAAGACTTTTAGAGAAAAAAGATAGCGAGATTTCAAGGTTTGAGAAGGAGAAAGAAAATTTAAATAATATTGTAAATGATCTATTGGATAAAAAAGAAAATTTAGAAAATAAGTTTCAGGATACTAAAAAGATAGTGTCTTCCTTAAGCGCATCTTTGGAGCAGGAGAAGAAAGAGAAGTTTTCATATATAAAGCAGGTGGAAGAAATGCAAAGAGATAAAAATACGCTTCAGATGAAGGTTGCACAGGCGCAGGACAGAAAAAAGGAAATAAGCGAAAGAATTACACAGTTAGAACAGAATGTCGAAAAAGAGAAAAAAGAAAAAGAAATATTCAATCAAAGGATTGGATATATTAATCGAGTTTTGGAAGACGAAGTGTTAGAGGTTACAAAATTAAAACAGGATCTTGAGATGGCATTGGAAAAGATAAAAAAACTAAATTACGATACTGAAGGCGAAGCTGTAGAATTACCCAGAATAGAAATTAAAGACGAGCTACTTAAAGGAAGAGTTGTCTTTGTTAATGTAGAGGAAGGTTTTATAATCATCGATATTGGCAGAAGAGATGGGGTGCAAATTGGTATGGGATTTTCCATATACCGAGGCAACACATTGATCGCTAAGCTTCAAGTCATTGATGTCAGAGAGGTTACCTCTGCAGCCAGTATTCTACTTAGTTTACCTAAGATGCAGATTGCCGAAAATGATTCAGTTATGTTATCTGATTAGTAAATTCTATTTGACATACAGATCAAATTGTTCTAAAATTTATACAATGGTATTAATAAGCTTATTATGAAGATTATAAAAACTATTTTGTTTTTAGGGGTTCTTTTTTTTGTGGGCTGTGGCCGGAAGGAAACTGAAGAGCATATTGATAAGGTTAGGTTAGCTTTTTGGGGTTCTCCGGAAGAAGTGAAAATTATCAATTCTGTAATTAAAGAATGGGAAATTTCTCATCCTGATGTTAGGGTGGTTTTAGAACATACTCCTTACGGAGGATATACTAGTAAAATCTTAACCAGAATTGCCGGGGGAGATGCCCCGGATGTTATTGCTGCCGAGGTAAGCTTATTTACAAATTTCTGGGCCAAAGGTGTTTTTCTTGATCTTACACAATTGATTGAACAGGATAGAGACTTTGCATTCAATGATTTTTTCCCTGAAATAATGAATCATTTTACAATCAAGGACAACGTTTACGGTATTCCGCGCGATATTGCGCCTTTTGCTTGTATTTACTATAATAAAAAACTATTTGACGAAGCAGGGATTCCTTATCCTACTGATGATTGGAACTGGGATGATCTGCTTAAAATAGCTCAGAAATTTACGCTTGTTGATGAGAGCGGAAGAATCAAAAGATACGGATTTTATACTTGGGCCTGGCAAAATTTTGTCCTTTCCAATGGCGGTGGATTGGTTGATAATATTAAGCGTCCCAAGCGCATTATGCTTAATAGCACAGCTTCTAAAGAAGGACTCCAGTTTTATACGGACTTGATTCTAAAACACAAAATTTCTCCAACACCGTCTGCCTTAATAAATATGGGAATGGGGGTTCAGATGATGTTTATTACCGGTAAGCTTGCAATGTTAGGGTCTGGGATCTGGGAAACTCCAGTTCTAAGAAAAACAAAAAATCTTGATTGGGATGTTGTAATGTTTCCTAAGAGCCCTAAAGGTATCAGGCGTTTTGCAACAGGAGGTACGGCTTATTGTATTCTAAAAAATGCCAAAAATCCGCAACTTGCTTGGGAGGTTGTCAAGGCTTTGACTTCTGTTAAAGTGATGGAGAAAATTGCTGCTATGGGACTTGCTCAGCCGGCTAGAATATCTGTTTCTCAGGGTTCTTATTGGGCAGGAAGCAGTGAAAAGCCGCTAAATAAAGGGATGCTCAATGAAGCAGTGCAGTACGTTATCTTTCCGCCGTTTCATTCTAACTGGAGGGAGATAGAAGAACTGTATATCAAACCAAAGCTGGATTTGTTGTTTAACGGCCAGAAATCAATAGATGAAATAATGATTAAGATTGCAAAAGAAGGGAACAAGCTTTTAACTGATTAGTTATTGACAGATAATTTACCCAGGTTACTTATGTCAATTTTGTTCCATAAGTAACAGGCTCGTAATTCGCCCATGTTGCTTATGTTAGCTTTGCTCCATAAGTAACGGACTCATTAAAGGAGGTAGTGATGGTAGAGGCAATGGGGGAAGTATTAGCGGATAGAGAGAGAAAGAATTTTTCAATTTTAGATTTAATTCGCAGAAAAGGACCTATTACCAGGACTGAGATTTCAAAGGAAACAGAGCTGAACATCGTTACTGTTTCTAATTATGTAAATAATTATATTCAAAAAGGTATGGTAATAGAGGGCGGTTTGGATGTTTCTACCGGTGGTAGGCGTCCTGTGGTTTTAGAGCTTAACCCTAAGGCTGCTTATATTGTTGGTGTTGGGCTGGACTTAGTTAATATTATTGGGATTATAACGGATCTCAAGGCTAATGTTCTTGTGGAGATTAAAAAACCCAGACCAGAAGGAGGGGCGGAAGGGTTTTTAATTGATGCTCTGACAGACATTGTGGAGGAGCTTATTAAAAAATCAGAATTGGATGAAGGTCAAATTAAAGGTATTGGTATCGGTATTCCTGGTATTGTGGATAGAAAAGGAGGCACTATTCGCTGGCCGGAACAAATGGGTAGTATTTACATCTCAACCTTGAAAAATATGTTAGAGCAAAAATTTAATATGCCTGTGTATGTAGAAAACGATGCTACTGTTGCAGCTTTTGGAGAGAGGGAGTTTGAGCTTGAAAGTGAAGTGAAAAACCTTGTTTTTATGTACTCCGGAGTCGGTTGCGGTATTATAATTAATGGTCAGATTTATTCCGGTGCAACAGGATGTTCTGGTGAGTTAGGCTTGCCGGGTTTAACAGATCAGGAAAAACAAAATTTTAAAGGCCTTGACCGCTGGCAGGCAGATTTAGGATTGAAAGAAAAAGCACAAAAAGCAGTGATAACAGAAGGCGTTGACTCTAAAATATTAGAACTTTGCGGAGGTGATGCGGGAAAAATAGATTTTAAATCTGTAGTTGAGGCAGCCAGGGAAGGAGATACTCTTGCAATAGAACTTGTTAAAAAATCTGGGGAAGAATTGGGTATTAGGATTGCCTATCTTATTCAGATGCTTAATCCCGAGGTTGTGGTAATTGGCGGTGGGATAGAAAGAGCAGGTTCGGTGTTATTGGATGAGATCAAAAGGGTTGTTAGAGACAAGACATTTGAGGAAATCGGTCATCAGGTACGCATTGTTCCTACGCAATTGGGAGAGAATGCGGTTGCTTTAGGTGCCGTCAGCCTTGTTATTCAACATATTTTTACGCATGCTATGGTGTAGCAGTCTCTTATCGACTTGACAAAAGATGTGTTTTGTGGCATAAGTAAAAAAGATAGAATTTCAAAAAAAGGAGGTGGGTGTATGAAAATGTTTGGCTTGTTAGTCGGATGTTTTTTGTTAGTAGCGGGTGGCTCTGCTTGTGCGTTAGAAGATGTGTTTTCGATTGCAGATTTTGATTCCGGTGTTAAGCCCAATAACGTTAATGGTGATTTTGGTGCTTGGGATAGAGATCCTATGGATTTTTCACAAACCGCAATTGAAAGTTTTAACACTGTTGAGACAAAAGATGGTAAAGGATTTTGTCTCAGGGTTGATTATGATGTTGATTCTCCAAATGCTGCTTACAACGGTTTTTGGATGAAACTGAACGGAGCTGATGTGTCAAAATATGAGACTTTTACTTTTTGGGTAAAAGGGGATGTTAAAAGAGGTTTTACCCCGTTGTTTAAGATTGAATTGAAAAACAATATTGGCGAAGTTGGCAAATATTACGTTACAGGGGTTACTGATAAATGGCAGAAAATTGAAATTTCTCTTGCTAAAATAGCTGGGATTTCCGATTTGACCAACATGGATGAGTTTGTTGTTGTTTTTGAAGACTGGCGTATCCCGGTTAAAGAAGGAACTGTTTATTTCGACGATGTTCAGTTTGAAAAGTAAAATTATAAAACAATGTTTTTAAAGGCGGAGCATTTTAACTCCGCCTTTCTGTAAAGAGGTGTTTACAATTGTTTAAAGAAAAATTTTTCAAAATAATCTTAGTGTTATTTTTTCTGGCAGCAATCATAAGTACCTTGTTTTATAAACACCTGGAGGTTCAAAAAGAAAAAGACAGGGTTCAGAATGCACGAGAAGAATTTCTTGCTGATTTAGATACTATTCCTCAGGTGGAACTTCCGGGAATTATTTTGCTGGCACATTTTAACGAAAAATCAAATCAAGGTTCTGGATGTAGTTTTGGAGCCTGGGATAAAGACCCCGATGATTTTACGCAGAATTGTTTTGATTCATTTTCTCCTTTGGTTAAAAAAGGCGAGAAAGGGTATTCCTTAAGAATTGACTACGATGTTGATTCTCCCAATCCGGCTTTTAATGGTATTTGGTTTAAGCTGGAGAATAAAAACTTAAATGATTATAGATATCTAGTTTTATCGGCAAAGGGGGATAAAAAACGTGGTTTTACCAAACATTTTAAGCTGGAATTAAAAAACACACAAGGCGAGAAAGGAATTCATTATCTTACAGATTTAGAAGATGACTGGAAACAGTATGTTATTCCATTAAATAAATTTATGGGGATATCTGAATTTGATAAGATGCAGGAACTGATTTTTGTGTTTGAAGATTGGCGTGTTACTGATAAGGAAGGAACTATCTATATAGATGATGCATACTTTACCAAAGAAGAAATTTTAAAACAGCCTTTATGTGGTGTTTATCCGACTTTAAGAGAATGTATTCCTAAGCCCGATATATCTACTATAAGCGATAGGGAATTTTTAGAATTAATTCAGAGAAAATCTTTCGGTTATTTCTGGCGCGAAACTAACCCTGAGACGGGTTTAACGAAAGACAAAGCTAATAATTTTAAAAAAGACAATTTTAAAGTTGCTTCTATTGCAGCGGTTGGTTTTGCTTTAACTGCATATCCTGTAGCTGTTGAGAAAGGGTGGATTAGGCGGGAAGAGGCAATGGAAAGAGTTTTAAATACTTTATTCTTCTTCAGAGACAGGATGGAAAATGTGCATGGGTTTTTCTACCATTTTGTGGGTATGGATAATGGAGATAGGGTTTGGAATTGCGAGCTTTCTTCAATAGATACAGCTCTTTTTTTAGCCGGGGCATTGTTTGCCGGAGAATATTTCGGGTGCAAAGTAAAAGAATTGGCGGATGAGATTTATCAACGTGTGGAGTGGGATTGGATGCTGGGTAAAGGTGACAATATATGTATGGGGTGGACTCCTGAATCAGGGTTTTTGCCTGATCGCTGGAATAAATATGGCGAACAGTTGATTATGTATTTACTGGCCTTGGGGTCGCCGACGCATCCGATAACTGAATCAGTTTGGTATGATGTAAGGAGGCCTATTTGGGATTATGAAGGGTATACCTGCTTATCATCGCCGCCTATGTTTACCCATCAATTTTCTCATATTTGGGTTGATTTCAGAAACAAGCACGATGATTACGCAGATTATTTTACTTCATCGGTCAATGCGACTTTAGCCAACAGGCAGTTTTGTATTAATAATAAGGAAAATTCTTTAACGTTTAATAAAAATTCTTGGGGACTAACTGCATGTGAATCTCCTGCAGGTTACCGTGCTTATGGGGCGCCTCCTGGTTATGCGCATTATGATGGTACTGTTGCTTTTACTGCTGTAGGAGGAAGTACTCCGTTTGCACCCGCTGAATGTATTAGTGCTTTAAGATGGATGTACCAAAACCACAAAGATTATATCTGGGGAAATTACGGGTTTGTGGATAGTTTTAACAGAGATAAGAACTGGTATTCCGATGTTGTAATAGGTATTGACCAGGGCCCGATTATGCTTATGATTGAGAATTATCTTTCAGGATTTGTCTGGGAATATTTTATGCGTAACGAATACATAAAAAAAGCTATGCAGATTGCAGGATTTAAGGATGGTGCCATTAAACTGGAGGCGGATAAAAAGCCTGTTATTGTTGCTCAATACGCAGATTCATCAATCGAAGGTCAATTGTATAAATTAACCCCCAAGCAGGCCTTGGAACATGGTGCGATTACAAAATATCCTTATGACTTGGGTTGCGAATATAAAGCAAGCTGGGATGAAGAAAATTTATACTTCTGGGTAAAGGTTAGCGATAACGATGTCATAGCAGAAGAAGAAGCAAAAACTCTTTATAAAAATGATTGTGTTGAGCTGTACATTGCTCCAGTCGGTGAAAGACTTTACTGGGGCAATAAAGAGCATTTTCAGCTTGGATTTGCTCCGGGCAGGAATAGTGTAGCTATAAAATATGCCTGGTTTCAGGAGCGTGATATTGAAGAAGTCAAATCAATTTCAAAATTGACTAAAGAAGGATATGAGCTTGCAATAACTATTCCATTTTCAGTATTAAATGTCACACCGCAAACAGGTGCTGAAATCAATTTTTCAATTGCTGTTAACGATTTTGATCGCAAAGACAATACGGATAAAGCAAAATTCAATCTCCATTTTGTCCCTATTTATAAAAATAGCTATCAATCAGGTTTTGAACTAGCGGTGTTAAAGCTGGCAAAAGACTGCAAGCAGATTGATTAAAAAATCCGATTTATATGCCTATCTTATAATAATTGCTATAGCCTGTTCTCTTTATGGAGAGGTCCTGGGGTTTGATTTTGCAGGTGACGATTGGTCTATAATAGCGCAACGGGAATCATTTTTGAGTGATTTAGGTAATATCAAGACTTTATTTTTGCATCCAGGCAATATTAAAGAAAGCTTTAATAAATATTCTTATGCCAGCGGTGAAATAAGCTATCGACCACTTAAAACACTTACCTTCTTTTTTGATTATAAATTCTGGGGTTTAAATCCAGCTGGTTTTAAATTAACGAATCTCCTTTTCCATATCCTGAACACATTTTTAATATATAGGTTTTGCCTTTTTTTGCTATCTCAACGGTTAGTGAGTTTAGTAGCTTCTTTAGTATTTCTTATGCACCCGGTTAATGTAGAAACTGTTGTAATAGCTACTTACAGGCATGATTTAATGGCGTTATTTTTTTACTTAACAGCTTTTTTTGTTTTTATTTCAGCACTAAAATCTAAAAGAAAAATTTTTTTTATAAAATCTATGGTATGCTGCGTTCTTTATGTTTTGGCGATTCTTTCTAAGGAGAGTGCATTAACTTTTCTCATTCTCATTGCTCTTTATGTATATCTTGCATTCAAGAGTAAGACGATTCGTGCTGACAAAAAAGAAATTTTGTTTTTAATGTTAGGGTTGGTTTTTATTACCGTACTATTTGGGTTTCTAAGGTTTTATTGTAATCCGCCGGAAGCGGTAAACCAGAGGGTTTTAGATGCAGGGTTTTACGGTGAAATTCTAACGGTTGTAAAAACCTTTGCCCAATATATTGAATGGCTTCTTATGCCTTCAGGAATCAAGTTTTATTTAATAGAGCAATTTACACCTATTAGGGAAGTTGGTGTAGAAGTGATTTTTAATTGTGTCACAGTAATATTATTACTATTTCTTGCAATTAGAGGTATTTTAAAAGGGAGTTTTGAACTTAAATTAGCTAATAGCTGGATTCTGATTAATCTTGCGCCGCTTTGTGCGATACGCTATCTGCCTTCACTAATAGCTGCGCGGTATCTCTACATCCCTTCTGTGGGGTTTGCAATTCTTCTAGGAATGTTATTAAAACAGGTAATTTTAAATGGTAAAGCATATAAAGCAGTCGTTGTTTTAGTTGTGGTTACTTTAGGTTTTTATTTTATCAAAAGTTCATATGAGGTTAAATATTGGGAGAATAATTTGATGCTTTGGACGAAGATGAAAAAGGATTTTCCACAGAATGACTATGTACAGATGCAATATCATATTAATTATGGAGGTGTTCTGCTGTTTATGGGGCGCCCGAAAATGGCATTAGAAGAATACTTAAAAGCTCATTTTATAGATTCCTCTAACACTGTTGCATTGCAAGGTATGGCTGACAGTCTTATAGCTATAGGCGAAGAACAGGAGGCAGAAAAAAATCACGATATTATTTTAGGGATTGAAAAATAGTTTCTGCTTGGAATTTTAATATTTTCTGATAAGATTGTGTTGTTCTTATAACCAATATAAAAATGATACCGTTAACAGTTGTAATACTTACTAAAAACGAACAGAAGAATATTAAAGACTGTCTTCAGTCCGTCTATAAATGGGCAGATGAGATAATTATTGTAGACGATGAAAGTGCGGATTCAACTCGTGATATTGCATCATTTTATGCGAATAAAGTTTTAGTCAAGAAAATGGACATAGAAGGAGCCCATAGGAACTGGGCATATCAACAGGCAAAAAATAACTGGGTCTTAAGTCTTGATGCCGACGAAAGGGTAACTGAAGAGCTGAAGAGTGAGATTGCAGATACCCTGAATAACCCGAATAGTAAAGTTGCTTTTGCTATTCCCAGAAGGAATTTTATTGCTGATTACTGGGTTAAATACGGAGGCTGGTATCCCAGTGCTCAGTTAAAACTTTTCAGAAAAGATCGATTTAAGTGGGAGGAATCTCACGTTCATCCGGTGGCTTTTACGGATGGTGAAGCAGGGCGTTTAGAATCGGATTTAATTCATTATTCTTATAAAGACATATCAGATTTTCTTAACAAACAAAACCGTCAAACAACTCTTGAGGTTGAAAAATGGATTGCCCAGGGAAAGAGAATAAAGGTTGGTAAATTTCTTTGGCGCAGTATTGACAGATTTTTTAGAAGCTATATCAAGAAAAAAGGTTTCCGAGATGGTTTTTACGGTTTTGTTGTGGCGTATTTTGCTTCCCTTTATCAGTTTTTAAGTTTGTTGAAGTATCGTGAGCATGTACACAAATCTTAAGAGCAAAAAGGTGGTGCTTAATGTTGCTTATTCTGGTTGTTTTTATTCTGTTTCTTCCTTTATCAGCAGAAGCAGAGTTTGAACAAATTTCGGGATTAATGGATTCTGACATTTCTTTTCTTCTGTTGCATCCTTTTAATGATGAGATAATCTATGCCGCCTCAGGTGATACATTGTATAAAAAAGAAGCTTCGAACATCTGGAAGCTGATTTATAAAATAAAAGAGGGCAATATTAATTTTGTATATCCTGATCCGACAGAATACGGTCTGCTTTTTATAGCAGCAGATTCCGGGTTGCTGCTTACCAGGGACCAAGAAAGGTTCGAGTACATATTTAGAGATAGAAATCAGAATGTAAAATGTTTTTATGTAAAGAGAATCGGCTCTAAAATTTATTTGGGAACAAGTGAGGGATTATATCATGCAGATATGGGGGTGTATAACTTTCAGAAAATCCAAACGTTGTCGAGCAAAATTGAGGTTTACTGGGTTGATTATTCAAAACCTTTTCTATACATAGCAACTAATATGGGTGTTTACGAAAGTAATGATTTACTACATTTCCGACGTACTTTTGTAGCGTCACGGGATGAAGATGTATTTATAGATGTTGATGGCGAGAAAGATTCTGAGGGAGAAGAACACAGAAATACCCCTTCTATTATTCAGGTAGGTGTAAAAGATAAAAGAAAAATTTACATGGGCACAAATAACGGGCTTTTTGTATCGAGTAACCAAGGCAAAAGTTTTATAAAAACATATTTACAAGGGTTGCCTAACACAAAAATCAATTTTATTTTTCAATCAATGCCGGAAACTGTTTACATCGCAACTGATGAGGGGTTATTCAAAGCTTATCCCTCAAGGCGTACTGCTATGAAAATTTATGAAGGTCTGCCGACGGGGAAGATAAATTGTATCAGCATGGATAATAAAGGTAAGATTTATCTCGCAACATCGCGAGGTGTGTTTATTGAAGGAGAGGATTCCCAAGAGTTGATAGAACGGCAGTATCAATTGCTTTGTAAGGATGAGCCTAGTTGTCAGGAGATTCAAGAAGAGTCTTTGGCTTATAATGAAGTGAGTCCGGAAAAAATCAGGGCTTGGAGAATATCTCTGAAATATCGGGCACTTATGCCTCAACTTAAATTAGGATACGATAAAACCGTGACTACTGCTTTAGGCGCAAGCTATGACAAAGTTCAAATTGGTCCTCGGGATTGGAGTTTGGATTTAACTTGGGATTTAGATAATTTGATTTGGAATATGTACCAAGATGATGTTGACACACGCGCCAGGCTTAATACCCAATTGAGAATAGATATTTTAAATGAAGTAAACCGTCTTTATTTCGAACGATTAAGGGTGAAAAATGAACTTTTAAACAAAACTCCTAAAAATAGCTATGAGTATATCAAGCAGATGATGTATTTGGAAGAGTTAACCGCTGCTTTGGATGCTTATACTGGTGGGTATTATTCAAAATGTCTTAAGAAAATGGAGTCAAACTCCCTACAATGAAAGCAGTTTTGCAGAGAGTAAAAAATGCAAATGTTGTTGTTAATGAGAGTATAATTTGTAGTATTAGCCATGGGTTTTTGATATTACTTGGAATTGGATGTGGCGATAATGATGAGGATATCATATGGCTGGGAAATAAAATAATAAATCTGCGTGTTTTTGAAGACAATGAAGGGAAGCTCAATGAATCACTTCTTGATGTTAAGGGAGAGGTTATTTTAGTTTCTCAATTTACGCTTTTTGCGGATTGTAAAAAAGGTAGACGTCCTTCTTTTGATAATGCAATGGTTCCGGATAAGGCAAAGGACATGGTTGATAAATTTTTTCAATATTTGAAATCACAAAATGTAAGAGTCGTCCAAGGTATATTTAAAACCCATATGGATATTACGCTTACTAATTACGGTCCTGTTACCATAATCTTAGATAGCAAAAATAGATAGGCGTTTTCTCTGTAGTTTCCCAAATAATAATTAGATGATATACTATATTAAATGTTACCGTTAAGATGTGATTCTAAAAATAAAACTTTTCCAATAAGTGTGATTTTTATTCTTGTTTTAAATACGGTTGTTTTTTTATACCAACAGAATAATTTGCACCACGAGTTTTTGATAAACAATTTAGCGTGTATTCCGGTTAAGGTGTTGTTTGCAGGAGAACTTAAGTTTTATTTTACACTCCTAACGTATATGTTTTTACATGCCGGCTGGTTTCATTATCTTTTCAATATGCTTTTTCTTTGGGTATTCGGCAAGAATGTTGAAGATATTGTAGGGCACATGGGATTTATTTATTTTTATTTATTGTGTGGTATTGGTGCCGGAATTATTTATTTAGTTATAAATCCAGCATCAAGTAGTCCTACAATCGGTGCATCAGGTGCGATATCGGGTATTTTAGCGGCCCATATGGTGCTTTATCCGAGCTCCCGAATAGTAGTTTTAATATTGGTAGGCATTGCTATTCCAGCTAGATTTCCTGCTTATTTATTAATCAGTTTATGGTTTATTTTACAATTTTTACACGGGGTATCTTCTCTATCAGTAGAATCTGGTTTTGCAAATGTTGCCTGGTTTGCCCATATCGGAGGATTTATTACGGGGATTTTGCTTTTGCCTATATTTTTGATAATAAGGAAATATTTGCACAAGGTCAAAAATTAATGTTTAAAATTCGGGATTGAATGCGTGTTTTTGCCTCAGAGTATTTATAATTTGGGACTGCTCTGTTTCGGAAAGATTTTGCCACTCAACTTCTGCCCAACCTTTCTTGAGCATGTTAAAAAGAAGATCACTGTAAAAACTTATCTGTTTAAGCAAATCTTTGTCTAAATATTTTCGGAATTGCTTGATTATTTTTACGCGTGAGAATTCAGATAGTGTTTCCCAGTCAGTTACTCTGGCATCAGAAGATATGCGCGCCGTTTTGTTAGCAATCCGGTCTAATATGTTTCGGTTCTTTTTAGGGAGCATAAGGCGAGTTTTTTCGGTAAAGAAGTAAAGATATAGCCTGATTTTCTCTTCCTCATCTATTTGGTAAGGCAGGTCTGCTAAGATTTTATTAAATTTTGTAGGGTTTGTATCAGTAAAGACAAGAGATTGATTTAGTACTTGGCGTATAATTAGAGTCGAAGGAATAATTCTATGCAGGTTCTTTCTGTGCCTGCATGTCCAGTATGCCCAAAATGGTCCTAAAAGCCAGGACCAGATAAATATTGGCCAGCCCAAAGAAAGGATTTGAGGAGGTAAAATATGCAGCTTTAAGGGGATGATAATAAAGATCAAACAAAATAATGGCGGCAGGTAAAAACAACAATAGGCACGGGGAAGGGAAGTGATGTTAGCTGCTATTCTGTCAAAGTAGCTTTGAGGAAACCAAGCTATTTTTGAAAAAGGTTTTTTGATAAGCATTAGAAATACTCTAATGATATGAATGGGCTCGTAAACTAAATGCATCAAAAGTGTTGATGTGGTTGCTAAAAGTTCTTTTGCGCCTTCTTTTAAGTTAGAAAATAGTTTTTTGCCCAAACGAGAGAATCTGGAAATAACATAAATCGGTATTAAATATGTCCAAACGTAAGGAAGCTGGCTCAAGAAGAGCAAAGTGATCCAGTAAAATTTTTTACTTGTAGAAAGATAATGCAGGATATCGTAGCCGTTTAAAAGCAGCAATAGGCAAAGAAGTAATAACGTTAGTGTTCCTAGCCTTACTCGAAGACGTCTTCTGCTGCCCAAGATAATAAAGAATAGGGGCAAAAACAGGCTTCTGATTAAGATATAACTGTAGCCTAAAATTGCAGAGTAAACTATAGATTGAGGGTGACGGGTAATAATATCATTAGTAATGATAACTGAATATATAGTGAATGCTATAAAACAGAATCCACTAAATGTTTTTATCTCTTTTAAAATAGTATTTGTTAAGGGAATAAAGAATTTTGGAAGTACTATAATGAGCAATACTGATGTTAAGAATAGAATCCAACTGAGCAAACTGCTTTGAATGCTTAGGCTTCCGGGTATTATCAATGCCAGCCAACCGCATAGCATGAGCCAGAGCATAAGATATGTTGTTGAGAGAGCAGTTCTTCGAAGCGTTAAAATTCTTTGTAATCCTAATGCAGTGTAATTTTTCTTAGATTGTTTAAGCATCTTTCTGTGAATTTGAGCATATTGAATCCAGTATCTTGCAGCTTTTGTTCTTCCCGATAAAAAAGATTTTATACTGCGCAAAAGACTTATTAGAGTGCCTGTTTTTGATTCCAACTCCAGAAGTAGTACATCGCCGGTTAACCAACCTTGCTTTCTTTTTAAGAAACTATAAAAGTTGGAAGGCACGTTTTCTATTAATCGGGCACCTTTGTGTTTTCCGGAGAATTGGAAAAGGGTTCTTAAATGCATTGCCTCCCAGTGGTCATGTGTCCTAGCGATTGCAGGGATAGATTCTTTAAACAGGATATTACCTATATATAAAGGAAGGGCTTTGGAAACTTTACCGTAAGAATTACCCTCTTTATAGGTATTAAAAAATGCACGTTCTGCAAACTTAAATTCTTCATGTGCCCAGGAAAGCAGCCTTGCAAATAACGAATCTGATGAGTTGGCAAAAGAAATTTCAGGTTGAATCATGCCGTATTCAAATTCATCTAAAAGCAGCTGCTCTGTCAATATAGCATTTGTTTCGCAGAGGGCGTCTTTTAAAAATTCACCATCAGAATCAACTTGATTAATAATCATAAAGGATATGCTTGCTCTTAAGGTTTGGCCTTGATGTTTTAAAAGAGAATTTTCGTGGCAAATATTAATGCCTAGAGGATGTTTTACCCCATCTGTTTCTACGAAATTGTCATTAATTGTGTATTCTCCATGTTTTGCAATAATCTCTTCCTGGAATATATAATGAGCTTGAAACTTTAAATGCTCCGATAAAGATAATTCAGTTTCTTTTTCATCAAGCCAGATGCCGTATTCATCCAAAGTGCAATTATCTAAAGATAAAATTTTATTACTCAAGGGGTCTTTAATTTTAAACATTCTATTTTCAATAAAAACGGAGAAAGGATTAGACAAGAGTTTTTTCTTCAAAATGACAGAGTTGTTTTTTAACTTATAACCGCCGGGGCTTGCAATAAGTGTTTTCTTTATCAAATTGTTGCTGGCTGGCTCAATATAAATGAGGTGTTTTTTTAATTCCCAAACGTTTTTAGAAACAGGATAGATGTTTTTTTCTCCGCAGAAATAAAGCATGCCTAACCGATATAGAAAACCGTCTTTTTCGTTGACGATAAAACCTGTATCGGATTCTTTAAAAAACTCAACATAGGGAGCTTTAACAAGTATTTTGCCATCAATGTTTAAAACAGGATCTCCTTTTAAAGTTAAAAGAGGAATTTTTTCATCTTTATCAAGTCCATAGATATTATCTTGTGCAAGTACTGTTTTAATTTCCATATTCGGGGTATGGAAGATATCTAGCGGGATCTTATCCGCGTCTATTAAATAATAGCCTCCTTTTAAAATACACCTGTTTTTAATAAGAGTATCTTTAATTAAAAATTCTTTCTCCCAGCCGAATTTAAAATTTTTAAAACTGTTTTTTGAGTCCCAAATTCCTGTTTTTCGAAGTTGTTTTTTTTCAAAATAGTTGAAATCATCACTCGTTTCTATTTCTTCCATTACCTCAGTTGGTATTTTATGCAGTAGGTTTAAAGGGTCTCTTCTAAAATCCTCACCGATTAGTTTTTCTTTTAAAGGTTCAAAATTGTCTTCAACAAGATAAAGGAAATCATTCTGACGCTGATAAAGCTGATAATGGTGCTTTATGGAAAATTCACCATGAGGTATGATAATTTCAAGTTCTTTATTGAGAATATTTAAATCTTTATCTACAAAACACTTGACCCCATCTAAGCAAATAGTCTTTTGGATGATAATTTGATAAGGGTCTAGGGGAAGTTTAGGGTGGGTGGTTTTGTGTGTTATTATACCGGTTGCCTGTATTGTCCATTCTTCTGGGCGCAAGATAAGATCACCGTTGTGAGTATAAATACCGCCTAAGTGAAGGAGAAATCTGGTTTTAGGGTTTATTTTAGAAATCAGGTGTAGTTTAGTTTCTACTTCTGTAAAAAAGGTTCTGCCTTTTGAAGTAGTGAGTTTTAAACTTTCTTTGATGTAGAACCCGGGTTTAGGGTGTGGGTAATAGATAAAATGTGTAAAACCGGATTCTATTTTATCCGGCAATAGAAATGGTAAGTGGGGTTTTTCTACAACTATTCTGCTGTCGGTATCAAGTTGACATTTAAATTGTACCCTGGCATCCCACTCTTTTTCTATGTATATTACCGGGTGTGTTATACCCGTAGACAAAAGTTGATAATCTGCAAGATAAGCACCAGGTTTACCCAGGAAGTTTTTTTCATGAGATGAAATATCTCGCTGCAAGAATATAAAATTATCGATTTTAAGTTTTTTCGCCAGGTATTTTAATTTCCTAAGGGCTTTCAGTATAAAATCGGGATTTTTGTTATCGGAATGGTATATTAAGGAAGTATTCCAATTTTTATTATTAAGGTAGGAAAGACATAAGGTTGATAGAGCTTGATCAATTTCTGATTCAGAATATCCTAAGTGGGGCATGTAAATAGCATTAGGGAAGATATTTGCAAGGGCAGTGTTCCTGGGTTTAATTTCTTCTTTTCTGCAGATAAAGTTTAGACAATAGCTGTGTAAAATATAAATTGGGTCCTGTATTATTTTTTTAAACAAATATCCTGAAAAAGCAATTAAGAATAACCAGGATGCCCGGTGGTTAAATAGCAGAAATATATAGCCGAAAACAACCAATGAAGCTATGAGCTCATTCGGTAGGTGTATTAAAAGATACCAGCGCAATTTTCTTTTTGTCCAACCGGTTGGGTTTTTAATGTAAGTATTTCTGTAGAATTCAAAACAGTCAAAAATAGCATTCAAAAGTTCTTTTATAAGAACTATAATTATGAACCAGCCTGCTAAATTAAATGAAGTAATTAAAATCTGCATTCTTCTAAAATGTTTCTTTTTATTATGGTTCGTTTCTTTTTAGCCAAAATCTTATCTATTTTATTCAGGCAAGCATAAACTTCAGCATCTGTTTTTAAATCCAAAGCGATTTTTACTATTTGAGGGTCTTTGGTCTTTTCGTAAAGTAAGAATGCCAGTATATATTTTTTAAATTTAGAGGAGAGTCCTAAATTCGATGCATGGTGTTTAGCTGAAGAGTAAATATAATAGTATCCTTGAGGCGATATATTGTTTTTGTTGAGATAGGATATAAGTTTGTTATTCGGAGTATCGGTTTCACCGAGGGTTTCATAATAATCTTTGTAATCATACATTGCAATGCCTGGGATGTAGTAAGGCTGGGATTTAAAGCTTTTCAGACATAGGTAGAGAGTAGTATCCCTTTGTTCTTGAGGCAGGTATTGGTCTGTCTTTTTTAAGAATCCTGTGATTTTGTTTAAATCTTTTGCCTCTAGCCCCGTGAAGTAAATAGACTCGGCATTACGGTAATCTTGCGAGGGCTCGAACAATACATTATTACCTATTGTTTTGATGATTTGAAGCTGACGCATAATAAGGAATATTTTTTCGCAATCTTTTATCTCAAGTGGTGTTAAATATATCTGCTGAGAAAGGTGTAAGAGCAGATTGCTAATATTCCCGGTTATTTCTTTAGACGCAGATGTCTTGTAAATGTTTTTAAGCTGCCTGTAATTACCTATGAATATTCTAAGTGCATCCTCGAGTTGGTATCCTTCGCGCATTTTCCAGATAATACTGTATGTCCTGGCGGGAGAGAGTTCGACATTATAATATTTTCGGGCGGCATCTTGGACGCGCTTTATTATTGCGATTCTTTTCTCGGGGGAATTTAACATCTCCTGAAAACTCGTATTGGGAACAATACTTTTAAAACCGTTTTTTGACCGTTTTGAAAATCCGCTGATTCTTTCTTTGAAAACACTTTCCTTTTGATAAAAGTATCTAAGCATCGGAAAAGCCAAAGGCATGATTTTCTTCATTCTGTCTTCCAAGTAGGGTGTGCCATTTGCAATAACAGTTTGAGCCATGTTTTCTTCGAATTTTTTTTCTAATTCTAATAGGTGCGAGTAGTCATAAAAATTGAGATTGAGAAAGTAGTATATTAAAGAGTTTAGATTGTCAGCGTCAATTCCTATAGGCAAATGTTCATAGCAGAAGAAAAGTAACTCCCTTTTTATATTCCAGTTTTCACCTAGATTGACGATAAGAGGGTTTTTGGATTCTTGGGAGAGATTCCCTTGGTGTATTAATCTCCTCATTTGCCAATCGGGGGCATTGACAATGTGGCGGTCTAATAGAACATATAGTAATCTTTTGGGCGGATGGCTACCATGCTCTTGTTTAAATTCTTTTAAGAAGGTTGTTAATTTCCATGCCCATTTTTTGAAATATTGGCTGGTGGATTCCCATCCTCTGTTATATGTGTTTTGCCAGATGAATTTTCGAAGCTCTGGTTCTCTGAAGATAAAAGCAAGTTCGTTTTTACCTAAGATTTGATATACAAGCTGTTCTGTTTTAATCAATTGAATCAAGTCGTCTATATTAAGGCCTTCTTTTTTAAAAAAAGTGAATATTTCTGTAATATCATAAGGGGTGAGTTCGATGTTTAATTCAGCAAGGTATAAGGCTTGAATCAAAACCCCGATTTTATATTCTTCTATTAGGTCTTTGATACTTACTTTTTGAGGGTAGAGGATCTCTTCTGCTAATCTTTGGATCTCACCGGGATGCATTTTTTTATTTTTGATTTCCTCTAAATAGGGTTTTAACTTTGATATGTGCGGCGATATTTCATCCATTCTATATAGTTCTTCTATAGATTTAATCAGAATTGTTTTAGTGCGGGACATTAAATAAAAAATTTGCTCTAGCTCTTTCATGGTGTATCCGGATTCATTTTTATGCTGAAACCAGTAGCGTAGATCGTCCTGGCTGTAATTAAGGCGATATTTTAAAGAGAGATTTGTTATTGCGGATATTTCATTAAGAGAGAAAAGTATTTGATCCCAGGAGGTCATACCTCTTAAATAAAAATATAGAATCCAGTTGGAGGTGATTCCATAGATTTCTTTCCGCATTTCATAGCTTTTGTTTTTTAACGAAAGGCTGATTGTAATACCTATTTTTCTGTAGATATTTTCCAAGTGTTCTCCAAACGAATCTTCTTTCATAGCTCGATTGAGAAGAGAAAGAAAGTTTTTCACAAATTCTTTTTCAAACTTATTTTTTATTGCCCAATGAGCCCAAAAACTCAAATTACCCGTATAATGTGAGATTTGGAACGGCTTAAGTTTTTCATAAATAAAAGGACTGTTGAAATCAATATTTCCATAGAGCGATATGAACTCCGGCTGATTTTTAAGGAGATTTATCCAATAAAATATTTTATCCGGATTCTTTGGTGATGAAGAAGTTAAATTCTTTTGAGCGTGATAAATTAAGCTGTGCTGGTAAAAAAGATATTGCTCATCAGTAAGAGAGTGATCTCCGTAAAGCGATATAAATTCCGGCTGTTTTTTAATAACCATGACTTCTTTGACAATTGTTTTCAATTCTTCTATTGATATGTTTTCAAGATGCATCTTATTAAGCCAGAACAAGAGTAATCCTATCATGTAGGATGTTTTTACCCGCTTATACTCTGCTTTTATATTGTTGGTATCATTGGTTGTTAAAAGATGCCTTAATCGTACAGCATCGTAAGAATGAGAAATCTCTTCTAAGCTTGGGTCTTTATAGATTTGATATAATATTTGGGGAACAGATTGAAAAAGTTGAGCTATTTTTTCTTTGTTGTTATTGCCTGAAGTAATAAGCCAGCGGATAATGTCTGTTTGAAGCTGTTCCTCTAGTTTATTGCCTTCTGTATATTGCCAGAAAGGAACTTTTAGCTTTGCGAGCTGTTTCCGCATATTCTCAACCTCGTTATAGCTGAAGTGTTGGAATAATATTTTATCAATTTCTTCAATTGTATAATTTTGCCATTGTAAGTATTGAGAAACTGAATCTTGGGGGATGGTTCTTAAATTAACTAGAAGGAATTTTTTTTCATCATATAAACGGGATTTAATTTTAGTTAAAACATTTTGCGGGTTTTTAGAACCATTTTGGTTGAGAACGGATATTAGGCTGTAATGAGCAATAAGTCCGATTTCGTTAACATCGTTAGGTTCAAAGTAAGGTAGTAAAAAAATACAAGTAAATCCTCCGCTGTATTTGGACCACCATCCGGCAAGTTTTATTGTTTTTTCTCCTCTAAGGCTTTTCCAGATTGATGCAATTTGAGGCATATTGCTAAAAAAAAGCTCAATCTCTTTTTCAGAGAACCGCAGGTTGCGCAGGTGTTTTAAAAAGTAATTAGTTAGTCCGTTATATAAATCGTTTTCATCAAAGGGTGCGAATAAACTTTGTTCTGTTTGAATGCCGGGTTTAATCTCTTCAATGGTACGTTGAATTTGACGTGTGTATTTTTCTTCTAAAGGTGGGAAAATGAGAACGGACATCTTTTTTTTAAAAGTTGTGTAATCTTTATGGTCTTGTTCCCAGAGTTTTTCCATAGCAAGAAAACTTTGGTATTCTCTTTCCTGAGCCTGATCGTAAATATTTGCAATCTTATCTAATGCTGCTTTTTTACTGCTCTTTTGGACTTGATAAGAGAAAAGATTAAAATTACTTTTCTGTTCTTTTTCTTGCCAGTAGTGCCTGTTTGCAGCGCGGGTTTTTTGAGCAAGATTGAGATGTTTAAAAAGAGAAAACTTTTGCTTTAGATTAGACAATGTTTGTAGTATTTTAGCCGTAACCTTATTTAGAGCTATATTTTGTATGGTTAATGTGCTAAATGGAACAGCAATAGAAAGCGGGACTGCTTCTTTTTCATCGAGATATTTTCTCTCCAACTCGTTATAATAATTAAGGTTGTGAGAATATTCCTGCAGGTTTTCTATGTAAAGATTTTGAAATGTAAATATTTTCCGAAATATTTTAAGCAAGCCATACTCACTTTCCCAGGGTATTTCCTTATTAAGGTAAGAAGTCCAAGCAGAGCCCAGAAGACTATTGTAATTGTCCAGAATTTTTTTAAATTCTATAGACTGATTATGGTAGTTATGGGCTAAATAATATTTCAGATAAACATCTTTTTTTATTTTTAGCCGGGTACTTCCAAGCGAAAGGTTTTGATATTGTATTTTATCTTCATAATAACGCCCGAGGTGATGGGAAGGAAGGTTGAAAATATTAAATGTGATACTCCAGGCATAAGACCTGGTGGTAATCACGTCACAGAGGAAATCAACTCCGAACTGCAGGTTCCTCAAAAAAGGATCCCATTTTTTTTCTTTATAGGCGAGTGAGAGTTGTGAATTTGCCAGTTTTACATCAGGATAATGTTGAGCGGTTATACTTATGAGGTTATCAGGTTTTGCTAATTGTAGGGATTGTTTATAAGGTATTTTGATATCCGGAATCAGCAGAGTCTCTTCTAAAGGGATATTTGCTAATGTTTTAAGCTGCATAAGAGCATAAAGTTCTTTTTCTTGTTCAGAATTAATTTCATCTTTGATTTCTTCTTTTAGAAGATCCAGCTCTATATAATGACTGTAAGGTGCTGTGCTGAGGGAAATTTCATTTTGAATGCCTTGAAGATAAGACTCCATTTTGTGTAATAAAATCGTAAGAGAATTGATTTTTACTTTTGCGGTTTGAACTCTGGTAAGCCAGTTTTGAAATTCAAGTTCAGCATCAATGGTTGCTTTATCTATCCATAACGGGGTTTCTTTAGTCATATGATTAGCACGAATGATATTTATGTCAGGGAAAATTTTTAACAAAAACCAGGGGCCTGCGCTTAAACGGCCGATTTTTAAAATATCTGAGAAATTTAATTTTATTGCCCTTTTATATCGTTCTTTTGCGATTACAGCCTCTTTTTCTACGATTTTTAATTTTGGGATTTCAGTAAGTATTGTAGGCAGCGGCCTTGTTTTACCAGATACTTTTTTCTCTACCTCTCCTCTGTCCAAAACATCTATTTTACTTGCTAAAAAAAGCTGCAATTTTTTTATTTGACTGAGCTCTTTTTCAAGCAGTATTCTTTTATTTGCAAGAAGGTCAATTTCTCTAGCCTGGAGTTTTTTAACCCTTGATTCTGTTTGTAAGTATTTACTCTTTGCTTTTTGAGAGCTTAATTTAGCGGTCTGGAGATTTTCCTTTCGAGAAGAAAAGGTCTGGGACAATGCGTATTTTAAATGTTCCTCCTGTATCTTTTCTTGCTCTAAGTAGATTTTGGCGATTTCTAAATTAGTATGAGCGATTTTTACGTCATGTATTTTTTCTCCAAAAATGGTTCTGTGGATAATTCCTGTAGGGATGTAAATCGCAATCCAGTCTGCAATTGTAGAGCCGTGGGTAATTTTTTTCCAGTCTCTTCCGCGTCTGCCTCGGGTTGGAATTTTTTGAGGAGTATAAACTACCTCCCAGGGCCCTTTTATCCAGTATCCTTTTTTTGCTATTTCAATGCTATCTACAGCAAGCAGAATCTTGAATTTTTGAATGCGGTTTCTTATATTAGAATCAAATTCCATATTTGAGATGGTTTCTGCGGTCTCTTTTAAGATATTTTTTTGGATTGTGGAATAAGTTTCTAAATCCGGTTTTCCTAAGTCAGAAAGGCGGTATTTTAATTTTAACCAGCTTAAATTTTTAAGCAGTTCTCTTTCTGTTTGTTTTATCAGTTCCTCTTCCCAGATTAGCTTGCTGTTTTCAATAAGATAAGGCCTGATTTTTTTACCTTCTTTTTTAATTTCGTATTCCCTAAGGTAAATATCAGTAAGCTTAAAGCTTGTTTGGTAGTCCAATATGTTTTCCAGCAATTCCAAATAGTCTTTAGTAAGGCTGGATTGTATTTCCTGGTTTTTTAACTGTTTTAAAACGGCTTTATAGGCGTACTCGTCTTTATAGAAATTATATTTGGCAGTATTATGTCGGGCTTTAGATTCTTTTAAAAATTCAAAACTCTTCTGGGCCTCCAGCCATAAATATTTGGATTCCGGGGACATTTTCCGGGCATATTTCAGACAGTCTTTAAGGGAGGGTAAAAATTGGTCCGAAACTATCTCAGGTGCTGTTTTAATATCACCGTATTTCAGGAATTCTATATCCAGTTCTCTTATTCTGGAATTTAATTCTTCTATGCGGTCATTTATCCGGGCTGCTTTTTCTTTTATATCTAATTTATCTTGCCAGTAATCAGATGTTAACTGCAGTATTTTTTGCTTAAATTCCTGATAATGTAAAAGCAATTTTTTAGAAAAGTGTAGTTCGGTGCTGATTCTTTTTATTTCAAAAGTGGTTCTGAGATATTCTTGATTCAGAATACAGTCAGCTTGTTTTTCTTCTAACTCTGCAGCTTTGACAGCTGCCCAACCTGTAATGGGGATAATCAATTTATAGGATGAGACATAAGAAGGGTAACCGATTTTCAGTTGGGCGCTTGGTCTGATATTTGCTTTTGCTATAGTGTATTCAGATTCTTTTATTGTTAATTCATATTCGGCGAGCAATAAGTTAAATCCATTTTTGGGTATCTGAAGAATATTTTTTAGCTCGGCGAGGAATTCCTTAGGTTTTGGAAAAATTAATTCTGTGTCCGGAGTTAAGTTTAAGGCAAGATGTATTTTTCCAAATAGCTCTCCTGCCGTATTCCTTGTGATTTTCAACAGCTGTTTTTTCTCTATTATTTTTGTCTCCAGGCATTCTAAAAGATAAGGATAGATGTTTTCTTTAGCTTGGAGTTGTTTTAACTCCTGTTGGAGATTTTCTAGTTCAATGTCTATAGAAAGTATCTTTTTTAATTCTGTAACGTAAAAGTTTACCATATGAAAAAAATGTAGTATCAATTCTGATTTAAATTTTTTAAGTTCTAAAGCGTTTTTTCCCACCATGCAGATATAATATTTCCTGTGGGCTGATTTGGCGAAAGATAAGTCTTGATAAAGAGTCAAAACGTCTAATGCAAGGTCAGAAACCGCTCCGTCTCTAGTGCGTCTTCCTTCTTGAATATTATGCCCGCGGACATGCTGTGCGTCTAATTTGGGGAAAAAGGATGCACCGGCTTTTTTCGCTTGGTCTTGGAACATGTTGTTCTGATAATCAAGCGTCTTTACTCCGGGATGGTTTTTTATAAAAGATAGAAATCCTTGCTTATCTAGTATGAATACTTTATGGTAGTCGATGCTGCCTTTTTTAAGAAGGAATGGATTGCTGGATACAACGACTTTATCACCAATGACTATTTTAGAGTATGTTTTGGTTATTTTTCCATTAGATGTGCTTCTACCAATTTTACCGAGTTCAATTATGCCTTTGACTGTATCTTGAGGAGATAAGACGTACAATTGGGTTCCGGCAACAAGATACCCTTTTTCAGAGCCTAAATCAATGGTTGCGGTTTTATAATCTTCATTAATACGAGTTATTTGGCTGCTTTGGGCAGAATACGTCCAAAGCAAGACAAGTAAAACAACCCCTATCACGAGCAGTTTTTTACTCATTTTTTTTAAACTCCTTTAAAGTACTTCCTCTTATTAGGATTAATACCATAGTTTAGGGGGTGATGTCAAATTAAGCCATTATTTTATTTGTCATAAGATTTATACTTATGGTATAGAGCTTAATCCTTTTGCTATAATGCTATTGTGAGGAATAAAGAAATTGCCCAAATTTTTAATAATATCGCAGATCTTTTGGAAATTAATGATGAAAATCCATTCCGAATTCGCGCTTATCGTCGCGGAGCATTCAGTTTAGAAACCTTATCGTGTAATCTAGATACGCTTGTTAAAGAAGGCAGGCTTACTGAAATTACAGGCATAGGTCAGGATTTGTCGGATAAAATTACAGAGTATTACATAAGCGGTGAAATTAAATACTATAAGGATATTATACAAAAAGTTCCCCAGGATTTGATTGTGATGATGAAAATTCCCGGTATCGGCCCTAAAACAGTTAAAATGCTTTATCAAAAGTTGAACATTAGCTCGATTGCCAAATTAGAAGAAATGGCAAAAGCCGGTAAGCTGCAGAGTTTACCAGGATTGAAGGAGAAAACAGAGCAAAATATTATCAAGGGAATTGAGTTTTTTAAAAAGGGGAGTGAAAAAATACCAATAGGTGAAGCGTTACCCTTAGCCGAAGAAATAATGGCTGAGCTTAAGAAAATTGAAGGGGTAAATAATATAAGTTGCGCGGGTAGTTTAAGAAGAATGAAAGAGACTGTAGGAGATATTGATATTTTGGTTGCTTCTGGTGTGCCCGATAAAGTAATGAAAGCGTTTGGGCGCTTGACAGTGGTTAAGAAAATTATCGCTCAAGGGCCTACTAAAGCAAGCGTTGTAACAAAAAATAATATTCAAGTTGATTTGAGAGTAGTTAATAGTGATTTTTTTGGTGCAGCGTTACAATATTTTACAGGTTCTAAAAATCATAATGTTCATTTACGAGCTTTGTCCCAAAGGAAGGGTTTAAAGGTAAATGAATATGGGGTGTTTCAGGAGAAAACAGGTAAAAAAATTTCCGGCGGGATAGAACAGGATGTTTACAAAGTTTTGGGTATGGATTGGATACCTCCAGAAATAAGAGAGGATTCAGGGGAGATTGATGCAGCTGTTAATGGAAAGCTGCCGAATTTAATAGAGGTTAAAGATATCAAAGGAGATTTGCATATTCATTCTAATTGGAGTGACGGGGTGCATGCTTTGGATGAGATAATCGATATAGCACATAAGAGAGGGTATAAATATATAGCTATCACAGACCATTCTAAATCATTGGGTATCGCAGGCGGTTTAGATGAGTCAAAAGTGCTGGAGCAGATTAAGAAAATTAAAAAGATAGAAAGGAAATATAAAAATTTTCATATACTTTGTGGGATCGAAGCGGATATTCAAACCGATGGGACCTTGGATTTAGACAAAAAAGTTTTAGAAAAGCTAGATATTGTCTTAGGGGCAATTCATGTTGGACTTAAACAAGACAAAGAAAAAATCACAGCGAGGATTGTTTGTGCAATTGAAACTGGGCTTGTTGATATTATTGCCCATCCAACAGGAAGATTGATGGGTTCAAGAAGTGGCTATGAAATTAATTGGGATAGGTTATTTGAAGTTGCAAAAAAATATAAAACAGCGCTTGAAATAAATTCCCATTACTTAAGACTTGATTTAACTGATATTAATGTGCGCCGGGCGAAGGAAGAAGGTGTTCTAATTTCCATTAACACAGATACTCATTTTCAAGATCAATTTAATATGATAAAATACGGCGTTTCTGTTGCCAAGCGTGGGTGGCTTGGTAAAAATGATGTTATAAATGCATGGCCGTATCATAAATTGGTGAAATTTTTAAAGAGCAGAAAGGATAGACTAGCGGTTTTATAAGAAAATTCAGCATTTCTTTAAACCCCCTAAATTCGGCAAATAATACTAAATGTTGTATTTTACTCTTGACATAACACAACAGGTTGTATTATGTTGGTTTCTTATAAGAAAGGAGGATTTACCATGGAATCAAATCTTACCCAAAATGCTCTCAAAGTTCTTGAGAAAAGGTATCTCACTAAAGATGATTCTGGAAATGTTGTCGAGTCACCTGAGGAGATGTTTGAAAGAGTTGCTAAACATATCGCGTCTGCTGATATAGCATACGGTAAGAGCGAGAGCCAAGTAAAAGAAATCGAAAAATCTTTTTGCAATATGATGTCTAGATTAGAATTCATGCCCAATTCTCCTACCCTAATGAATGCAGGCCGGCCTTTAGGGCAATTATCGGCGTGTTTTGTTTTACCGATAAATGATTCTATAAGTTCAATCTTTGATACTCTTAAAGCCACTAGCCTGATTCATAAGTCAGGCGGAGGCACAGGGTTTGATTTTTCAAGATTGCGTCCTAGAAACAGCAGGGTTCGTTCTACAGACGGAGTTTCATCAGGGCCGATTTCTTTTATGAAAGTTTATAATGCTGCAACACAGGAAATTAAGCAGGGCGGTAGAAGACGCGGTGCCAATATGGGAATATTAAGAGTAGACCATCCTGACATTTTAGATTTTATTACTTGTAAAGATGACAACAAGGAGATTACAAATTTCAACATTTCAATTGCTATTACAGATGAGTTTATGAAGCAGGTTGAAGAAGATGGACAATATGATGTAATAGATCCGCATACTCAGGAAACGGTTAAAACTTTAAAAGCCAGAGAGGTTTTTGATTTAATCGTTAAACAAGCCTGGAAAAATGGCGAGCCGGGCATTGTTTTTATCGACCAGATTAATAAAGATAACCCCACCCCGAATATTGGTAAAATTGAGTCGACTAACCCATGCGGGGAACAGCCACTGCTTCCTTATGAATCTTGTAATTTAGGAAGTATAAATTTATCTAAAATGGTTAAAGAAAAAGAGCGTGCGGTTGATTGGGAAGGATTAAAAGAGATTACGCATTTAGCGGTGCATTTTCTGGATAATGTAATAGATAAAAATCAATTTCCGTTTTCTGAGATAGGGGAGAAAACAAAATTAACTCGTAAAATAGGTTTAGGTGTCATGGGCTGGGCTGATATGCTGGTTAGGCTTGGACTTGGATATGACAGCGATGAAGCTATCAACTTAGCAGAAGAGGTTATGGGGTTTATTTTAAATGAGGCAATTGTTAAATCTCAGGAGCTGTCTGAGGAAAAAGGGGTATTTCCTGCTTATCAGGGAAGTGTATGGGATAAGAAAGGAATAAAAATCAGAAATGCCACTTTAACAACAATTGCTCCTACAGGTACTATCAGCATAATTTCAAGTTGTTCTTCCGGTGTCGAACCTTTATTTGCATTGGTTTATACCAGGCATGTTATGGATAATGACAGGTTGCTTAAGGTCAATCCTTATTTTGAAAAAGAAGCTCAAAAAAGAGGTTTTTATTCCGAGGATTTGATGAAAAAAATTGAGCAAAAAGGTAGTTGTGCGCATATCATGGAAATTCCAGAAGATGTTAGAAATATTTTTGTTACAGCTCATGATATTAAGCCCGAATGGCATATTAAAATGCAGGCAGCGTTTCAAAAATTTGTTCACAATGCTACATCAAAAACCATAAATTTTACTAATCAAGCTAGTGTTGAAGATGTAAAAAACGCGTATATTTTAGCCTATAAATCAGGGTGCAAGGGTATGACCATATATCGGGATAAAAGCAGAGAAGAGCAGGTTATAAACATAGGTAATACGACTATGGAGGTCGGAAAAACAGAAGGTGCTTCTGTGAATTTTAAAATAGCACCTCGGCCTAGGCCACAGGTTGTAAAAGGGACCACAACAAAAGTTGTCACTGGATGTGGAACTTTATATGTTACGATAAATGAAGATGAAAATAATCAGCCGTTTGAGGTGTTTATGCAGATGGGTAAAGCAGGTGGTTGCGCAGCTTCGCAGCTCGAGGCTATAGGAAGGCTTGTTTCTATGTCTTGCAGGGCTGGTGTGGATACAAAAGAAATAACTACTCAATTACGTGGGATTCGTTGTCCTGCACCGTCATGGGAAAAAGGCGGAACGAGAATATTTTCCTGTGCTGATGCCATTGCGAAAGTTATTGAAGATAGAATGAGAGAAAAAGAAGCAAAGGGTGAATTGCAGCCTCAAGAGGTAAGGATGCCAGTATATGTTAAGGGAAAAAACATTGTTGGAGTTTGTCCTGATTGTGGTAATGCTTTGCTTCATGAAGAAGGTTGCCTGAAATGTATGGGCTGCGGATATTCTAAATGTTAAAGGGTTTAAGTTATGATTAAATCAGATAAATGGATTAAAAAAACGGCTTTAGATTGTAAAATGATTGATCCGTTTCAGGATTCGCAGGTTAAAACAGGTATAAGTTACGGTGTATCAAGTTATGGCTATGATTTCAGGCTAAGCAATGAGTTTAAAATCTTTAAACCCGCTGAAAATATCATTCTTGATCCTAAGAATTTTCCTTCCCAAGCATTTGAAACTGTAGTTACGGATTGTTGTATTATTCCGGCCAACAGTTTTGTGTTGGGAAAATCTTTGGAATACTTTTGCATTCCAAGAAATATTTTAACCGTTTGTTTTGGCAAATCTTCATATGCCCGATGCGGTGTTGTTGTTAACGTAACTCCTTTTGAGCCGGAATGGGAAGGATATGCGACTCTTTCAATATCAAATACATCTTCTGTATCTACTAAAATATATGCCAATGAAGGTATTGCCCAGATAATTTTTTTAGAATCTGATGAAGATTGCCTGATTTCCTATAAAGATAAGAAGGGTAAATATCAGGCACAGAAAGAAATCACTTTACCTAAGGTTTAAAATCCCTGTTCTTATCTCTGTGAGGGGGTGTTTTCAGGAGCCAAGGTTAAGGCGTAGAGATGTATTTTCTTTTACCCTTGACAGTATTGAAATATGAACTAACATATTGTTTTAACAAAAAATTTTGTGTAATGTTGGAAGGAGGCGGTAGTAAATGAAAATAAGCCAGCTTTTGAAAAAAGAGCTTATTAAACTGGAAATAGATTCTCAGGATAAAGAATCTGCGATAGCAGAGTTGACAGAATTGATGCGGAACAATCCTGAAGTCATAGATGCGGATGTATTTTTGCAAAATGTTTATGAAAGAGAACAACTCGGTTCTACAGGTGTTGGGGAAGGTATAGCACTGCCTCATGCCAGAAGCATAGGGATAAAACAACTTGTTATAGTTTTTGGAAGAAGCACGCAGGGGGTTGAATTTGCTGCTTTGGATGCCAATCCGGTTCAACTGATTTTTCTAATCGCAACTCCTAAAAATGATGTTGGTAATTACCTTAAGACTCTTGCTCATCTTAGTAGGATGCTTAGAAAAGAATACTTTCGTAAAAAGCTTCTTTCTGTCACTTCATCTGATGAAGTGCTTAAAGCTTTTGAGGAAATGGAGCAAGAAACATAAATTTAAATGAATAAATTCTTCGTCCTGCATGGACATTTCTATCAACCACCTCGTGAAGACCCTTGGTGGCAGTTTGTTGCCCGACAGCCTTCTGCTTATCCATCGCATGATTGGAATGAAAGAATATACTGGGAATGTTATCTGCCTAATGCTACATCGCGGACATTTAATCGCGAAGGCAATATTGTGGAAATGGTGAATAATTATTCCTACATTAATTTTAACTTTGGTCCCACGCTTTTACTCTGGTTAAGGCAGTATCACCCGGAGTTCATAGAATTTCTTAAAGAAGGGGATAAAGAAGGAATGGCAAATAATGATGGGCATGGTAATGCTATTGCTCAAAGCTATAACCATATGATTATGCCTCTGGCAAATGAACATGACAAAGATACCCAAATCTATTGGGGCAAAAGGTTTTTCGAGCATATTTTCGGGAGAGAAACAGAAGGATTCTGGTTGCCGGAAACAGCTTGTAATTACGAGACTCTAAAATGTCTGGTGAAACACAATATAAAATATATTATCCTGTCTCCCCATCAAGCAGAAAAGTTCAGAAAGATTGGAGATAAGGAATGGATTGATGTATCAAATGGTTCTATAGGTATAAAAACTCCTTACAGGATTTTTTTGGATGAAGAAAAGAATAAATATATCGATTGTTTTTTCTATCACGGAGAGCTTTCTCATGCGATATCGTTCCAACATATTATGCGCAGTGCCCAATTCTGTGCTGATAAGATTGCATCTTTTTATGAGGGTGACGATTTTTTAGTTTCAATTGCTACAGATGGGGAAACATTCGGGCACCATCATCCTTTCAGTGAAATGTGCCTAGGGCATTTAATGAAACATGAATTGCCAGACCGTGGTATTCAATGCGTAAATTTTGCCAATTTTCTAAGCAAGTATCCTCCTGAATATGAAGTAGAAATAAAAAGGGGAGAGAATGACCTAGGTACGGCCTGGAGTTGTTCTCATGGTGTAAAGCGTTGGATGGATGATTGCGGATGTAGAATAGGTACTAATCCAAAATGGAATCAGAAATGGAGAAAACCTTTAAGAGAAACATTAGATTGGCTAAGAAGTGAGTTGGACAAAATATTTTTAAAAGAAGGGGCAGAAATCTTTAAAGATCCTTGGAGAGCTAGAAATGAATTTATTGAAATCATAATCTCTCCTTCTGATGATACAATTAAGAAATTTGCCAGTCAGAATTTATTTGACTCTGAGGGCAATGTTGTCAAAGCGTTAAAGCTTCTCGAAATGGAACACATGGGAATGCTCTTTTATACCAGCTGCGGATGGTTTTTTGATGAATTATCTGGGATAGAAACAGTTCAGAATTTGAGGTATGCAGCTCGTGCAATTCAGCTGGCAAGAGAAGTTTCCGCTTATGATTTAGAAAAAATGTTTATGGAAAAACTCTCCCAGGCAAAAAGTAACATCTCTAAATTCCACAATGGAAGAGATATTTATCAGAAGCAGGTTTTACCAGATACTAAGGAATGGGATCATTACATAACAAGTTTTTTGATTTACAACTCTTTTTTGAAGACGGACAAAAGATTTTATAAATTCGAAATAGATAATCAGGAGGAGCACAAAATTGTTAAGGGTAAAAAGGGAATAAATATAGGCAGAATTAAATGCTGTGATAGCCGCATTAAAGAATATGTTGAGAAAATGTATCTTGTAGATAAAGGAGAAGAAGGTGACTTTAACAGTACAGTTTGCTATTTGAATGAATTTGAAGGCGCTAAATTTGATGAACTAAAACAATTGTTTGAAGGAGAGATTTGGATTTCTGACAAGAATAAGCTTAAAGAGGTTATTGAAAAATTTTTTACTGACAAATTTTACCGGATAAAAGATATACATATTGAAGAACAGGAAAAGATAGTGGAGCAGGTTTTTGCATATAAGAAAGAATCTATTTTTAAAGCATTAGATGAAGTTTGGGCGGGCAATAAGCCTCTTTGGGAAAAATATAAAGATATAGGATTAATGCTCCCATCCGAGATGCATTTTTTAGGAGCAAGTATTTGGAATTATAAGATAAAAGATGCACTTTTAAAGTTCAAGCATGATATGGATTTTAAATGGATTGAAGGGCTCAATGAGTTTTTTAAAAAAACTAAACAGCTGAAACTCAATGTCAAAGAAGAAGGAATCAATAGAATGGTGCGTTCTATTGCCGAAGAACTTTCTTTTAAAATTTTAAACGAACCTAACTCTAATGAGATTAATGTTTTAATACAATTTCATGGCCAAATGAAAAACTTAAACATTGACTATTACACTTATATTGTACAAAATAATATCGCAGCACTTTTACATAATGTGGAATTGACTCCCGAATTAGAAAAATTGTCCAGCGTCTACGATCTGGATTGTAAAAACTTCCTGAGGGTGAAAAATTTAAAATGAGCGAATTGAGGCAACTGTTAGAAAAGGGAGAATTTGTTGTTACTGCGGAAATTGCGCCTCCTAAAGGGACTGATATCTCAGATATCACGCGAGAAATAGATATATATAAACAGTCCGTTCGAGCAGTCAATATAACGGACAATCAGAGTTCCGTAATGCGTGCATCAGTTTTAGCAATTGCAGATATTTTGATAAAAAATAATATCCAGCCTATTTATCAGATTACGGCCCGGGATAGGAATCGCTTGGGGATACAATCGGATTTGTTAGGGGCGTCTATTTTAGGAGTAGACAACGTTCTTTGCCTTACAGGTGATGCTATTGAACAAGGTGACCATATCCAGGCGAAAGCAGTATTTGATGTTGATTCGGTGCAGTTGATAGGAATTGTAGAAGGACTTAATAAAGGTTATGATTCAGCAGGGAACAAGCTGAACAAACCGACGAATTTTTTTATTGGGGCGGCATGTTTCCCTGAAGCTTCTCCTTTAGAGCTTGAGATTGTAAAGACCAGAAAAAAGGTTCAATCAGGCGCGTGTTTTTTGCAAAGCCAGGCGATATATGATGTTGAGAAATTCAAAGTCTTTATGGATTCTATTAAAGATTTAAATGTTTATGTACTTGCGGGCATTGTAGTTCTTAAATCCTCAAAAATGGCAGAATATATGAATAAGAATGTTAGTGGGATAAATATCCCTCAAGACATAATTGAAGAAATGAAGTCTGCTGCGAATCAAGTAGAGAAAGGTGTTGAAATAGCAGTACGATTGATAGTAGAATTGAAAAAATTTGCTCACGGTGTTCATGTGATGGCTTTGGGTAAAGCGGAGTCAGTTCCAAAGATATTGAAACTATCAGGTTTAATTTAAGAAATGGAGGTGTTTTGATGAATTTAAGAGGTACTGAAGTCCAGGGTTTAGAGTTTCAGGAGGAAAGTGTTGTAATTCAAGATTCTCAACTTCTGCGTGAAAAAGGAATTGATCAATTAGTTGAGAGTATTATTTATGAGGAAGATTTGCAAAAGAAAGCTAATTATGCGCAAGTTATATGGAATGTAGCCTCGCAGTGTGGGGTTTATCCGGCATCGATTCACGATTTATACTGTGCCATGGGCAGAAAAGAAGCCGCAGGATTTACTGTTCCGGCCATGAATTTAAGAGTGTTAAGCTATGATGCTGCTCGTGCAGTTTATCGGGTTGCTAAACGTATTAATGCAGGTGCTTTTATATTTGAAATTGCCCGTTCTGAAATGGGTTATACTTCGCAACGTCCTCTAGAGTATGTTGCAATTTGTCTTGCTGCTGCGATTAAAGAGGGGTATCAAGGTGCTGTTTTTGTTCAAGGTGATCATTTTCAGCTCAAATTGACAGACTATCAAAGCAACAAAGAGCAATCGTTATCTGATATGAAGAAATTGATTAAAGAAGCAATAAATGCTGGTTTCTATAACATTGATATTGATGCTTCTACCTTAGTTGATTTATCTAAAAGTTCATTAGAGGAACAGCAATATAATAACTATTGGGTGACATCGGAATTGACAAAATATATCAGGGCACAGGAAGTCGAAGGTGTAACTATTTCAATAGGAGGAGAGATAGGTGAAGTTGGAGGTAGGAATTCTACGTCTGAGGATTTGCGTGCATTTATGCAAGGATATTTAAAAGAACTTGAGAGTTCATGCGAAGGTATTAGCAAAATAAGCATTCAAACTGGCACTACTCACGGAGGCGTAGTTTTGCCTGATGGAACAGTAGCTTCAGTTAAGGTGGATTTTGAAACCTTGAAAAACTTATCTAATGTATCACGTGATGAATATAAAATGGCAGGAGCTGTTCAGCATGGAGCATCGACTTTACCGAAAGAAGCGTTTGGTAAATTCTCAGAAGCTGCAGCAGCAGAAATTCATTTAGCAACACAGTTTCAAAATATCGTATATGACAATATGCCTGAAGAGTTAAGATCAAACATATATAGCTGGCTGAAGGAGAATTTTAAATCTGGATGGAAAGAAGGTCAAACTGAGGAGCAATTTTTATATCAGTCTCGAAAACAGGCATTAGGGTCGTTTAAAAAAGAGATTTTTTGTATTAGTATGGATTTAAGAAATAAAATTGCCCAAAAGCTGGAAGAAGAATTTGAATTTTTGTTCGGGCAGTTAAAGGTGGAAGATACAAAAGCAATAGTAAATAAATACATTAAGTCGATTAAGGTGACTAAAAAAGCAAAGGATTTATTGCCACAGGAACTGGTAGATGCCCAATTTGACGGGGCGGATTAATGAAATATATACTCCTTGTTGGTTTGCAGAGCAAATCAAGGATGAGGTGGAATTCGTCTATGTCATTTACGTCAACTTTGTTCCATAAGTAATGGGTTCATAATTTGCCAGGGTTGTTTATGTCAAATTTGTTCTATAAGTAACGGGTTCATAATTTGCTAGGGTTGCTTATGTCAACTTTGTTTCATAAGTAACGGGCTCATTAAAGGAGGAATAATGAAAGAAATAACAGTATATGCCCGGGCAGGTCAAGGCGCTATTACTACGGCAGTTATTGTAGGGGGGTCTTATTTTAAAGAAGATAAATTTGCTTATGCTTTCCCTCATTTTGGTGCTGCTAGAATGGGAGCGCCTATGAATGCTTTCATCAGGGTGGATGAAAATCCTATCAGAATGCGTTCTAAAATATACAATCCTGATTATGCCCTTGTTATTGATGCTACGCTTATGAAAAGTCAGGATGTATTCAGCGATACTAAAGACGGTGGGATTGTAATTATTAATTCTGGGAAAGAATATGAACTAGATAAAGATAATATTAAAATTTTTACTATTCCGGCAAATCAAATAGCTTTGGAAGTGATTGGCCGACCTTTAGGAAATACCGCAGTGTTGGGAGCATTTGCGGCAATATCTAAAGAAATTACAATAGAAAGTCTTGAAAGTGCGATACTGGAAAGATTTAAAGGTGAAATAGGAGAAAAAAATGCTGTTTGTGCCCATAAAGGGTATCAGTATGCTTTGGATTTAAAGGCAAATGAAAATTAATATAATCTATATAGTTCGTTCAGATGGTTTACGTTCGTTAGTACTCCGTAAATCATGAACTCATTAAAAGGAGGTATTAAATGTTTGTCCCTATCATTTCTAAACCCGGTACGAGTTTAAGAAATAAAACAGGTTCTTGGCGGGTGAAAAAAAGACCAAAAATGTTGCATAAGGACTGTATCGCTTGCAATATGTGTGTTGATATTTGCCCGGAAGGATGCATTACGGGCGAAAATAAGAATGAATATCAGGTTAATTATGATTATTGCAAAGGATGCGGTTTGTGTGCTGTAATTTGCCCCAAAAAAGACATTGAAATGGTCCAGGAGGAGGAACAATGAAAGTATTTATGGAAGGTTCACATGCTGTTGCTGAAGCAGTTAAAAGGATAAAGCCGGGTGTTGTTTGCGCATATCCGATTACGCCTCAAACACATATAGTAGAAAGGCTTTCAGAAATGGTTGCCGATGGGGAATTAGCTGCGGAATTTATTAATGTAGAATCAGAACATTCTGCGGCGTCAGTTGTTTTAGGTTCAACGGCAACAGGCGTAAGATCTTTTACCGCTACGAGCTCACAAGGATTAATTTTAATGAGTGAAGTTTTGTTCAATATAGCAGGTATGAGGTTGCCGGTTGTTTTAACATGTGTAAACAGAGCGCTTTCAGCGCCAATAAATATTTGGAATGACCATCAGGATTCAATGGCAATAAGAGATGCGGGTTGGATGCAGTTTTATGCAGAGAATAATCAGGATGTGCAGGATTTGCATTACGTTGCCTATAAAATAGCAGAAAATAAAGATGTTATGCTGCCTTGCATGGTTTGTATGGATGGATATATTCTTTCTCACGGCTATGAAAATTTGGATCTGGTAGAGCAAGATGTAGTTGATAAATTCTTACCGAAATACGATGCTTTATATAAATTGGATACGGAGAATCCTCTTACTATGGGGCTTCTTGGGGCGCCGGATGTTTATATGGAAACACGTTATGCAATTCATAAAACAATGGAAGAAGTTTTAGCCCTGTTGCCTGGGATAGAAAAAGAATTCGAAAGCATTATGGGCAGGAAAGTACCTTTAATCGTTGAGAAATATAAAACCGAAGATGCTGATAAAGTATTGGTAGGGATGGGATCTGTTGCAGGAACTATTAAAGATACTGTTGATGAATTAAGAGCTAATGGTGAGCGCGTTGGTCTGCTGAGGATTATAGCTTATCGACCTTTTCCCAAAGATGTGATTTATGAAGCATTGAAAGATATTGAAAAGATTGGTGTTGTAGATAAGGCGATTTCTTTGGGGTCTTCAGGTCCTTTACATCTTGAGATTTCAGCATTGTTGCAAGAAAAAAAATCTGCTAAATCTATAAATGGTTTTGTTGTAGGGCTTGGAGGAAGAGATATAAAAAAGGAAACTGTAAAAGAAATGTTTAGTCTTTTAGATGAGGAGACCAAAGCGGTAAGGTTTATAGATTTAAAAAAGTGGTATAAGGAAGAATCACCCATTATGGTTTTAGAAGAAGAATAAGAGGGAGGTTTTAATGCAAGAAAATTTATTTGTTTCCGGACATACTGCCTGTGCTGGCTGCGGACAGTCTATGGCTGCACGAATTGTTTTAAATGCTGCAGGAAGTAATACTATAGTGACAAATGCGACAGGTTGTTTAGAGGTTTTCTCAACAGGGTTTCCTCACACATCTTGGTGTGTGCCCTGGATTCATTCCCTTTTTGAAAATTCTGCTGCAGTTGCATCCGGTGTTGAGGTGGCATTGAGACATTTGGGTAAAAAAGATAAGATTAATGTTATAGCTCAAGGCGGAGATGGTGGAACTGCAGATATTGGATTACAAGCTCTCTCTGGTATGCTTGAGAGAGGTCAAGATATACTTTATGTGATGTATGATAATGAAGCTTATATGAATACAGGGATTCAAAGAAGCGGTATGACTCCTGCTTATGCTAGCACAACAACAACTCCTGCAGGGAAGCTTTCTTTGGGTAATCCGCGTCCTAAGAAGACGATGGCTGCGATTTGCGCTGCTCACAACATACCTTATGTTGGGACTGCATCTGTTGGCTATATTAGAGATTTAGAAAGAAAGGTTAAGAAAGCTTTTTCTATAAAAGGGCCTAAGTTTTTACACATTTTTGTTCCCTGTCCTCTGGGATGGCGACATGGAGCTGATTTGACAGACAAAGTGGGGAAACTTGTTGTTGAAACAGGGCTTTTCCCTATTGTGGAGTATGAAAACGGGAAACTTGTAAATACCATGAAACTTAAGGAACTAAAGCCCATAGAAGAATTTTTAAAAATACAGGGCAGATTTAAGCACCTTATGAAAGACGCTCCAGAGGTAAAAGAAGTTTTAGAATATCTAAATGGTATTGTCGCGGACAATATTGAAAAATATGATATTTTGAAAAAATGAAAAAGTGTGATTTTTTATCTTTAGGCAACAGAGTTATCTTCAGGATGGTAGTTGCTAAAACAATAGAAACTAATAAAAAATTCTAAATGGTAAAAGACCTAAGATTATCATAATATTGTTTATTGTTGGAGGTGAAGTTGTGAGCTGGGAAAAAGAATTGAATAAAGAGTTGAAAAAACTTAAAAAAGCTTTTGGTAAGATGATTTTAAAATCACAGGAATTCCAAGATTTTAAAAAGAAGCTTAAGAAATTAAACTTAGATGGAGATATAGCTTTAGATATGTACATTATTGGTAGACATAGCTCCTCGATTGAGGCAACGAATGTAAATGAAAGTAGAGGCAGACATAAAAAACTTCAACTTAATAAAGGGGATAGGGATTTTTTTAAAACAAACGGAATAGTATGGGAGTAAAAAAGGAGGTAGAATTATGATAGTTAAAGTAGATGCGGAGCTTTGTATAGGTTGCGGTCTTTGTGTTAATATGGCTCCTAATGTTTTTAAAATGGAAGAAGATAAGGCTGTTGCGGTATCTGATGTACTAGCCGAGGATCAGGAAGGCAATGCTAAACAAATGGTTGAAGATTGTCCTGTGAATGCAATTGTTGTGGAATAAATTTTGTTACGCCATATACCCCCGCCTATTTTGCAAGAGGCGGGGGTTTTTTGTTTCCTTGCATTAGAGCGTCTTGTTAGCGACATACATATGTTATATAATGGTTTTTGGAAAATAGTTTTTTAAATCAGGATATAAAATGAAAGTAACATTATTGGTTTTTACCCTCAATGAAATTGAAGGCATGAAGATAATTATGCCAAAAATAAACCAAGACTGGGTAGACGAGATTATCATTGTTGATGGCGGATCTACAGATGGGACAATTAAATATGTTAAAGAGTGTGGATATAAACTAATAGTACAGAAGAAAGAAGGTATACGCTGTGCTTACATCGAAGCGATGGAGTGTGTTAAGACGGATTTTGTTATTACTTTTAGTCCGGATGGAAATTCTATTCCAGAGAAAATTCCCGAATTAATAGAGAAAATGAGCGAAGGCTATGATATGGTGATAGTTTCCCGTTATGCAAAAGATGTTAAGAGTTATGATGATGACGTTATAACAGCTTTTGGGAACTGGATGTTTACTTCTTTAATAAATTTGCTTTACGGTGCACGCTATACTGATGCAATGGTGATATTCAGGGGATGGAAGAGCGAAATTTTTAAAGCGTTGGACTTGGATCGGGAAGAAAGCTATCAAACAGAAGAGAGAATTTTTCGCACTAAAATAGGTGTTGAGCCGCTTTTATCTGTACGGGCGGGGAAAAAGAAACTTAAATGTTGTGATATTCCGGGAGATGAGCCTCCTCGTATAGGAGGCGAAAGAAAATTAAAAGTACTGAAATGGGGTGCGGCATATCTCATGCAAGTGTTAAAAGAAAAATTTTATTGGCATTGACTATAATATGAGAATGAAGTCTATCTCAAGCACAACTTTACTTAAGCTTTATCAGGAAATGCTTAAGATTAGAAAACTTCAGCTTAAAATCGAAGCAGAGTATCATAAGGATGAGATGAAGACGCCGGTGCATCTCTGTATCGGTCAGGAAGCAATCTCAAGCGGAGTGTGTGCCAATTTAAAAAAAGATGATTATCTGTTCAGCAATCACCGCAGCCATGGTCACTATATAGCCAAAGGAGGAGATGTTAAAAAATTGGTTGCGGAGTTGTATTGTAAAGAAACCGGTTGTTCTAAGGGGAGGGGTGGTTCCATGCATTTAATAGCAACGAAAGTTGGCCACATGGGCTCATCGGCGATTGTCGCAGGCAGTATACCTATTGCTACCGGTGCGGCGTTAAGTTCTGTTTTGAAAAAAGACGGTAAAGTTTCGGTTGTATTTTTCGGAGATGCAGCAACTGAAGAAGGGGTGTTCTTTGAGAGTATGAATTTCGCTACTTTAAAAAAATTACCGATTGTCTATGTCTGTGAAAATAATTTCTATTCTGTCTGTTCACATCAAAGTGCAAGAGAAGCGAATCCTGATATATCTATGCGCGGTAAGGCTTTTGATATTCCAGCTTATCAAATTGATGGTTCGGATGTGTGTGAGGTTTACTTGAAATCAAGAGAAGCTATTAATTGTGCCCGAAGAGGAAGGGGGCCGGTGCTTCTTGAGTGCAGGGCATATCGCTTTAGAGCTCATGCCGGGGCAGGAGATCCGCATAAAGATACTTATAGAAATATTAACGAATGGAAGGAGTGGATAAGAAAAGACCCTCTCAAAAGTTTAGAGAGAAAGCTTTTAAAAAATAATATCTTAACAAAAGAAAAGAAATCAAAAATTTCAAAAACGATAGACAAAGAACTTACCGAAGCTTTTAAATTTGCTAAGGAGTCTATATTGCCCAATAAGAAAGATTTAAAAAAATATTTATTCAGATAAAATGCCCTGGACAAAATTTTTAATTGAAACCAAAGAGCCCGGATTTGATGAGCATCCGGATAAGATTAAAAGAAAGCTTAACGTGTCTGAGTCTATAAGAGAAACTTTATATCAGGTGCTTGGGAAGGACGAACGTATTTTTGTTATGGGGCAAGGCGTAGATGATTATACTGGCATGTTTGGTATGACGCTTAATTTGCATAAAAAGTATGGTAAGAAGAGGGTTTTTGACACCCCTTTATCCGAAAATGCTTTAACAGGCATAGCTTCTGGAGCTGCTATTTGCGGTATGAGGCCGGTATATTTTCATAACCGTCCTGATTTTCTGCTTTTAGCAATGGATCAAATCGTTAACCATGCCTCCAAATATAGCTATATTTTCGGAGGCGAATTGCAGGTACCGTTAGTTATCGTAGCTGTTATTGGGCGGGGCTGGGGGTCTGGTGCCCAGCATTCTCAAGCTTTACACGGCTTGTTTATGCATATACCGGGGTTGCGTCTTGTGATGCCTTCTACAGCGTATGATGCCAAAGGACTTTTAGTTAGAAGTATTGCCGATAATAACCCTGTTTTATTTATTGAACACCGCTGGTTGTTTAAACACCAAAGCTATGTTCCCCGGGAGCTTTACTCTATTCCTTTTGGTAAGGGTCTTATCCGTCGAGAAGGCAAAGATGTTACAGTTGTAGGGATCTCTTATATGGTAATCGAGGCTTTAAGAGCGGCTGAAAAGTTAAAAGAACAAGGCTGTGATATAGAAGTAATAGACTTAAGAACATTAAAACCTTTAGATGTAGAAATTATAATTAATTCAGTCAAAAAAACAGGACATTTAATTATTGCTGATACTGATTGGGGAATTGCCGGTGCAGCATCTGAGATAGCAGCAGTTGTTGCGGATCAGGGTTTTAGATATCTAAAAGCGCCTATTAAACGTATTACCTGGCCTGATATCCCCATTCCTAGTTCCTATGTTTTGGAAGAAGCTTTTTATCCCGGAGCAGATGATATTATTAATACAGCGGCTGATTTGATGAAAGGGCAATCTTAATATGGATAAAAATTCTAAAATTTTTATTGCAGGAGACAAGGATATTTTAAGAACATCTTTCATTCGGTATTTTGAGCAAAATGGTTTTATCAATGTTTTAGACAATGTTAGTTTTGAAGTCGATTTAATGAATCAAGATTCAGTGCGGTCTTTTTTTAAAAAAGAAAAACCGGGATATGTTTTTTTAAACCACATAAAGTCTTATGGTATAGCTGCAAATATCAAATGCCCTGCAGATTTAATGCATACCAACTTAGAGGTTCAAAATAACATAATACAGTCCAGCTTTGAATTTAAGGTGAAAAAGATGCTTTTCTTGGCTAGCTCATGTGTTTATCCAGCTGATAGCTCTCAGGCGATTAAAGAAAGCTGTTTTTTAAATGGGAGATTAGAGGAGACAAGCGCTCATTATGCAGTATCTAAGATAGCAGGGATAAAGATGTCTCAAGCCTACAATCTTCAACATGGCGTAAATTTTATTTCAGCAGTTCCCGCAACTATTTACGGGCCTTATGATGAGTTTGATTCAGAAAATTCCCATGTAATGGCTGCTTTGGTAAGTAAATTTTATGGGGCAAAGATTAGAGGCGATAAAGAGGTTGTTGTTTGGGGGCGAGGTATCGCTTTAAGGGAGTTCATATATGTGGAGGATGTTGTTAAGGCGGCTGTTTTTTTAATGAATAATTATGATTCACCAGAAATTATTAATATCGGCGTGGGTGAAGATATTTCCATTAAAGATTTAGCATTATTGATAAAAGATGTAGTAGGATTTCGGGGAAAAATAGTTTTTGATGAGTCAAAACCTGTTGGGGTGCTAAAAAAACTCTTAGATTCCAGTAAGATTAATGTTTTAGGCTGGAGTGCGGAAATAACGCTTGAGGAAGGCATTTATCAGACGTATGAATGGTATAAAAACTTAAAGAAGAGGGTATAAAAAAATGAAGATATTAGTTACAGGTGCAGCAGGTTATATCGGTGCTATTTTGGTTCCTGCATTATTAAAAGAATCACATTGTATAATTGCAGTGGATAATTTTATGTACAACCAGACACCTTTATTGGATTGTTGCAATAACAAAAATCTAGAAATCATTCGAGGTGATGCTCGGGATAAATCACTGATTGCTAAACTTATAAAAGAAGTAGATGTAATTTTACCTTTAGCTTGCCTTACAGGTTCACCTTTATGCAAAAAAGATCCCACCACAGCTCGTTCAGTTGTATTAGATGCTATAAAAATGATAAATGATTTAAGGAGCAAAGAGCAAATCATTATTTTTCCCACTACAAACAGTGGATATGGAATAGGCGAGAAAGATAAATACTGTACAGAAGAAGCCTTGTTAAAACCGATTTCCCTTTACGGAAAATTAAAGGTAGAAGCGGAAAATGTTATTTTGAATTCCCCCAATAGTATTACTTTAAGACTTGCCACTGTTTTTGGAATCAGCCCCAGAATGAGATTGGATCTTTTAGTCAATGATTTTACCTATCGCGCCTTGAATGATAAGTATATTGTGCTTTTTGAAGCCGGTTTTAAAAGGAATTATATTCATGTTCGTGATGTAGCCAAAGTATTCTTACACTGTCTTAATAATTTCGAGCAGATGAAAAATGAGCCTTACAATGTAGGGTTAAGCGATGCTAATCTTAGCAAAATGGAACTGGCCGAAAAGATTAAGAATCAAATCCCGGAGCTTTTTTTAGTAGAATCAGATATATCAGAAGATCCGGACAAAAGAGATTATGTTATCAGTAATGAAAAAATAGAGAAAACAGGATTTAAGCCCCAGATATCTTTAGAAGAAGGTATTGCTGAACTGATAAAGGGGTATCAGGTCATCAAAAACAATAAGTTTTCCAACGTTTAAGCATATTGTAAATAATTTTTTCAGATAGGAGGATTATTTTTTAATGCTGAAATCTTTATCATTGAGAAGAATGCCCAGGTGGTTTAGAACTTTAAATTACCCTAGCTATATAATTTTCTTTGTTACGGGCAAGTGTAATGCTAATTGTAAAATGTGTTTTTACATTGAGGAGATGAAAAAAAATTCCGGTTCTAAAAATGAGTTAACTGTAGAAGAATACGATAACATAAGTAAAAATATAAAATTGATAAATATTCTGGGTATTTCCGGGGGCGAACCGTTTATGAGGGAAGATTTATCTGAGATTATAAAAGTGGTTTATAAAAACGCCCCTCCTTTAGTAGTAGACCTTCCTACAAACGGGTATTTTACAGCGGGAATCTTAAAACAGACAGAAGATATTCTTAAAAATTGTCCTGATATGATTGTCGATTTACAGCTTTCTATCGATGGGCCAGAAGCGGTTCATGATGAAATACGCGGGTTAGAAAACAGTTTTCAAAGACTTAAGGAAACGTATGATGGGTTGATTATTTTGAAAAACAGATATAGGAATCTAAGAGTCAAAGCGTGTGTTGTGTACTCACATTATAATCAGAATTATATTAAAGAATTATTTAATATCTTAGATCAAGATTTTAAGGATTTAGACAGGGTAGTTTTTTCTGTTACTCACGGTAGCGTTTCTAATAAAGAAGCTTTTGATTTTAATTGGGAGGAGTATTTCAAGTTTTGCGATGAAATCGAAAATACTACTGTTGTAGACAACATAAAAGAATTCCATTCTCTGTTTACTATTGCCTTACGGATTACGAAAAACGATTTCTTAAAAAAGGTTTTAAAAAATCGGAATATGTATAAACAATGTAAGGCGGGGAAAAGAGTGGTTGTGGTAAATGAAGTTGGGGATGTTTTCCCATGCGAGCCGTTGTGGCATTCTGTAGGGAATCTTAGAGAGAACGGTTATGATATTAATAAAATTTTAAAATCGGATTCGATGAAAAAATTCAGTAAAAATATTGTGAAAGAAAAATGCAATTGCCACTGGGGGTTGCCTTTGTCAAATAATTTGATATATAGACCGGAATATTATCTTAGAATAATGTTCGAAATGGCTAAAATTATTGCCAGAAGTAGAAAATGTCTATCAAGTTAGACTTGCATCTCCATAGCGAATCGCGAGGCAAAATTTTTATAGAGGCTGACGATTTAAGATATGCTTTGGGGAAAAACAATTTAGACGGTGCTGCAATTACTAATTTTTTCAGCCTCTCCCATGCGGTTAAGATTAAAGAGGAGATAAAAGATTTTATTATTATAATTGGTCAGGAAATATGCAGTCAGGAAGGTCATTTAACTGCTCTGGGACTTAAGGAAAAAATCGCTGATTTACAACCTGCTCATGAAACAATCAACCAGATACATTCGCAGGGTGGAATTGCTGTTGCGGTTCATCCGTTCCTGCCTTTAGGCTTGGGAAAAAAGGTAACTGAGCTTTCTGTGGATGCAATAGAGGTTTATAATGCAGCTTTAGGCGCTTCAATTATTTATAACTATCGGGCAAAGAGAGTATCTGAAAAGTTGGGTATTCCCGGTCTTTCTTCTACTGATACAACAGCTGCCGAATTCGTTGGCCGCAGCTATACGGAAGTTATGACTGATGATAAAGCGGGAATATTGAATACTATTTGTACCGGAGATGTAAAACTTGTAAGGAAAGCTTTGCCTTTTCCTTTTTTATTCACTTTAAAGAGTATTTTAAGATTTAAGAATTTGGCACCTTGTTCGACTCATGCCGTTCCTTGTTTAATATGTGGGTATTCAATGGTTGTGAGATTGTTTAAAGAAAAAGTGAGATGTCTTGACTGCGGTAAGGTGGAATTATCCAGAATTTTGTGTTGTAATGGGCATTACATATGTGATAAATGTGTGGCGAAAAGATATGATTGATAAAAAGATAAAAGCGGTATTTAAACAAGCCGGGAAAATAATATTGTATTCAAAAGTCGGGCTCAGCAGGATGACTTTTTTAAAAGCATATAGAATGATTCGTTACTGGATGTTAACATCTGTTTTTAAAAAAAAGGTACCCTGGCTTATTGAGCTGTCTGTGACCTATAGCTGTCAATGCAGATGTAAGCATTGTTCGGTTTCAAATTATTTTTCTGAGGTAGATAGAGAAAGAGAGCTTACGGCTGATGAGATAAAAAGTCTTTTGAAACAGGCTGTTAAAATCAGCATTCCTAAAGTGGATTATTTCGGTGGAGAGCCTCTCCTTAAAGAAGATATTGTTGAGTTGGTTAGATTTGGCTCTCGACAAGGGGTGTATATTTCAATAACTACCAATGCTTGGCTGTTGACCCGGGATATGGTGAAAAGATTAAAAGATGCAGGCATAAGCTGTATAAACATAAGCTTAGATAGCGCAGAAGAACAGGAACATGATAAATTGCGGGGTTTGCCGGGGATTTATAAGAGAGCGGTGGCAGCAATTTCTTTTTGCCACCAAGAAGGTGTTCCTTGTATCGTATCAACCTATGTAACCCGGCGCAGAATAGAGGGGTTTGCACAGCCGGGTGATGTAAGCGATTTAACCAAAATCATTGATTTATCACGAGAGCTTAAAGCAACAGCCGTAAGAATATTATTCCCCATAATTTCCGGAGAATGGATTGCGAAGAAGAAGATAGAGCTTAACGAAGATGAAAAACTCTGGGTAATCGAGAATATTGATCCTTCCTTTGCTTTTATTGAAGGAGCTTATTCTGTTAAGCGCAAGAAAAAGGTTTGTCAGGCTTTATACGGCAAGATATTTAATATTTCACCCTATGGAGATATCCAGCTTTGCGTAGCTTTTCCCGATACTTTTGGCAATGTCAGAAAAAAGCCGCTTCAGCGTTTAATAAGAGAAATGTGGAGTCATCCAACGTATCTTAAGAATAAAAACGGTGCTTGTTGCAGCACAATTGATTTAAAACGATAAAATGAAAATCAGCTTAATCCGTCCTCCTGCTTATAGCGTGGGTTTAATGGGGGCACACTTGGTTCCCTTTTTAGGCATAAGCTATATTGCTGCTGTAACTCGTAAGGCAGGATATGATGTGGACATTATAGATATGTGCGGTGAAGATATAGAGTGCACAGAGATTGTAAGGGGCAAATATGTGGTTTATGGGATGAATTTCTCTGCATTAAAAAAACGGCTCAAAGATTGCGATGTTATCGGGTTCAGTTCTATGTTTTCCCAGGATTGGGTTTTTCACAGGGAATTGATCCAGTATGTATCCAGACTTAACCCTGAAGCGGTATTAGTTGCAGGAGGCGAGCATGTTTCGGCTTTAGCCGAGTATTGTATGAAAGATTGCCCCCAGCTGGATGTCTGTGTAATTGGCGAAGGAGAAGGTGTTTTTGTACAGCTTCTTGATGCTCTGCAGAATAAAAAAGAGTTTTCTGGTATCCGCGGATTGGTTTACAGAATCAATAAGGGCAGTAATTTTCATTGCACCCAAAGAGCAGAACGTATCAGAGACATTGATAAAATCCCTTACCCTGCCTGGGATTTAACACCGATGGAGAATTACCTATCCAGAGAATTGAATTATCATATTTCTCGTGGCCGTACTATTCCGATGCTTGCAACACGCGGGTGTCCTTATAGCTGTAGTTTTTGCTCCAATCCCCACATGTGGAGCACCCCTTGGATTACAAGGGGTGCCAGTTTAGTTGTAGATGAAATGCAGCATTATATCACCCGCTATAGAGCGGATAATTTTGTTTTCTCTGATCTTACAGCAATGGTTACTAAAGAAAGCATTGTCAATTTATGTTGCGATATTATTAAACGTCGGCTTAATATTACTTGGCAACTTCCAACTTTAAGGACGGAAGATTTAGATTTTGATGTTTTAGAGCTAATGCAAGAAGCGGGTTGTCGGGAACTTGATTTTGCCGTTGAGTCAGGGTCTAAAAATGTTTTAATAAGCGTAAATAAAAAATCTAATCCAGACAAGGTGTTTTCTTTAGTAAAAGACGGTTTAACAACTGGTATGAATTTGAGCACGAATATTGTCATAGGATTGCCTGAGGAAAGATTTAAGGATTTTCTAAAGACCTATTTTTTGCTTATGAAATTGGCGACTAAAGGGCTTCAGGAAGTTAATGTTTTTCCTTTTATTCCTTACCCGGGATCGGAGTTATTCCAGGATTTATTGAATAGAAAAAGAATCAGATTAAACGATGAGTACTTCTTTGGACTTTTCGGTTATGCAGACTTAGCGAAAAATGTATCTTGGTCAAAGAACTTTGCTCCTTTAACTTTGTCTTTAATGAGGTTGTTTTTATTTGTCAGTTTTTACAGCCTTATGTTCATAACACATCCTGGACGAATGGTTAGATTAGCTGTTAATATAGCAAGAGGCAATACTACATCTAAATTAGAAGGTGTGGTAAAAAGGGTGTTAAAGAATATTAAGGTATATTTTTTCAAAAAGTACTAATGCAGAAAAACATATTAGAGTTAGAACAAAAATCCCGTTGGGTGCGTAGGCAGGTTTTAGAAATGATTTCATCTGCGGGTAAAGGCCATATTGGAGGAGCTTTTTCATGCGCTGATATTTTAGTTGCACTGTATTACGGTGGCATACTTCGCTTTGATTCAACGAATAAAGAATCACCCGGTAGGGATAGATTTATTTTAAGCAAGGGGCATTCGGCAGCTTCCCTATACGCTGTGCTTGCTGATTTGGGCTATTTTGCTCTTTCAGAGCTTGAAAATTACCAGAAAGAAACATCTATTCTCAGAGGCCACCCGGATAGAAAAATACCCGGGATTGAAGCGGACACAGGGTCTCTTGGTCATGGACTTGGAATAGGTGCAGGGATTGCCTTAGGCGCGAAGATGGATGCTAAAGATTTTATCACATGTGTTTTATTGGGTGATGGAGAATGCTGTGAGGGGAGTGTTTGGGAGGCTGCTATGTTTGCAGGCCATCATAAATTAAATAATTTGGTTGCCATTGTTGATAGAAATGGGATTTGTGTTACGGATTTTCTCAAAGATTGTCTCGATTTAGAGCCGTTGGATAAGAAATGGGTTTCCTGCGGTTGGGATGTGGTTGTCATAGATGGACATTCTCACCAAGAGTTACTTTCAGTTTGTAAACAGTTTCATAATAAGCTTGGAAAAAGACCGCTGGTTGTGATAGCAAATACCGTTAAAGGTAAGGGTGTTTCTTTTATGGAAGGTAATTTAGATTGGCACCATTCTGTGCCTCGCGGAGAAGATTTAGAACGTGCAAAAAAAGAACTTGAATTATGAAAGCATTGAATAAAGATATTAGAGATGCATTTTTCGATCAGCTGTATAGTATTGCTCAACAGGATAAGAATGTAATATTCCTTACAGCTGACATGGGTGCTTTTAGTTTGGCTAAATTTAAAAAAGATCTTCCAAGCCAATTCATAAATATGGCTGTTGCGGAACAAAACATGGTGAGCATTGCAGCTGGATTATCTTTGGTGGATAAGAATGTTTTTATCTACAGCATAATTCCGTTCACAACGCTTAGATGTTACGAGCAGATTAAAATCGATATTTGTGCTATGAATCTTGGAGTAAGTATCATAGGTATAGGTGCCGGGCTTTCTTATGCCAGTGACGGGCCTACTCATCACGGAACAAGCGATATCGCTCTTATGCGTTTGCTTCCTGAAATTACGATATTAAATCCCTCGAATGCTGTAACTGCTCAAGCCTGTGCCCAGATTGCCTATAAAAGTACATCACCCGTTTATATAAGGCTTGAGAAAGGTGTTTTGCCTTTAATAGATCGACAGAAAGAGAAGGATTTCTCAAGTGGAATTTTCAAGGTAAGGGAAGGTAGTGATTTAACTATTATATCAGGCGGAATTATGCTTCAAGAGGCGGTTAAAGTAGCGGATGAACTTAAATCCCATTCTATAAAGGCAGCAGTTTTAGATCTTTATAGAATCAAGCCTTTAAATATAGAATTGCTGTTAAATCTGATTGATAAATCGAAAATTGTAGTAACCTTAGAAGAAAATATTATCCAGGGAGGAATCGGTACAGTTATAAGCGAGGTTTTAGCTGAAGCCAGGGGAGATGTTTTTTTAAAGCGAATAGCAATTCCGGATCAGCATTGTTTCGAAACCGGCTCCAGGGAATATATGCGCAGCTTGTATGGTTTAGATGTCGATTCTGTTGTGAGTACAATTTTAGATGTGTTCTCTCAATAAAAGAGAAAAAGGAGAAAAATATGGATTTAAAAATTAAAGGTAAATATGCACTTGTTACTGGAGGTACGCATGGTATCGGCAAGAGCATTGCTTTAGCTCTTGCCGATGAAGGATGTAATGTTTCTGTTTGTTCGCGGAATATCGAACGGGTTAAGCAAACTGAAAAAGAGTTAAAAGAGAAAGGTGTTGATGTCTTAGCCTTGCAGGCAGATGTTACAGAAAAAAAGGATATAGACAGTGTTATTGAAAAGATTATAGCCAAATGGGGTACGATTCATATTTTGATAAACAATGTCGGCGGGGGAGGCAGATGGGGGGAAGAAATAGTTGAGGAAACCGATGAAGAAGTATGGAGTGAAGTTTATAACAAAAATGTGCTTTCGGCTGTCAGGTTTACAACCAAGGTGATTCCTTATCTGCGTCAACAAAAGTGGGGAAGGGTTGTGACTATAACCTCTATTTTTGGCCGCGAGGCAGGCGCCAGGCCCTGGTTTAGTATGGCAAAAACAGCTCAGACAGCGTTTATGAAATCTCTGGCTAAAAAACCTTATTTAAGCCAGTGTAATATTACTTTTAATAGTGTTGCTCCGGGTGCAATCATGATACCTGATACCGGATGGGAGAAAGAATTAAAAGAAAACCCTGCTCAGGTTGAGGATTTTATAAAACAAGAGCTTCCATTGGGCCGGTTTGGAGTGCCTGATGAAATAGCGCGAGTTGTTGTTTTTATTTGTTCCCAAGCAGCAGCTTTACTCAATGGAGCTTCTATTCCTGTAGACGGGGCTCAAGGTAGAAGCATGTTTTAAATAATATGAAAGTATCGCTTATAATTTTCACGCTTAATGAGATTGATGGTATGAGAGTTATTATGCCGCAGATTAAAAAAGAATGGTTTGATGAGCTGATTATTGTAGATGGGGGCTCGCATGACGGAACAATTGAATATGCAAAAGAAAACGGGTACTTTATATTTATTCAGCAGGATAAAGGTGCAGGGGCTGCATTTCATGAAGCAATGGCAAAAACCACCGGAGATATAATTGTTATGTTCAGTCCGGATGGGAATTCTATTCCTGATAAAATTCCTGAATTGGTTGCAAAAATTAAAGAAGGTAATGACATTGTTATTGCATCAAGGTATTGCGGGAATGCAAAAAGCGATGACGATGATATAGTTACGGCTTTTGGCAACAAAGTTTTTACATCTTTAGTGAATTTTCTCTTTGGCTCTCTCCTTAGCGACGTTTTGGTTATGTTCCGTGCTTATCGAAAAGAGGCAATAGATAAACTTAATATAGATACAAAAACCGTAGCCTGGGGAACAGAGATATTGATAGAAGCAGTTAGAAATAATTTAAAAATAGCAGAAATATCGGCAGATGAGCCTGTTAGAATAGGAGGGGTCAGAAAAATGAAGCCGTTAAAAAATGGAGCCTATGAGTTTTTAATGATTATGAAAAAATTTTTTAAACCGCGGATATTAATATGACTGTTTTTAAAAATAAAAAAATTCTTATTACAGGCGGAGCAGGTTTTATTGGGACGAATTTGATTAGGAGGTTATTGCAGAATGATATAGCTCTTAAAGCTGTTATTCACGAAAAAGAGCCTGTTATTCTGAATAAAAAAGTAGAATATTTAAAGTGTGATTTAACAAAAATGGAAGATTGCATAAAAGCTGTTAAGGGGATAGATTTAGTATTTCATTGTGCAGCGAATACTTCCGGTGCTGCAGTTATTGAAAAAACACCTCTTATTCATCTTACTCCCAATATATTAATGAATGCACAGTTGTTAGAGGCTTCATACTCTGCAGGTGTTGAGAAGTTTTTATGGCTAAGCAGTTCAACGGGTTATCCTCCGAGTGAGGGGGCAGCTAAGGAAGATGAGATGATGGTTGGTGAGCCGTATGAAAAATATTTTTGTGTAGGATGGATGAAAAGATATACTGAGGTGCTTTGTAGAATATATGCTCAAAAAGTTAAAAATCCTATCACGACAATTATTTTGCGTCCTACAAACATTTATGGCGGACATGATGATTTTGAGTTTGCAACATCACATGTGTTCGCAGCATTAATAAGAAGGGTCATAGAAAGGCAAAACCCGCTTGAAGTTTGGGGTACAGGAGAAAACTTAAGAGATTTAATTTATGTTGGAGATTTTATTAACGCTATGCTTCTTGCTATGGAGAGAGTTCATGGGTATGATGTTTTTAATATTGGGGCAGGTGAGGTAGTGAGTATAAAAGAATTGCTCGCTATCATGCTTGAGGTTGATGATTACAGGGGGGCTGAAATTAAATTCGATCCTTCTAAGCCTACGACTATTCCCGTAAGGCGTGTAGATACAACTAAAGCAAAAGATATTTTGGGATTTAGGCCGCAAGTTGCATTAAGAGAGGGAATAGAAAAAACGTTGCTATGGTATCGGGAAAATAAATTCAATAATTTAAGATGAAAGAAATAGATGTAATATTAATTTATCCTAAAACCGGTGTAGATTTCGGGGCTACAATCGCGCCGCCACATTCGGTTTTAGCCATTGCAGCTCCTTTAAATAAAAGGGGTTATAAAGTGAAGATAATTGATCAAAGAACGAATCACTTCTGGAAGGATGAGCTTATTGATAGTTTACGAAAAGAGCCTATTTGTGTGGGGATCTCATCTATGACCGGGACTCAAATTAGTTTTGCTATTCAAGCTGCAAAAATCGTCAGAACCTTAAGCGATAAAATCCCTATTGTCTGGGGGGGGACGCATCCTTCTAGTGTGCCTGAGCAGACATTGGCGGATGAACATGTCGATGTTGTATGTGTGGGGGAAGGAGATATAGCTTTTACTGAATTAGTAGAAGCTTTCAAAGAAAATGGGGACTTATATAAGATCCAAGGGATTGTTTTTAAAGATGGTATTCAGACTGTAGTTACGCCTCAACGTCCGCTGCTTGATGTAGAAGAACTTTTGCCGGTACCTTGGGAATTAATTGATGTAGAAAAATATATTCATAGAGATTTTTATCTTAAAAAGGCTAAGCGTAGTTTGGATATTGGTCAGACTTCCCGGGGCTGCCCTTTTGAGTGCGGTTTTTGTTCCAGTGCTACGTTGAGGCTTAGAAAATGGAGGCCTATGTCTGTTGAGAAATCTTTATCAAGGATTATAGAGCCGGTTAGGAGATTTAATCTCGATAGTATTTGGATAAGGGATGATGAGTTTTATATAGATAAAAATAGGACTTATGCGATATGTCAGGGGATAGTGAAATCCGGACTCAAGATAAAATGGTATACATCAGGAACGCGTATTGACATTTTCAACCAATTGCCTGATGAAACGGTTGTTATGTTAAAAAAAAGCGGTGCTGATACTTTAAAATTCGGAGCTGAGTCAGGTTCGAACAGGATTTTAGAATTAATGAAAAAAGGTATTACTCGCGAAGAGATAATCAAAGCCAATTTAAAAGCGAAGAAATTCGGAATAATTCCGGCATTTGCTTTAATGGTAGGTTTTCCTACGGAGACTTTCGATGAAATCAATCAAACAATCGAACTTTTTATCCAGCTTAAAAAAGATAATCCCCGAGCCGAATTTGAGGTTATTGGTGCTTATCTGGCTTTTCCCGGTACACCATTATATAAATTAGCTTTAAAAATGGGATTAAAACCTCCCCAGAGTCTTCAGGGTTGGACTAACTGGTTATCCGATGAGTATGATATTGAGGGTAGAAAGCTGCCTTGGTTTAAGTATTCTGAAAGAAAAAAAATAGGCAACTTGACTTACACAAGTATTTTGGCGAACAGCTCTTCAAATGCTATTGGAGGAGTAGAAAACGGTTTTGTAAGGTTTATCTTAAGGCTGATATTTGCTCCTCTAAGATGTCTGGAAAAATTTAAACTCAGAAAGAAATGGTATGGTTTTGCGCCGGAACTTGATTTAGCAAGATTTCTGCGCAGGAAGATTTTTTATTGCAATTACAAATATGAATAATATGAAGAATAAAATAGTCCTTGCTACTGTAAATGCCAAAAAAGAACTTTATGCCAATACTGCAAATGAGTTATCAGCTGTTCCAGTCAATGTGCAGATGGGGTTGATTTTTTCTTACATAAAATCCAAAGGCATAGAAGTTGATATGATTGAATCAGACGTGGACGGTATATTGATGGAAGAGTTAATTGAGATTATTGAGGAAAAACAGCCTTTGCTTTGCGGGCTTATCTGTACAGGTGCTAATCCATCCTCTTCTACTATGACTATGGCCGGGATTGTAGAATTTTTCCAAAAAATTGCATTAAAAAAATCAAATATTAAGTATTTTATCTGGGGCCCTCATCCTACAGTTTTACCTGAAAGGACGTTGCGGGAGACAGAGGCTGATTTTGTTATCAGAGGTGAAGGCTATGAAACAATAGTGAACTTATTTTCTGCCTTAGGCGGCAATAAAAAGATAGAAGATATTTCCGGGCTGTCTTATTTAGAAAAAGGATATTACCGGCAGACGCAGGATGCTGATCTAGTAGGTAATCTGGATACTCTACCTATGGTTAATTGGGAAGTTATGAATCCTTCTAGATATAGGGCGCATAATTGGCATTGTTTTGGCGATATGGATAATAGGACTCCTTATGCGATTATCTGGACAAGTTTTGGCTGTCCGTTTAAATGTAATTTTTGCTGCATCAATAATCTTTACGGTAAAAGAGTCCAGCGTTTCAGGAGCATTGATAGCGTTATTAATGAAATAAGCATATTGGTTGAAAAATACAATGTTAAACATATAAAGATATTAGACGAGCTTTTTGTGGTTAATCCAAAAAGAATAAAAGAATTTTGCACAAAACTTAAAGCTAAAAATTATGATTTAAATATCTGGTCTTATGCTAGGGTTGACACTATTAATCAGGAGTTGCTTAAAATGCTTAAAGAGGTGGGTATGAACTGGATATCCTATGGTTTTGAATCAGCCAATCCGCAAATTTTGGCTGAAACGAATAAGAATTGTGTCCGTAATGTAGATGAAGTTATAAAAATGACACAACGCGAAGGAGTTCATATTTGTGCGGATGTCATGGTTGGTTTATGGAATGACTCCTTTGATACTATGAAACAGACCTATGAGTTTCTCACAAAGTATAATTTTGAATGGGCGAATATTTATCCTGTATTTGCCTATCCCGGAACAGATCTTTATGAGAAAGATAGCGAGCTAAAAAGCTGGAAAACATATGCTTTATACGGATATGAATGTGTCCCGGCGGGTACAAAATATTTAAAGCCTCATGAGGTGCTTGAATTCCGCGATCAGGCATTTATAAAGTATCATAGCAGGCCGGAATATTTGGCTATGATTGAGCAAAAGTTTGGCTGTAAGACCAAAGAACACCTCGAAAGAATGACGCAAATCCCCCTTAAAAGAAGATTGCTGGAAGAAAAGCAATGTTTTTAAATTCCAGAGCAAAGATATTTTTTATAATTACATTAGGTTTCAGTATTATCTATGTCGTTATTATTTGTCAAAAGAGATTTCCTGTTGCCCACGATACTTTTCAGTATTTACAGCAGCAATATGTTTATTTTAATGAAATTGTTCAAAATCGTTCTCTCTCTCTTTGGACCCCATTTGTAGCGCAAGGATTTGTAGGGAATTATCATTTTACACCGCAGCTAACACTGTTATCGCCGATTTTTTATTTTTTGGGATTGTTTACAGCTAATATCAATTATCTTTATTTATTCTATTTTGCTATTTGGTTTGAAGAGATTTTTTTCTTGAGTGGGGTGATATTGCTTTCTTCGCTGTATTATAAAAATATAAAAACTACAATTTTTGTTGCCCTTGCTTTATTGGGAACCAATATCTGGTATCCGCAGATTTGGTGGAATTTTCATATTTATTATTTTTTTCCTATTCTGATTTATTGTATCCACAAGGGCTTATTGACAAAACATTTCAAATACTTCATATTTTCCATTTTATTTTCCATACTTACTGTTTATGGAAATTTTATATACTGTATAATTTTTGTTTCTTTTATCGTTTCTGTATATGTTTTATTGGCTGCTGGTATATATTTTAAAGAGATGAAGGTTTTTTTACAAAGCAATATTAGGTTTAGAAATGCAGTAAAGCTTTTAGTTTTAATAACTGTAATGTTTTTTAGCTTTTATTATATTAAATATGGGAATAATACAATTTCCTATTTAAGTAGCTCCAGAAATAATTCGGGTTTCACCAATTTAAATCTTTTTTTACAATACGGCGGTTCTATCGGCTGGGCTAAATACGCTGAGATTTTTAAAAGATACGGCACCTCAAGGGATATTAACCTATATTCGGGGTTTTTACTCTTGCCATTTGTTTTAATATCAATTTTTTATAACAGAAGAAGAATATCTTTTTTAGTAGGATTGGTTGCTTTAGTGGTTTTTCTTTTCTCTCTAACATCTCCTGTGTCTTTGTTGTTCTATTATTTATATCCTTTTGGAAAGTACTTCCGGCACATTGGATTAACTGCGACTGTTTTTAAACTGTTTCTGATATTGTATGCCGGTTTCGGGTTTGATCTGTTCTTAGAGCGTATGGAGAAAGATAAGCGGGTGGTTTTCATTCCGCTTATGTTGTTGATGGCAATAAGCGGGTTTTTTATCTTAAATGCACCGCTCTTACACTCGGGCTATTTTTGGTTTATTACTGGAAGAGAGGGAGTTCTGTTATCCAAAATTCCTTATCTTATTTTAGCCGCGGGGATTATTGCGTTCTGGTGTATGTATAGAACTAAATTCAAGAAAAGATATTTAATTAACATGCTGCTTATTTTAATGGGGCTGGATTTCTTAGGGTATAAATATTCTTTAATTGTTACCAGAATGCCGCGGGCATCAAAAGAAACAATAGCGCTTTTTAGACCTTATAAATATGATTTTAATTCTCAAAGGCTTCAGAATACACAAGAATATTGGCCTGATAATGAGAGGATGCGGCTTTTCTATGCACCCATTGAGGAGAAGTCTGTATATTCAAAGTATACTACCTATTCAACAATCGAATCTTTCTTCTATACTGATTCAGCAGTTTCAATCTACAGGACGGATTTTATGCTCAAGTCAATCAAGGATTATCTGGATACAATGAAAAAAATCCCCAATTATGTCCATAATATTTACAGGAAATATTCCGGGATTGATTATCCGAAACTGCAGGTTTTTAATAGGCTCAACAGAGTAGAAGACAATTCAGTTTTAGCCGAAATATTTATCAACGAGGATTTTTCAGGAGACATGCTTTTTGCAGCAGCAAATGATGCTGGATGTGATTTTGATTATATGCTTCCGGAATTAATTCGTTCACAAGAAGGAATTAATTTCAAAAATTATAACGATAGAGTATTTGCGGATATTGAAATCGAAAAGTTCTCATTCAATGAGCTAAGGTTAAGATTATTGACGGCTGATAGTGCGTTGGGGCATTGCTTTTTATACTATGCAGATGCATATCATCCACACTGGAGTGTTTATGTGAACGGAGAAAAAGCTCCTTTAATTAAGTCTAACATCGGATATAAATCAGTTATGATTCCATGCGGAGAGTCCGAGGTGGTATTTAAATTCGGCAATTGGTTTTATAAAATATCTATTTTTTGTTATTTCTTGCTGAGCATATCTATTATATCTTCGATTATCTATTTCATGTATAAAGGTGTTTTTAAGAATAGCGGTACGAAAAATTTGCTTTAATAGGATATACCTCGGATTTATATTGTGGTAAAATAATTTTTTAAAAAAGGTAAGATATATTATGATTATTAGCAGAACCCCGTTTAGAATCTCGTTTTTCGGTGGCGGAACAGATTATCCCGCCTGGTATAACGAAAATGAAGGTGCAGTATTGTCTACGACAATTGATAAATATTGCTATATTTCTCTTCGGTACCTTCCGCCGTTTTTTGAACATAAGCACAGGATAGTATATTCCAAAATAGAAAATGTACAATATGTTAGCGAAATTCAGCATCCTGCAGCCAGAGCGTTATTGGAATTCTGTGATATCGATAAGGGGATTGAAATCCATCATGACGGGGATTTGCCGGCGCGTTCGGGCTTAGGTTCCAGCTCATCGTTTGTTGTTGGGTTGTTACATTCTTTATATGCTTTAAGGGGTATGATGGTTTCCAAGCATAGATTAGCCAAGGAAGCTGTTCATATAGAAAGAGATGTTTTAAAAGAAAACGTAGGCTTTCAAGATCAGGTTGCAGTCGCATATGGAGGATTCAATAAAATAGTATTTAACAAAAATGATGAATTCAGGGTAGAGCCTGTTACTGTCAAAAAGGAAAAGCTTATCCAGCTGGAAAACCATTTAATGCTTATTTTTACGGGATTATCTCGGGTTGCTTCAGATATTGCAGAAGAACAGATTAAAAATACCCCCAAAAAAGAAAAAGAACTTAAGTTTATACAGCAGATGGTGAATGAAGCGATAATTGTTCTTAACGAAGATAAGGATATTTCAGAATTTGGACAGATGCTGCATGAGGTTTGGAAATTTAAGAAAACCCTTTCAAGTAAGATATCTAATTCTGCGATAGATAATATTTATGACGTTGCTCTTTCATCCGGGGCTCTGGGAGGTAAACTCTTAGGTGCAGGTGGAGGAGGATTCATGCTTTTATTTGTTCCGCCTGATAGAAAACAAAATGTGAAAGAGAAATTGAAGAATCTCTTAGAAGTTCAATTTTGTTTTGAAAACGAAGGCAGTCAGATTATCCACTATACCACCCCGGATATTAAATGATTCCTTCTGATGTGTTGATACTTTGCGGGGGGCAAGGGAAGCGGATTCAATCTATTGCCAAAGATAAGCCTAAGGCTATGATTGAAATTAACGGAAGGCCTTTTTTAGATATACTGCTTAAATATATCGCAGATGCTGGATTCAAGAGGGTTATATTATGCGTAGGCTACAAGGCGGATGTTATAAAGAAGTATTACACCAAGAGAAAAACACCTTTAGAAATTATTTTTTCCCAAGAACGAAAGCTTTTAGGAACAGCCGGGGCAGTTAAAAATGCAGAGTCTTTTATCGGGAGTGAGGTATTTTTGATTTTAAACGGTGATTCGTTCTGTGACATTGATCTGGAAGATTTTTCAAAGTTTCATATTGAAAAAAATGCTTTCTGTTCCATTGTTTTATCTGTTGCGGATGCAGTTAAAGATTACGGCAGTGTTTTTTTAAATGAAGCCAAAGAGGTTGTTTCATTTGATGAAAAGACAGATAATAAAAAGGATAATTATGTTAATGCTGGAATTTATTTTATGAATAAAGGTGTTTTATCGTTGATTCCTAAAGGTGAGACATTTTCTTTAGAAAAGCAGTTTTTCCCAGGTATTGTTAAAAAAAGTTTTTATGGTTATGTAACAGAAAACCCTTTCATCGATATAGGTGTGCCTTCGCGATATAAACTAGCATCTGAAATTCTAAAATGAAAATCCCTTTTGGTACGATTTCTATTACCGAGGAATCTAAAAAATTAATAACAGAGATTGTAAATTCTAATCGATTGTCTTGCGGTAAATATGTTAGAGAATTTGAAGAAAAATTTGCATCGCTTTTAGGGGTAAAAGAAGCGGTTGCTTTAAGCAGCGGCACAGATGCAGATGCTCTAGCATTGGCCGTGCTTTATGATTTTGGTGCACAACGGGGGGACGAGATTATAATTCCTGCGCTCTCTTTTGTTGCTACGGGGAATGCTGTTTTAGAGGCTGGATTTAAGCCTGTATTTGTTGACATCAATAGAAAAACTCTAAATATAGATTCAAGTCTTATCGAACAGGTTATAACGGAAAAAACACGTGCTATAATGCCAGTTCACCTTATGGGTAAACCTGCTGATATGGATAAAATCACAGCTTTGGCTAAAAAACATAAACTCTATGTTATTGAAGATGCTGCTGAAGCCCATGGCGCTGAATATAAGGGTAAAAAAATCGGAACATTATCTGATATAGCTGCTTACAGCTTGTATATAGCCCATATTATTACGACTATTGAGGGTGGAATTGTTGTTACAGATAGAGAAGATTTTGCTTCAATTTTACGTTCTTTAAGGTCACATGGCAGAGCATGTAAATGTAAGAAGTGTATTTTAAATATTAATTCCGGATATTGTCCAGAGAGGTTTAAAAACGGGAAGGATATCAGATTTATATTTGAGAGAATCGGTTATTCTTCTAAAATGAATGAAATAGAGGCGGCTGTGGGTTTAGGCAGTATTAGTCATTATGGGGAAATTATAACAAGGCGGAGAAAGAACTTAATCTCTATGGTGGATGGATTTCAAAGGTTTAAACCTTATTTAACGACTATCAAAGAAGAGGCGTATGAAAAAATAGGTCCCCATGCTTTTGCGGTTATTGCCTCAAGTGATGCGCCGTTTACAAGAGAGGAATTGTCTCAGTTTTTAGAGAAGAAGGGTATTGAAACAAGGGATTTGTTTTCTTCTATGCCTACTCAATGTGAAGGCTTTTCTTTTTTAGGATATAATTTGGGGGATTTCCCTAACGCTGAATTTATCGGAAATCATGGTTTACATATCGGAGTCCATCAGGATTTAGGAGATAAACACGTGGAGTATTTTCTAAACACAGTGGATAATTTTTTATCACAATATTAAGACATGCGGATTGGATATAAGCGCATAAATCTTACAACAGTATTTTTTCTCGCAGCAGTTGGTTGTTTCATATACCTGCTTTTTACGAGCTGGCTTAAATGGGGCAATCTTATTGTAGATACTTCTCGAGAGTTATGGATGCCTTTACAGATTTTAGAAGGTAGAGTAATTTATAAAGATTTGTTCCATGAATACGGTTTTTTACCGCCCTATGTATTGGCTTTAGTATACAAGATATTCGGGGTTTCTATTTATTCTTTAGTCGGGGCAGGAGTTGGTATAACCGCCTTAATGACGATTCTTCTTTATAAAATATCCCGTTTCTTTTTGAATGAAGCAGGGTCTTTTTTGGTCATTATAACTTTTATGTTTGTTTTTGCGTTTGGGTATTATAGTGGTGGGATTTTTAATTTTATTTTACCTTATAGCTTTGCCGCAACATTCTTCATATTGTTTATAACGGCAGCTTTGTATTATTTTTTAAAATTTATATATTATGAAAATGGAAAAAACCTCTTGGGGTGGGGAGGTTTTTTAGTATGTGCTTTTTTATGCCGGGGAGATATGTCGCTACCGGTTTGGGCGGGGTTTGTTCTGGCGGGAGAATTTTTTATTTTAAAAACCAACAGAAAGAAATTTTGGCAATTTAATCTGTACTTAATTGCTCCGTTTTTTATCAGCATACTATGCTATGTTTTATTTATTATTAAAATGCAGGCATTCGTGGGGTTTAAAGAATCTGTTTTGGACCTTGTAAAATTTGGCATAACGAAAAACGATGTAATTAATATAAGCTGGATAGGGCTGGATAACGTTGCCTTAAATAGCTATCTAATAATTAAATCATTTATCTTGCATATAATAGTTATCTTGCTTTTGGGGATAGGCGCTGTTTCAATATCATCATTTTTTCTAAATAAAAAAGAAGAATCTAATTTTGTTTTATCATTAGGAGGAGTAATAATTATAATATTTTCCTTCATCTTGGCTTGGAATTTATTAGGTAAGAATTTTTTGCAATATAGATCCTTAGTCTTACTGTTATTGATAGGGATGTGTTTGTTCTTTTGGAGGATGATTCATGGGGGTAATTTCAAGAAAAACATAGCTTGTTTCTCATTATTTCTTATTTCTTTTTTAACCATTGCCAGGATTATTCTAAAAACCACTCCCTACGGGTATGGGTTTTATATGATGAGTTTAAGTATTATTTGTTATTACATTTTTTTCTTTCAAATAGTTAAGGAGGTTGTGGAAAAGATTCGGATTAATAATTTTTCAATGCTTTTTTTTCAGTCTCTGCTTTTTTGTCTTTTTCTGTTTTTAGTCAATCCTTATTGGAGTATTTCTTCTTATCTCTATGCTCTTAAAAATGTAAAAGTGGATACGGAAATGGGGAGCATCTTTTGTTTTCCCGAACCTAAAACATTGAGGTATTGGGAGGCGGTTGAGTATTTGATAGAACATTCTTCTGTTGAAGATACAGTAGTTGTTGTTCCTGAAGGGGTAGGGATAAATTTTTATTCCGGGAGGAAAAACCCTCTGAGGTATTATACATTTGTTCCTCCTTGCTGTGAAAGAACCGGTGAAGAAAAAATGATAGATGAGATTAAGAGTCATGATATAGATTATTTTGTTATTATACATAGGCCCACCTCTGAATACGGCTATGCTTTCTTCGGTATTGATTACGGTAGGAAAATCTCGGCTTGGATAAATCAGAATTATGAAATTATCAAACAATTCGGCCCCATGCCTTTTACATCCAACGAGTTTGGTATTGCAATTTTAAAAAGGAAGAGTTAATCCAGAATTGACAAAAACCTTTTATTGTGTGAAAATTTCCCCATGATAGAGCGGTATAGTTTACCCAGAATGAGTGAAATTTGGTCACAGGAGGCTCGTTTTCAGTATCTTCTAGATATTGAGCTTGCTGTTTTGGAAGTTTTGGTTGATGAGAAGAAAGTTCCTGTTTCCAAGAATCAGTTTCAAACAATAAAAAGAAAGGCAAGGTTTGATGTTAAAAGAATCAAACAAATAGAGAAGCAGACCAATCATGACTTGATAGCTTTTCTTAAAAATCTGGAAGAAAATATCGGTCCTGGGTCAGAATATATCCACAAAGGTCTTACTTCCTCCGATGTTTTAGATACCGCTTTAGCGTTACAGATTAAAGATGGGATAGAAATAATAGAAGAAGATATCACAAACTATCTTGAGGTAGTTAAAGAAAAGGCCAAAAAATACAAAAATATTGCTGCTATTGGAAGGAGCCATGGTATTCATGCAGAACCAATGACTTTGGGGTTAAAATTCCTCTCATTTTATTCAGAAGGATTAAGGAATCAGGAACGTCTTAAGAGAGCAAAAGCAGAACTTTCTTTTATCGCGATATCCGGAGCAGTAGGAACTTATGCCAGTATGTCTCCGCAAATAGAGGCAAAAGTTGCAAAAAAGCTTGAAATGAAACCAGAGCCCATATCAACCCAGGTTATACCCAGGGACAGGCTTGCAAATTTGTTCTCTACTGTAGCATTAATAGCAGCCTCGTTAGAACGGGTTACAACTGAAATCAGGCATCTTCAGAGAACTGAGGTGAATGAGATTCAGGAGCCTTTCGGAAAGAATCAAAAAGGTTCTTCAGCTATGCCTCATAAAAGGAATCCGATACTTTGCGAAAGAATTTCCGGTTTAGCACGGATATTAAGGGGATATTTAATCCCGGCTCTTGAAAACATAACGCTTTGGCATGAGAGAGATATTTCACATTCCTCGGTTGAAAGGATAATTTTGCCGGATGCTTTCATATTGTTGAATTACATGTTGAGTGTGATGATAAAAATAGTTAAAGGTTTGAATGTGAATGAAGATGCAGTGGGTAACAATCTCTGGCTTAAAAAAGGACTTTTTGCGTCTGGGAAATTAATGGGTATTTTAATTGATAAAGGTCTTTCGCGTTCTGTAGCTTATGATTTAATTCAAACACCAGCTTTGAAATCGTATCGTGAGAAACTGGATTTCAAAAAACTTATTGCAGAAGATAAAAATATTAAAAAATATTTAACTTCTCAGGAAATAAACAGTGCGTTTGATATAGATTCCTACTTAAAGAATGTGGTTTCTATCTATAAAAGGTTCAAACTGTAGGCCTGAGAAAATCAAAAGGGGATTCTGATGATAGACTATAAGAAAGCAGGTGTTGATATTGATAAGGCAAATCTCTTTGTTAAAAAAATAAAACCTCTTATAAAAAAAACAAAAATCAAAGAGGTTTTATCTGATATCGGTCCTTTTGCCGGATTTTTCAGTGCAAAAGAGTTCAAAAATTACAAGCATCCTGTTTTAGTATCTTCTACAGATGGAGTAGGGACTAAAATCAAGCTTTGTGTAGCAACCCAAAAGTATTCTGTCGCAGGGTATGATTTAGTGGCTATGAATGTTAATGATATTATTACTTCTGGTGCTCGCCCTTTATTTTTCCTGGATTATTTTGCAACTTCGAAACTGGATATTTTTGTTGGTACGGAATTAATTAAAGGTATTATCAAGGGATGTCGTGATTCGGCAATGAGCTTGATAGGTGGTGAGACTGCAGAATTGCCCGGATTTTATAAAAAAGGAGAGTTTGATTTAGCAGGATTCTCAGTTGGCGTTGTTGATAAAGATAAAATTATAACCGGTAAAGGAATACGCAAAGGCGATATAATAGCAGGATTCCCGTCAAGCGGTCCGCATAGTAACGGATATTCTTTAATAAGAAAGGTTTTTAGCATCAAAGAGGTTAAAAACAAATGGGGTATATCTTTACTTCCCTCAACTCGCATATACGTAAAAGATGTTCTCTCGCTTCTGCACAAAGATGTAAAAATCAAAGGCATGGCGCATATTACAGGAGGTGGGTTTTATGACAATATCGAAAGAATATTGTTACCTAACTTAGATGCTGTGATAGAGAAAAAATCCTGGAGTACTCCGGGTGTTTTTAAAGAGATTCAACGTCGTGCTGAGATTAAAGACCAAAAAATGTATAGAACATTCAATATGGGTATAGGTTTTATTTTAATAATTCCTGAGAATGAATGGAAGAAAGTTTCTAGGCTTAATAAATCCTCAGATAAGAAAATATTACAGATAGGCAGAATTGATAAAGGTAATGGCAAAGTTAATATTGTTTAGAGATTAAGGTATGAAAATTTTGGTACTCGGTTCCGGGGGGCGCGAACATGCTTTAATTTGGAAATTAAGTACTTCAAAGAAAATAGATAAAATTTTTGCAATACCTGGTAATGGCGGTATTGCAGAATTAGCAGAAGTTGTTCAGATTAGTCTTCAAAATTTGGGGGAAATAGCTGATTTTGCTAAGGAAGAAGAAATTGATTTAACAATTGTCGGGCCTGAAGCGCCTTTGGTCGAAGGGATTGTTGATTTGTTTAATGAAAGAGGTCTTAAAATTTTCGGGCCGATGAAAGAAGCTGCTAAACTTGAGGCGAGCAAAGTGTTTGCCAAAAGATTTATGAAAAAGTTTGGTATTCCAACAGCATCGTTTGAAATTTTCGATGATTATCAAAAGGCCAGGGAATATCTTAAAACTCAAAACTATCCTTTAGTTATTAAGGCAGATGGTCTTTGTGCTGGTAAAGGTGTTTTTGTTCCCGATAGTTTAGCAGAAGCAGAAGAAACATTATTTAATATAATGGAAAAAAAGGTTTTTAGTTCCTCAGGCGATTTAGTCATAATAGAGAAGTTTATAAAAGGTGAAGAAGTTTCTATTATTGCTATTTCAGACGGTAAAAATTTAATACCCCTTGTTTCTTCCCAAGACCATAAGCAGATATATAATAATGATAAAGGGCCTAATACTGGTGGTATGGGTGCATATTCTCCGGTGCCTATAGCAGAAGGTGAAATTTTTAAAAAAACGTATCAGGAGATTTTAATCCCTACAATTAACGGGATGGCTGAGTTGGGTATTCCATTTAAAGGAGTTTTATATGCCGGGATTATGGTGGTTAATAATGAGCCTTTTGTTTTAGAGTTTAATGTCAGATTAGGTGACCCGGAAACGCAGGTTATTTTGCCTCGTATGAAATCCGATTTAATCGAAGTCATAATGGCAGCTTTAGAAAGTAGATTAGATAACTTCGAGATAGAATGGCATAAAGAAAATTGCATTGCTGTTGTGCTTGCTTCGGGTGGTTATCCAGGAAGTTATCAGACGGGCAAGAGGATATACGGAATTGACAAAATAAAAGAGCTTAAGAACGTTATTGTTTTTCATGCTGGCACTTCAAAAGTTACCGAAGGCCAAGATGAGTACTATGTCGCTGCAGGAGGTAGGGTCTTAAATATCGTGGCTTTGGGCGAGGGTATAAAGGATGCAAAAAATAAAGCATATCAAGCTGTGGGGTTAATAAAATTTGATGATATGTATTACAGGAATGATATCTCCGATAAAGCTTTTAAAAAGGAGGGAGTAAATGGATAATTCTTTAATCAGTATTGTTATGGGCAGCGATTCAGATTTACCCCTGCTTAAGCCGGGGATAGAAATCTTAAATTCTTTCGGAGTAAAATTTGAAGTCAGAGTTCTTTCTGCACATAGATGTCCTGAAGATGTAAGGAAATTTGCGCGGGGTGCTTCAAAAAGAGGTATCAAGGTTATAATTGCTTGCGCTGGAATGGCAGCGCATTTACCCGGAGTTATAGCTTCATTTACAATATTGCCTGTTGTGGGAGTGCCTTTGCCTTCTAAAGCCTTAAAAGGAGTGGATTCTTTGGCGGCTATATTACAAATGCCTCCGGGAGTTCCTGTTGCGACAATGAGTATAGGTGAGCCGGGAATAAAAAATGCGGTTTTATTTGGACTTGAAATAATTGCGTTAAGTAATGAGCATATTAGAAAGAAATTGTTAAGATATAAAGAAAATATGCGTAAGACTGTTTTGGCAAAGGACGAGAAGATGAAGAATATATTCTCATGAGAACAGAGTGTCTAAAGATAACGCCTTTTAATCCCGAAAAGGGAAAAATAGATTTTATAATTAAGGTTTTTTCTAGAGGGGGGATTGTTGTTTTACCGACAGAGACTGTTTATGGGGTAGGATTTGATTTGGAATCAGATTGCGCTTTGAAGAAAATAAACAATGTTAAAAATCAGCGGGATAAAAAGCCATATGCTGTGTGTATCCCGGATTCAAGCTGGATTAAAAATTATGATATTGAGGAACAATCCCTGAAAAATTTTTCTTTGATTAAGGATTTTTTACCCGGTCCCATTACATTTATTATGACAGCTAAAGATAAGTGTAAAATTGGCTTTAGAATACCGGCCAATAATATTACTCAACAGGTGCTTTTTGCTTTCTTAAAACCGATTGGGCTTTCCAGCGCCAATATGTCTCATCAAACTCCTGCAAGAGGTGTTCAGGAAGCAATAGATTATCTTTGGGGTAAAGTCGATCTTATTGTTGACGGTGGTCCTTCTGATCTTTGCGTGCCGTCTCTCGTTGTGGATTTAAGTTTTTCGCCTATTCAGATTTTGAGATCCGGGCCTATATTTATAACTCAAGAAGTAAAAAAAAGATTTAAAATATAAATTTTAAAGATATAGAGGAGTTTTGAATGCAAATATTGTTTGTCTGCACAGGTAATAGTTGTCGTAGTCCTATGGCTGCTGCGCTTTTTAAAAAAATGGCCCAGGATGAAGGTTTGAGTGTTCAGGTGCAGAGTTGTGGTATAGCAACATTTTTGGGAATGGGAGCAAGCAAAGAAGCTATTGAGGTTTTACGGCATGTTGATATAGATCTCTTAGGGCATAAATCAAAGCCGTTGAACGAAGAGCTTGTAAATTGGTCTGATTTGATTCTGGTTATGGAGAGAAGGCATAAAAACAGGGTTCTTGAAGATTGGCCTGAGGCAAAAAATAAAGTTTTTTTATTAACAGAGTTTGCAAAATTAGAAGAAAAAGATATAATTGACCCTGTTGGTAAGCCTCCGGAGGTTTATGAAGGGCTTTTAATGGATTTAAAATTTTATCTTTCTAAGATTATTGAGGTGATTAAGAATGAAAGTAACAATAGCAAGTGATCATAGAGGTATTGAATTTAAAAACAACATTAAAGATTGCTTAATTAGTCGGGATATAGATATTATCGACGTAGGAGCATATGATGAGTCTCCATGCGATTATCCGGATTTCGGTAAAATTGCTGTTCAAAAGATTATCACTAAAGAAGCTGATTCTGCAATACTGATTTGCGGTAGCGGTATAGGTATGTCTATTGTAGCGAATAAATTTAAAGGTATTAGAGGAGCTCTATGTTTGAATGCTGATATGGCAAAAATGGCACGTGAACATAATAACGCCAATGTACTAATATTTTCTGCTAATTTTACACCTGATTTAGAAATTAAAAATATACTGGATAACTGGTTCAATAGTAGTTTTGAGGGAGGAAGGCATGAAAGAAGACTTCGTAAAATCCAAGAACTTGAATGAAATAAAATTATATCGGCATATCAAAGATTCTGACCCTGAAATTTACGGCTATTTAATTCAAGAGCTTAAAAGATTGAGGGAGAATCTGGAACTTATTGCCAGCGAAAATGTAGTTTCTATTTCCGTATTAGAAGCTGCAGCTAGTGTTTTAACCAACAAATATGCCGAAGGTTATCCCAATGCTCGCTGGTACGGTGGATGTAAATATGCAGATAAAGTTGAAGAGATTGCTATTAGAAGAGCTAAAAAACTGTTTAATGCTGAGCATGTCAATGTGCAGCCTCATTCGGGAACCCAGGCTAATATGGCTGTTTATTTTGCAGTTTTAAAGCCGAATGATACAATTTTGGCTTTAGACATAGCATCCGGCGGGCATCTTTCTCATGGCCATCCCAAGAACTTCTCAGGTGCAATTTATAATGTCATAAGGTACGGAGTAGATTCCAAAACGCATTTAATAGATTATGATCAAGTTAAAGATTTAGCTGAAAAACATAAGCCCAAGATGATAGTGGTAGGGCATAGTGCTTATCCCAGGACTTTGGATTTTAAAAAGTTTAAAGATATTGCAGCCAGTGTGAACTCGTATGTTTTAGCGGATATAGCCCATGTTGCAGGGCTGGTAATTGCTAAGCTCCATCCTAATCCTAATGAGGCTGGCATTGAATTTGTGACTACTACAACACATAAGACATTACGAGGGGCTAGAGGCGGTATGATTTTAACAAAAAATGAATTTGCAAAGAAAATAGATTCTGCAGTCTTCCCGGGAATTCAGGGTGGACCGCTTCTTCATGCAATAGCTGCTAAAGCAGTTGCATTTCAAGAAGCAGGAAAGATAGAATTTATAGAGTATCAGAATCAAATCCTCAAAAATGCAAGCAAATTGGGTGAAGAATTCGTTAAAAAAGGTTATCGAGTCATGACAGGTGGAACAGATAACCATCTTGTGCTTTTAGATGTTTACACTACATATGGTGTTACAGGTCGTGATGCCTCCAACTGGCTTGAAGAGGCTAATATTACGGTCAATAAAAATCTTATTCCCTACGATACGCTTTCTCCGTTTGTTACTAGCGGTATTAGGCTTGGATCTCCTGCTGTTACGACTAGGGGCATGGAAGAAGAAGAGATGATATTAATAGCTGGTTTTATTGATGAAATTTTAAAGAACAACGGAAAAAGTGAAATTATTAAAAATGTTAAAAAAGATGTTTTAGATTTGCTTAAAAAATTCCCGCTTTATCCCGAGATTAAAGATGAATAAAAGACCGGATTGGGATACTTATTTTATACAAATTGCCCGCATTGTTTCTAGCCGTTCCACTTGTTTGAGGCGTCGGGTTGGAGCGGTTATTGTTAAGGACAGGAGAATATTGGCCACAGGTTATAATGGCACGCCAACTGGTATAACCCATTGCGAGATTGCAGGATGTTTACGGGAAAAGCTGAATGTTCCTTCCGGAGAAAGGCATGAACTCTGTAGAGGTTTGCATGCCGAGCAGAATGCACTTTTGCAGGCTGCTTTTCATGGGATAAGTTTGCGTAGGGCAACTATTTATTGCACAAATCAGCCTTGTGTTATTTGTGCCAAGATGCTGATTAATGCAGGTATTGAAGAAATTGTTATATCTGATGGTTACCCGGATCAGCTTGCTCAGGAGATGCTCAAAGAGGCAAAAATCAAAGTTAGAATGGCTGATGTGGATAATACATGTATTTCTGAATCCGGAAATTTATAGGCCTGTATTATGAAATGTCCTTATTGTGATTATAAAGAAGATAAAGTGATTGACTCCAGAAGCAGCTCTGAGAATATCACTATAAGAAGACGTCGGGAATGTTTAAAATGCCATCGCCGTTTTACGACCTATGAAAGAATAGAGCATATTCCTCTAATGGTAATCAAAAAAGATGGTCGTAGAGAGGCTTTTGAAAGAACTAAAATTCTATCCGGATTAAAAAAGGCCTCTCAGAAAAGACCTCTAAGTATGGAGCAATTAGAACAGATTGTAGAGAAAACAGAGAAAGAGTTGGAAGCCAGAAATCAGCAGGAGATTCCCAGTTCTTTTATCGGTAAACTAATAATGAAGAATTTACATAAATTGGATCAGGTTGCCTATGTCAGGTTTGCATCTGTCTATAAAGAATTTAAAGACATAGAAGAGTTTAAAGGTGCCTTGGATCAGTTGCTGAAAAAACGCTAATAGATATGTATTAGCGTGGTATTTTGAAATATATTTCCAAATCTGCGCGTTCTTTAATCTGATTGAACCAATCATTTAAATGTTGTTCTTTCTTTTTTGTTAAGAGTTGTTCTGTGAGTTGGGTTTTATTTTTCTCGAAATCGTCTTTTAAAGGTGCTGTTATGTCTTCAATTTTTACAATAATGTATCCTGCAGCACATTTTATAATTTCAGGATTAAAATCTCCTAAAGTAGCAGTTTTTAGATTGTCAATAACATCAGATGCATTTCCTACTTGGGCGATGTATTGGCTTCTAGATAGGTAATCAGTCTCTTTCAAAGCCAAATCGTGTTCTTTTAAAAATTCATCAATGCTGCCTTTTGTCGCTAATAGCTCTATTATTTTATCTAACTTTTCTTGAGCATCTTCTTTTGCTGCTTTCTCCCTCAGTTGGGTCTTAAAACTTTCTTCAACTGCTGCTTTTATTTCATCAAACTCCGGAATATGAGGATTTTTTTTATCAATTAACTCTATAATGTAAAATACATCTTGAATTTCTATTATATCGCTTATCTCTCCTATAGATAAGGAAAATGCTTGCTGAGTAATTTTATATGCCCATCCGATTCCCGGAATAGGATCCCAGGGAGAGAAGAATCCGGTTCCTTTAACTTCAAGATTGTTCTTCGTTGCTGATTCTTTGAAAGTTAATCCAGATTCAATTCCATCTTGTACTTTCCAGATTAAGTCTTCGGCAATATTTTTGGCGGCTGTTTTTTTAAGAATTTCGGATATTTCAGACTGTATTTTATCGCTAATAATATTAGGTTCTTCACTTTCTTCACTCGTTTCATTTTCTTCGCTTTCTTCGGTTTCTTCCCAAGTTGATTTGTGCTGCTGGTAATAATCTTGTATTTCGATATCAGTTATATCAGCATCGCTTACGAATGAGTCGGGTTTTACTGCTAAATAAAATAAGTTTACTTGTTCCGGTTTTTTAAATTGTTCTTTATGAGTTTGATAGAATGTAATTAGTTTTTCTTCTGAATATTCTGTGTCTAAAGAATATTCAGAAGGTTTCAAAAGAACGTAGCTGAATTTATAAACTGCATTTTCCTTTTTATGCGCTTGCCAAGCCTCTTCGTCAGTAGCGGTTATCCCTAAGGTAACTTCTTCTATCAATTTGCTGATTTTTAGATTGTTATGGACTTGCTCTTCATATTCTCGGGGATTAAGACCCATGTAGTATTTAAGTATGGTGTTATACGTATCTGTATCGAATGTGCCTTCTTTTTGAAAAAGAGGAGAATTTTTGATAAATGCAACTATTTCTTTATTTGTGATTTTAATCTTCTTATTGTTGGCGACATGCAGCAAAATTATTCTTTGCCATGCTTGACCTTCTAGATTTAAATAATCCTGCAGCTTAGAAATGTTTTCCCCGTAAAGTAATTGAGCCTGATTGTAAACTGCTTGATATTGTTTTAAAAATTCAGTTTTTGTAATTTTTTTTGAAAAAGCTATACCGGCGTAAAGATTATCTCCGCGTGTTCTTAAAGTGCTTCCGACGCCCCAGAAAATAAAGGCTGGGATAATTAATATGGCTGTGATAAGCAATATTAATTTGATATTTTTTCTTTCCCTAAATTTTTTTAGCATAGTTTTAACTCCTTTTCAAGTTTAGATTGACTATGATTATATTTTAAAGAAAAACAATTAGCAATGCCTAAAACTTTTGTTTGCTCTTGGGGTTTTACGGTTATATTTATGGGGCTTCACGTAAAATAGGAGTAGCATAAGCAGTTTAAAAAATACTTATTGTTAATCAATATGTGTTTCATTTATAATAACAGCCTAATGAAAATGAGAAAAGAGCTGATTTCCTTTGCCCATCTTTTGGCACAGGAAAAGCTTACATATTCCTGTTTCGGAAATATCAGTTTAAGAGTGGGCAGTAGTGTGATAATCAAAAATAGAGGGGCAAGTCTATCAGCAGCTAAGATGAGTGATTTTTCCATTATTTCGATAAAAAATGGTCTTGATTTAATAAAGAGAACAGCTCATTTGAGTAGCGAGTGGAAAATGCATGCGCTTTCCTATGTTTTGAATCCGCAGTATAACGCAATATTTCATCTACACCCTTTTTATATTGCGCTCTTAGATGAGCTGGGCTTGGATTTGAATTCAAAAGACTTGGAATTCAATCATCTCCTAAATGATAAAATTAAAAAAATCCCTTTTTATGAACCGGGAGGAGAGAGCTTGGCTAATGAAGTAGCGAGGAATCTAATCACGCATCCGGTTTTGATTCTGGAAAAACATGGCATAGTTGTTGCAGCAAGCGGTTTGGAAACAGCATATAATCTTAGCGCTGCTATAGAAACAACAGCTAAGAAAATGATTTATTTGAGATTGCTTAAGCAATTGTGATAAAATGAATTCCAATGGAGTTATTTAAGAAGAAAGAACGTCTTTGCCTTATAGAGATAGGGGGGAATTACTTACGCCTGGCTGTTGTTAAAAAGGAAGAAGGGAAATTTCTTCTGCAAAACTTCAAGTCTTTTTATGTTCAAGATGGTCTTAGTAGTCCTGATTTTTGGATGTTGTTTAAGAAGTATGTTGAGGAAATTTATCAGGCAGATATTACATCTGCTTATCTTCTTTTTTCTCCCAGTTATGTAGCGACTTGTGCCAAGGTTTTGCCTTTAATGCCTAAGACAGAAGCGCTAAGCCATTGTTTTCACGTTATTACTCATGATGCAGGGATCGAATTTCAGGATTATTACTTGGGACACAGAATAAATAAGATCGAAGCTCAGGATTTAATTGCAGGTATGGTTTCGGGGGTTAACAAGGAGGTTGCAAGCAGGGCTGTTGGTATATTAAGTGATCTTGAAATAGAGGTTTTAAAAGTCAGAACTTCAACTATAGCAACGGAGACGCTTTTTTCCAGTCTCAAACTGATCCCTAAGGAAGATTCTATTGGAGTTTTAAGATTAGAGAAAGAATATAGCGAAATGTTTGTTTTAAAAGATAAATTTGTTGTTTGTTGTAAAACTATAGATTTTGGTTTTAAAGACATTCAGAAAGCCTTAATTAGAGCTGTATATACGAAAACAGGTCCGGTAGAGATTAGCCCTCAAGCAGCAAGGGGTATTGTAAATGAACTCGGGTATCCGTTGGGAGAAGGGAAGCACCTAATTAAATACAGGCAAAGGTTAGGCATTTTGGATAAAGTTAGCCATCCGGCAGAAAAAGAATCTTCCTTTGAAATCACTTATCAGCAGTTAAGAGTTTTATTGTCTCCTGCATTAGATATTCTTTATCAAGAGTTGAATGTGTTTATCCAGGAATATAGACGTGGTTTTACTTCAGAAAAAATATCCGGGATTTACCTGATCGGCGAAGGGGGAGAAATCAAGGGGCTGGGTGAGTTTATAGAAAGCAAACTTTCCTTGCCGTATCTTTATTTCGATCCGATAAGTATTAGTGATGATATTGCATTAGACCCAGGAATTGCTCAGAATTTAACAGCAGAGGCAATCATTATGCTGGGGTGTTTGTATCCGGACATTAAAAAATATAACCTTTTACCTCCCCATTATAAAATTATCCGGGAAACCCAAAAAGCGAAGAATAAAGTTTTTCTTTATCTGGGGATGTTGCTGGGATTTTTGTTGTTTTTTTATTTCGGGATTAAATTAAATATTTCTTATATGAGAAAAATCGTTATCGATACAAAGAGCGTTTACTCAGAATCTGTGCCTGTAGTTGAAAAAGTCGAGCTGGTAAACGAATTAATGCATGAGGTTGGAGAGCTAGAGACGAGTATTGCTAAAATTTATTCTCAATATCCAGATTGGATAGGGATATTAAAAGAATTAAGCAATGTTACTCCCGATGAGATTACTTTAAGTAAGATTGAAGATAAAACAGAAGGTGGGGTGCGGGTCTTGTTATTGAACGGGAGTGTTATTGCTGAATGGGGTTCACCCAATGCTATCTTAAGTCAGTTTGTTGAGAAATTAGAAAGTACGATTTATTTTAAAGAGCTAAAGATTTTAAACACAAAGCATAAGAGCTATGCTAATGAATTATATTTCGAATTAAAATGTTTACTAATTTAAATTCAGAGATTCAGGGTTTTTTTAGAAATTTTAAACCGGATGATTTAAAATATTTATTGCGACTTATAAAGGTAAAAAGAGTTTTAATAGCGTCTATTTTGGGTTTAATCCTGCTTGCGGGTTTTGTTCTCAAAATTTTTATTTCTCCGGAAATAGAAAAAGCCAGAGGGTATCAAAAAGAGCTGGCGTTTATAACCAATAATTCATTAGCTTTAGAGAATGCACTTGCTGAGCACCCCAATATCGATCAAGATATAGAGCTCTTGAAAGATCGTCGGAAGGCTTTAATTCAGAATATTTCCCCAAGTAAAGATTTTCTCATAACAGCTCAGAATGTTATATCCGAATTAGAAAGACATGGGATAAAAATGGGGGGGTTTAAATATCTTTATGATTTAAAGGGGGCTCTAGGTTATAATTTTAAAAGATACGGGTTAGAGTTGGAATTGGTAACAAGTTACTTAAAATTCACAAGATTTTTAGAAGATATAGAAGGTAAGGGCAATATGTTTGAAATTGGCAGAATTAAAATCGTTAAGATTAACGGAGACTTTCTTAGTATCAAGTTGAGAATGGAATTTATAATGAAAGAGGAGATATGAAAAGGTATGCAATTGTCTTTATAACCGTAGTGTTATTAGGTTTTTTATTCGGTATATATTTTGTAGGTACCCCTCAGTTACGCGCTGGTCGTGTTACGCTTAAAAAGATTTTTTTCAACGAAGATGATACACTGGGATTTAAATTGTCTCCCGGTGCTCATGAGATAAGGATTCAAAATAGGAAGCAGGAATGGAAGAAAGATCCTTTTACAGCATCTTCTATTGAAGAATTTTCGGGGAAAATACACCTGGAGGCGATATCAATAGATGTAAGCGGAGAAGGTATTGCGATGATTAATGGGGAGTTTTATCGCGAGGGAGGTATTCTCGGGGTTTATAGAATTGTAAAAATAGATGAAGATTATGTTGTTGTAGAAGAAGATGGGAATAATATAACTGTTAAATTAGAAGAGGATAAAAACAATATAATGATTAGATTAGAAAAAGGAGATTAATACAATGAAGAAAATAATCGCGACGGTTTTATTATTTATGATATTTTACAACATTGCCTTTGCCGTATCTCAAGAGCAGACGTTTACAATCTTAGATAATAAAATTGCAGCTCTGGAAATTAAAGATGCTAAAATAAGTGACGTTTTAAGACTGTTGGCGGAGCAGTTTGGTTTGAATCTTGTGATATCAGATAAAGTTGAAGGTAATATCAGCGTCAAATTCTTCAATATCAGTGTTGAGGAGGCAATTGATGCAATTGTTACTGTCAACGGATATGCTTATACCAAGAAGGGGTCGGTTATTAAAGTTACAACGCCTGAGGAAATAGAAAAAGAGGCTCCTTTTACCAGGGTGTTTGTTCTTAACAATGCAGTAGCTGAAGATCTTAAACCCAGCTTGGAGAAAGCCCTTTCAAATATCGGCTCCATTGAAATTAATGCCCGGTCGAATGCTTTAATCGTTACCGATACCTCTAACGCAATTGATAATGTAGGTAAGCTTATCGAAAATTTAGACAAGGAAACCCCCCAGGTTCTTATTGAAGCTAAAATTATAGAGACCAATATCGATGATGATAAAAAGCTGGGTATTAAATGGACAATGAAAGCAACTGCAACCGGTGCCAAGAGGCCGCATACCTTACCATTCAGAAAAGTGGGTCCCAAAAGTTTTTTCCCTGAAAACATAGGTTCTTCCACTGTAGCAGGGAGTGTTACTACAGACGCTTTTCCCTATGGCCATGGTTTTCCTTATGCTACAACAGGTGATTTTACATTCGGGACATTGAATTTTACAGAATTTCAGGCTGTCTTACAAGCTATAGAACAAGATATCGATACTAAAGTACTTTCTCATCCCAGAGTCGTGACTTTAAATAATAAGCAAGCCAAGATTCTTGTTGGAACTAAAATTCCGATTCCGATATATACTTTTAATGAAGAAACCGGAACATATGAAATCTCCGGTTACGATGAAGAAGAGGTAGGAATTTCTTTAGAGGTTACACCGCATGTGTCTCCGGATGAAAAAATCACTATCACATTGCATCCTGTGGTTAGCGATTTTACAGGTGTATATGTCGGGCCTAATGATGAAAGACCTTATATCGACACAAGGGAAGTAATTACCCAAGTGCAGTTAAAGGACGGAGAAACAGTAGCAATAGGAGGTCTTATAAAACAGAAAGAGATAGATACTGTTGATAAAGTTCCGATCTTAGGTAATATCCCGCTCTTAGGGTTTATATTTAGACATAAACGTAAAGAATTTGAAACGACAGATTTGTTGATTTTTGTTACCGCAACAATAGTAAGAACTCAGGAAAAAAAAGAAGATAAAATTATAGAAATAAAAAGCTCTTTTAAACCGGCTAAAAATTTGGAATAAAACTGTGGAAGAAAGTAAAAAAAAATCCAAAGTTATGCTAATAGTACTGGTGTTGTGTGCTGCAGCAGCGCTGGTACTTATTTCTAAGAGCAGAAGAGATTATTCAAGTGCAATAAAATCTGTAGAATCTGAGTTGTCTGTAAAAATAGAAGAAATCAATAAGGAGCGGGACTTAAGATCAGCAGCCCAAGAGGAAGTAAACCGTTTAGAAATAGAGCTTTTATCTGCAGTCCGGGAAACAGAAATCCTAAGAAGCGCTCTAAAAGATACAAAGAGAGAGCTTGTAGAGCAAACTCCGAGATTAAAATCGCGCGTTAAAGAATTAGATGTTCAAATTGATGATTTGAGAGAAGAAAAGAAGCAGCTGAATTCACAATTAAATAATCTAAAAAAACAAATAGAAAAAGTTTCAAAAAGAAAAAACAGTTTAAATAAAGTTGAAGAGGATAATGAGCGTTTGAGGCTTGAATTGCGAAAGCTTTCTTTGGAATTCAAAAAAATTGCCAAACAAAAACAGAAACTCGATTCTGAAATGGATAGGCTATCAGGTATCCAGGATAAGATTGAAGTTCTTGAGAAAAAAAACAGGAAAACATTTGAACTATTAAGCTTAACAAAAGAAGAGAAAGATATGTTGGTTAGAGAAGCACGAATTTTAAGGGCTATGATAGAAGAATTAAAATCAAAACTTTTTAAGACGGAGCAGGGGTTAAGTCAAGCCCGGGAAGAAGCAGAAGACAATCGGATTAAAGTAGGCCTAAGGGCTGAGAAGGTTTTGGTATTAACCGAAGAAAAACAGATTTTAACCCAAGAGAAAGAATCTCTTTTAAAGAAGTTAAAACAGAAAGAAGTTGAGATACTAGGAAGAGTTAAACGGATTCAGAACTTGGAGAAAGAATTTATCGCTCTTGAAAGTGAATCTACAAAACAAGAGAGGCAAATCATTCAACTTAAAGGTGAAAATCAGCAGATGAAAAATGAATTACAGACATTTCAGCTGCGCTATAAGAACATTTCCGAAGTCTTAAGCGGAGTTTCCGAGGTAAACACGCAACTGCAGAAAAAAATTACATCTTTAGATAAGATTTTGGATAATTCCCAAGATCCGTTAGTAAAAGATGTAAAAACAGTTGTAGATTTAGGCAAAATGAAAGTGGAAGATGTAGATCCTGAGATAGCAATGTCGAGCTTGATTTATCAGCTCAAAAAAGCCGGAGAAAGCGTTGCTGATGAAGAAAAACAGGTTTATCTGCGTAAAGAGGCATTTCTGCATTATAATCTTGGAGTACATTATTTAAAAAAGGATAATTACCAGGCTGCTTTAGGTGAATTTTTAAAAACGAATGAAATGTTACCTCAAGATACTGATGCTATCTACAATATAGCCTTAATTTACATGCATTACATATACGATTACGATAAGGCAAGAGTTTATCTTAAAAAATATTTGGAATTGGCACCTGATGCTCACGATAGAAAAGAAGCGGAAAGACTTCTTAAGGAGATTTTGTAATGAATTCGGATTTTATTATACTTGGTGGAAGCGATACACAATTTATAAATCTGCTTTCAGAAAAAATAAAACAGGGTTTCCCAGAAAAGAATGTTTATACTACAGATGAAGCCTTTGATGCCTGCTACTATATTCAGACTCAAAAGCCCAAAGTGGCAGTTTTGGAGATGATATTTCCACAATGGGATTGGGATGGATTTTTGTTATTTAAGTTTTTGAAAAAAGATTCCAGATTTAAAGAGATGAAGTCAATTCTTATAACAGATACTCTTACCGAAAATGCACAGGAGATGGCCAAGGACAGCAATATTGATAAGGTTCTTTACAAGGTGTATAACATAGATTTTATTTTTGAAGAGATAAAAAAAATTATTTAATATGCAGCTGCTACTGGATAAATTGGTGGAAAATGGGGTGGTTGAAGCGTCCCAGATAGAGAAAGCTAAAACAGTTGCTTCTCAGAGAAACGATGATGTTTTAAAAGTTCTTACAGAGATACTTCCGGAAAAAGAAACCCAGATTTTAATCGAATCGTCTTTGTTTTGTAAAATTCCATATTTAGAATTAAGCTATATTGATCCCACCAAAGAGGCAATTTACCTGTTATCTGAAGATTTAGCCCGTAAAAACAATATTTTGCCGCTTTTTAAAATAAAAAAATGGTTTTTCGTAGGGTTTCTTTTCCCGATAGATTATGGTGTTGTTTCCGAAGTCAGACGTTTTACAGGCCTTAATATAAAACCATGTTTTATTACTAGATCTGAAATGCAGTCTGGAATTGACAAAATTTACCGGGCTGTTTCCAGTGCAGAAAAGATAGTTCAAAAAATAGGAGAAATCGGAGATGATATAGGAGATTCTGTAATTCAAATAATCAATCTTTTAGTTGCGCAGGCCGTAAGGGATAGGGCAAGCGATATTCACATTGAGCCGGAGCCTGACAAACTAAGAATACGTTTCAGAATTGATGGCATATTATACGAGGTCCCTTCTCCTCCAAAGTCTTTGGAGATGGCGATGATATCAAGAATAAAAGTTATGTCTGATCTTGATATTGCAGAATCGAGAATTCCTCAAGACGGACATTTTAAAGTGATGGTTGATGCTAAAGATGTAGATGTCAGAGTTTCAACCCTTCCGACGGTAAATGGTGAAAATGTTGTTTTGAGAATATTGGATACATCAAATGTTCTTTTGGGCCTGGAGAAGCTGGGGTTTTTCACCGATTCTTTAAATATGTTTAAGCAGACAATTGCACATCCGTATGGCATGGTTCTTACAACAGGTCCGACTGGCTCAGGTAAAACTACAACTTTATATTCTGCGCTAATGGAGCTTAATACAATTGATAAGCACATTGTAACAATTGAAGATCCTGTAGAGTATAGATTGCCTTTAATACGTCAGGTTCAAATAAATCCTAAATCCGGGCTTACTTTTTCCAGCGGATTGCGTTCGATATTAAGGCATGATCCAGATATAATAATGGTTGGGGAAATCAGGGATTTAGAAACAGCGAATATCGCTGTGCAGTCTGCTCTTACAGGACATCTGGTTTTTTCTACTTTGCATACTAATGATGCTCCCAGCGCTGTTACAAGATTACACAATATGGGGCTGGAGCCTTTTTTGATATCTGCTAGTCTTATTACGGTAATGGCGCAGAGATTGGCCAGGCAGATATGTCCGGAGTGTAAAAAAAGTTATCCAGCTACCAAATCAGTTATAGAGCGATTCCATTTACAAAAATACGGTAAAAAAATAGACCTTTATAAAGGGGTGGGGTGTGATTCCTGTAAGGGGACTGGTTATCAGGGCAGAGTAGGGCTTTTTGAAATCATGCTTATTGATGATGAGCTCAGGGAGATGATAGTAGCAGAGAGTTCTGTCGTAGCCTTAAAAGAAGCAGCGCGTAAGAAAGGAATGAAGACTTTATTTGAAGATGGAGTGGATAAAGTATTAAAAGGCATGATTACTTTAGATGAGGTATCACGGGTTTGTGAAGAAAAAGTTGAATTTATGGGTCAAGGGCTGATAGAAGAAGCAGAGCCAACTTCTCTTGTAACAGAAGAAATAGAGTCTAAAATTACAAGTGTTGAGAAAATAAACTTGGCGAAAGAAGAGCTTGAAACTTACAACAAGAAGATAAATGGTTGGGCTCCGAAAGAAAATAAAAAAGATAAGAAGGAGACACAATAAGGATGCCTCTTTATAGTTATCTTGTGCGCGATAAGAAGGGCCAGGCTATTAAAGGTAGGATTACTGTGTCCGGTGAATCTGAACTTTTGCATTTTTTTGAAGAACAAGGATTTCTGGCTATAAGCTTTGAACAAGTCAAGTCGGGTTCTGGTAAGGTAAGAAAAAAAGACTTATTTATATTCCAAAAAAAAGTTAAAAAGAGGGATTTAATAGTTTTTACTCTTCAGTTTGCCACTACTATTAAAGCTGGAATTCCGGTTGTTAATGCTTTAAGATTTTTGGTCGAGGAAACACAGGATCAGTATTTTAAAGCAGTACTTACACAGGTGATTGCAAAAGTTGAACAGGGGGGTGCTTTATCCGGAGCTTTGAGAGATTTTCCCGATATTTTCCCTGATATTTATACCGAAATGATTGCTTCAGGAGAAGTATCTGGGAATTTAGATTCTATTTTAACTAATCTGGCCGAAACAATGAGAAAAGATTATGCTATCCTTCTGGAAGTTAAAAATGCTCTTCGTTATCCTGTGATAGTTGTAACGGGGATTATTTTTGCGATATTATTTATATCTATTTTAGTTGTGCCTAGATTCGCAAGGGTTTACAATCAATTAAATATGAGCCTGCCTTTAACCACTAGAATGATGATAGGGACAAGTGATTTTTTGCTCCACAATATTCCGGTTTTAATTATTGTGATTATTGCATCTCTTGGTGGTTTTAGTTATTGGAAAAATTCTACCAAAGGAAATCTTATTTGGGGGAGATTTAAATTAAAAATACCACTTGTAGGAGATATATTTATAAAAGTCAGCTTGTTAAGATTTTGCTTTATTTTTAATATTCTTAATGGTGTGGGTATTCCGATACTTAAATCCTTAGAAATTGTTTCTAAAACACTCGGCAATTCGTTTTTACAAAAACGTGTCGAAGTTTTTAATCAGGGTGTCTCAGAAGGGAGGGCACTTTCTTCTATGATCAAAGAAGATGGTTGGTTCCCGCAATTAGTAGGCAATATGATAGGAGTAGGTGAGCAAACAGGAGCTATGGATGTAGTGCTCTCTTCTTTAAGCGAGTATTATCGCACGGAGCTAAAAAACAAAGTGGATGCTTTAACTGTTACGATAGAGCCGCTATTAACAGCTTTACTTGCCGTGGGTGTTTTGATACTTGCTTTAGGAGTATTTTTACCGATGTGGAATATGACCCAACTATTTAAAGCATGATGAAAAATATTAGAATATATTTCATTGTTTTCTTTTTATTTTTGATATCTTTGCTAGGTTTTCCTCAAACATTTTCTGTGTATTTTGCTTTAATACTCCTTGGATTTTGTCTGGGTGCATTATGGTTTTATAAAAAACCAGATTCGTTAAGCTTAAAAACAATCCGTTATTTAAGAATTATTATAGCGATGTTTTTTATATATTCGTTATTGGTTTTGTTTATTAGATCAAATATAACTGTCTTCTGTATAGCGTTGATAGCCATTTTGCCGTATTTAATATTCTGGGTAAAAGACCGAAAAATTCCCAAACTACCTTCTTCTTCTGAAGAAGATAGAAGAGCGCTGAGAACAGATTTATGTTTCGATATAGAGTTGACTTCAATAGAGGACAATTCTTTTTGCTGTCGTGGTATTACAAAGGATTTTAGCACTACAGGTATGAAAGTTTTCATGAGCCAGAAGCTTGAGAAAGGATCTAGATTTTATTTTCGGATGTATTTACCCGAAGAGAATTGGCCTTTAACAGGAGAGGTAGATGTTGTCTGGAGTAAAGTTGTTAAAAGTGGTTTCGAACATGGTGTGATCTTTACAAAAATAAGCGAGCAGAATAGGGGTAAACTTGCTTTAAAGCAAGGGTTTTCGCTTCTGGAATGAACTGTTTGAGGGGGATATTTTTGAAATGTTTTCTATAATCGTTCCGGTTTATAATGAAGAAAATACGATTAAAGTAGTTTTAGAAACATTGCTCAGGCTTGCAGTTGAAAAAGAGATAATAGTAATCAACGATGGTTCTACCGATAATACTCAAAAGAGTATAGCCGATCTTAGAATAAATTCGCATAAAATAAAATGCATCAATTTAAAAGAAAACATTGGTAAAGGTAATGCTATCCAAGAAGGGATAAAAGCAGCAACAGGAGATATTATTGCTATTCAGGATGCAGATTTAGAATACAATCCCCAAGAGTTGGTAGGGTTAATTGATATTCTAAAAAATAGTAATGCAACAGTGGTTTATGGTATTAGATTCAGCGCTGATTTTAAAACTCCTATCTGGCATAGATTGGGCAACAAATTTTTAAGTTTTTGTACCAGCGTTCTTTATCTTAAATGGATTAGTGATATGGAAACCTGCTATAAGGTAATGTATAAAAAGAACTGGAAGAGCCTTGAACTAAAATCAAAAAGATTCGAAATAGAAGCTGAGATTACTGCTAAGGTTATAAGGAATAAATTTCGTATTATTCAGCAACCGATAAGCTACACTTTTAGGAGTTTTAGGGAGGGGAAAAAAATATCCTATAAAGATGGGATTAAAGCTTTCACGACGTTATTTAAATATCGTTTTTTATATTGATATTAGCTGATAAAGAACAAAGTTTTGATATTGACAAACTGCTTTAATGTGCTTGGAATAAAAGATTTTCAGGTTTTCTAACTCTCTGGCTTCTAATGTGGGGATGACATAAGTGTTTAAAAATTCTTCATCTGTGAGTATAAAATCAACCTGATTTTCTCGAAGATAAAGCGCTGCTGTATACGCAGAGATTCTCAAGTTCAATTTGAATGTATAATCTTCAAATATGCTTTCCTGAAACACCTTTCTATCTACATAGTAAGCGATAGCTCCGATATCAAAGAGCATTACTTTAGAGTTTGTTGGCAGATTTTTATTAATAAATTCTATCATCGGATATATTCGTAAATTTCTTCTTAAAAATTCCTCACGAGTTTCTCTGCCCAGAATGGGCTTGTAAGATTTTAATTTATAAAAATCTTGTATTGGATAAAACAGATAAAAAAATGCTGCAACTAAAATTAAATAGTGAATATATTTTTTGTTTGATTTGCTTAGGTATAATCCATATATGATTGTAATTAAGGTTAGAGCAGGTATTAAAAGTCTTATTTGCTGACTGAGAATAAACCAGAACAACGTGTAAACTATTACAATATAAAGAATACTTTTGGGCGAAAATTTGAATCGGATATTTTTGAAGACCGGAATTAACCCCAGAAGATATAAAAATCCTATTTTGCCGTCAAAATTATGCGGTTGAGCAAATTCTGAGCGGAATAAAATTCTGTAGGGAAGAAAGAGCAGGCTTTTTAAATCAACGCCCTCTCCATAGCTTCTAAAATACATCCCTAGTAAGGTATATTTATCAAGGTTCATATGTGTGCCTCCGAAAAGGGGATAAAAGAATGGATAAAAAGGATTACCTGTAACAAAAAGATTTCTTATGTAAAATGGAGAGGCTATTGCAGCAGCTATCGAGATGAACTTCAAATAAGGTAATAATGTTTTTTTAAAATCCCCCTTTTTTTCTAAGAGGATAAGCCCCAAGCATAAGATCCATATCCAGCCGGTGTATTTCATGCCTAGTGCAAAACCCATTGATATTGCCGCCAAATAATAAAAACTTGTATGTTGTTCCTTGTAAAATTTCAATATTAGATATAGCGATAACAGGCAGTAAAAAGAAAATGTAATATCTAAATATGCCCAGCTGACTATTTTGGTAATCGAGGGGGTAGAGATGAAAATCAAAGAAGCACATCCTATATCTATTTCTTTTAAATCAGGTTTAAGAAGTCTTAAAATGTTTGCTATTAAAGATATTGTTAAGATCAGAAAAAGAGCATGGAATAATTTAGCTGTAATATCACTGGATATAGTAAGGAGAAATGTATAAAAAACTTCCCAATAAGCGGGGAAAAAAGAATAGATATTATTAGGTATGGTTAGGATTCTATTTTGTTCTAAGTATATCTTGGGTAAATATAGATGATAATTAAGGGCGTCTCTGGAAAGTGGCGGGGTAAGAGCGTTAATATGAATAATTACAATATATGCGGCTATTAATAAAAAAAACAATGAAGTTAATTTTAATTTGGTTTTTTTAAGAAGATATGGTTTGAGGTAATTTAGAAGGTTTAATTTTATTGTTTTAAATAATAAAAGGTATGTTCCCACAGCAAGTATGAGTATAAGGTTTTGATTCAAAAGACTTAATAACCCCAGTATAGTTAAAACAATCGAGCAGATTATAACTCCGAAGGAGATTCGTAAGAAAAAGAAATCAAACCTTTTTTTAGGTAATACGACTTTACCCAAGCCATCTAAAAGCAGAATAGCAAATAAATATCCTAAAATAGCATCTGTTGTTTCTACAAAGGGCATCGTCTAATCATTATATAATCATTTAAATAATTCTACAATCACAGACAATAGAGCGTTTTATAATGTATAATTATTTGCAAGTTCCTTATATGAAAGTTATTATAAAAACTTGACAAAAATTTAAAAATCTGCTTTAATACAGAAAATAAAAGCGTTAATTGGATTTTAAAATTGGATATTATCAAAAGGAGGTGCAGGATGAAGAAGGGTTTTACATTGATTGAATTGGTTATGGTTATCGTAATTATTTCAATCTTAGCTGCAATTGCTATTCCGAAGTTTGTTGATTTACAATCTAATGCTAAGCAAGCTGCTTGTGATGGAAATATTGCAACAATTAGGTCCTCAATCGCAGCTTACTATGCTAAAACAGCAGTAGCTGGGGATGCATTGTTCCCTGGTAGTTTAACACAAAACACTTTTAAACATAATTACTTTGCATCTGAGGCATTGCCAGCATGTCCCTATAGCATTGATTATGTTTATTCATCAGCGACAGGTGTTGTAGCTAGTCATAGTCATGGTGATTAATTGATATAAATTGTTTTTGAATCCGAGGGAAGACAGTTAAGTTCTTCCTTCGGTGTTTTTTATATATGAAGTTATCGGTCATCATTCCCGCCTATAACGAAGAAGGAAATATTCCCGAATTGATAAAGAAAATAAAAGAAGTTCTTTCCGGATATGAAAAAGAAATAATCCTTGTTGATGACGGCTCAACGGATAACAGTTTTAAGGTTGCTCTTGATATGGGCATAAAAGTCATAAAACATCCCTATAACATCGGTAATGGCGCAGCTGTTAAAACAGGCATAAGGGCGGCGAGTTTAGATACAATAGTTCTTTTAGATGCAGACCTTCAACATCCACCGGAAGAGATTTTATTTCTACTCAAAGAGGCAGAATCATATGATATGATAGTAGGCTCCAGGACGAAGCGTTCTTTTGGGCGCAGAGATATTGCGAATCGGGTTTTTAACGCAATAGCTTCTTATGTAACAGGAAGAAAAATTCTAGATTTAACTTCCGGGTTCAGGGTGGTTAAAACAGAAATTTGTAAAAGTTTTCTTTATCTACTCCCTAACAGGTTTTCTTATCCGACAACGTTGACATTAGCATTTTTAAAATCAGGCAGAAGTGTTAAGTTTATACCCGTAGAGATAAATAGCAGAATAAAAGGGAAGAGTAAAATAAGTCCTTTTAAAGATGGGATGCGTTTCATGTTGATTATTGCTAAAATTGCCACCATTTATTCTCCTTTTAAGATTTTTTTACCGGTATCTCTCTTCTTTTTTCTAACAGGTGTGTTTTATTATTTGTATACTTATATCTCGGCGCATAGGTTTACCAATATGGGCCTTCTACTTATCACGACTTCGGTAATCATATTTATGCTGTCTCTTATTGCAGAGCAAGTTGCGCAACTTCACATTAAAGAAAGCGAATAAATCCAGTTTTTCTTGAGTGAACATAGTAGATTTTGAAGAACTTTTTTATTAAAGATAAGACCTGGTTGCATCTCGGTATTATTTCTATTGTTGTTTTTATTGTATTTTTTAGAAGTTTAAATTCTGGATTTATTTGGCTGGACCATTTTCAAATTGAAAACAAACAGTGCATAATAAAAGACTCTCAAGGATTGAAAGATGTATTTTTCAATCCGCTCTTGCGCCCTTATGGAGATGGTAATTATTACCGGCCATTGTTTAAAGTTTCTTATACTTTAGACTATTTGCTCTATAGAGATAGTTCGGTGGGATTTCATTTGAGCAGTATTTTATTACATATTTTAAATCTAGTGCTGTTTTATCTCATCCTGCAAAGATTAAAAATACTTCAAAACGTTTGCTTTATTTCTGCACTTTTATATGGAGTTTTACCATTAAATGTATCCACAGTATCTTGGCTTGGGGCAAGGGCAGATCTATTAGCAGGTTTTTTCATCCTTTCATCTTTATTAATGTATTTGGTGTTTGAGGAGAATAAAAAAATAATTTATCTTATGATTTCTGTATTCGGATATGGATTGGCTTTAATGAGCAAGGAGATTGCTTTTCCATTTTTTTTGTTAATTATTATAATTGGATTTTTCCTCCCCCGAAATAAAAAATATTTTATTCCTTATGCATCTGTAGCAGCGTGTTATATCTTAGCCCGAATTTATATTTTAGGGCAGGTTGGCAGCAGGATAGAGCTTTTCAGAGGTACTCCTTACATAACTTCTTTATCATCCCTAGCGGGGTTTTTTAGGTATATTTTTAAATCTTTTATACCGTTGAACTTGAGTGTGACAGATGCCTTTTTAAAACATCAAATTATTACACATCATGAAGTATTACTGGGGGTATTGCTGGGGATATTTTTTCTATGTTTATTTTTGTATTCTATTTTAAAAAAGAGGAAAATCCTCACGATAGCGACAGGTTGGATATTATGTTTCTATTTGCCTATCTCAAATATATTACCTGCTTTACATTTTTGGGCTGAGAGGTTTTTCTATCTATCCGGATTTGGGCTAACGATGCTTGTTGTGTATATATTTTCCAAAAAAATACATTTTAAGAAAATATTTTTAATAATGATTGGCGTATATGCAGTAATAACATTTAGATATCAGGATTATTTTAAAAATGATGGTTTTTTATTTAATCGCGCACTTCGTGTTTCACGAGAGTCTTGTGAGCCCCATACGATGCTGGGGTATGTCTATCTCGTAAATAACGATTATCAAAAATCAATTTATCATTATTTTTTGGCAACGCAGAAGAATCAGAATTATTATATTTTTTCTTCTCTCGCGGAATCCTCTAATAATTTAGGTGTTTTATTCCTAAGGCTGGGTCAATATGATCAGGCAAGAAATTGGTTTAGAAAAGTTTTATCAATTGATAAAGAGGATGAAATTGCACTTTTGAACTTAGCGATAGTAGAATCTAATTTGGAAAAACAGTGATTTTTAAAAAGCTAAAATTTCAGGTAATGTTTCTAATTATAATTGGAGTGTTAGTATATTCCAATTCTATAAATTCCCCCTTTATCTATGATGATAATGTGCTTGTGGGTAATAACGTATTAATAAGATCATTCTCAAATATCCCGGTTTTATTCAAGGATATATTGCATCTTGAAATAATGGGAAATTCTTTTAGACCTTTACAGATTATAACTTATATGATGGATTATAAAGTCTGGGGCTATTATTCTATGGGGTATCATTTGACTAATATGATAATCCACATATTTAATGCCATTTTATTATATTTCTTAGTAGTTTTTTTGATAAAAAAAAACACAGCCCCATTTTTAATTGCTCTGTTTTTTCTGATACATCCTATAAATACTCAAGCAGTAAGTTATATTTCCGGTAGAGCAGATCTGTTAGGGGCACTATTTGTATTGGCTTCGTTATTATTTTATATTCGATTTTTAGAATACCGAAAATCATTACTAATATTCCCGGCTTTATTATTGTTCGCCTTAGGAATTTTATCCAAAGAAATTGTTATTTTTTCCCCTTTAATATTTATCAGCTATGAGATAGTTTTTAAAAGAAAAATTTCTAAAGTTATTTGGCTGTTTATCTTTATTTCTTTAGCATATGTTGCCATAAGAAGTATAGCACTTTCTAATTTTATGGCATGTCCTATTCCCTGGCCAAAGAGGTTTCTGATGGCACCTCTACTATTTTTTAAATATTTAGGAGTAGTTTTTCTGCCCTTAAATTTAAGACTTTCTTATGTATTTGATTTTGTTAATTCTTTTTGGAGTTTGAAATTTATTGTTCCATTTATACTGCTGTTAGTTGTAGGAGGAGTAGGTTATTTGGTCAGGAATAATAAAGCTCAGCTGTTCGGTTTAGTTTGGTATTCAATAAATTTTCTCTTTATTTCCAATGTGATTTATCCTCTCAACGCGCCTTTTGCTGAACACTGGATATATTTAGGTTTGCCAGGGTTATTGATTTTTCTTATACCGGTTTTGGGGAGGTTCTTTGAAAAGATTAGTTTTCCTGCGCGAGGGAGTATAATGCTTATATTTTCTCTTGTAATTGCATATTCGTTTTTAACTTTTAAACGCAATGGGGAGTGGAGTGATCCGGTTGTTTTCTACAATAAAGAAATAAGGTTTACCCCCACTAACTTTAAGGCACATTTTAATCTCGGGAAGATTTACTTTAATCAAGAAAAATATTCCCTTGCAGAAGAGGAGTTTAAGAAAGTGTTGATTTTTAATCCCGGTGATTATTCAGTATTTTTTGCGCTGGGGTTGGTAAAAGAAAAGAAAAATGATTTTAAAAATGCCATTATCTTTTATCAAGAATCTTTAAGATTAAATCCCGGTTTTAAAGAAGCTGAAAAAAGGCTGAATGTGTTGAAATAAGCTTTAAGTTTATCCGAGCTTAAAAATATTCTTTATCAGTGGTATCATATTCCTGATATGAAAAGGAAGAACCTGATAGTATTATTTTTATTCCTTCTGGTGGGTTTTCTTGCCTATTCCAATTCTTTAAATAATAGGTTTGTTTTTAGCGACCATTATTTGATAACAGAAAATTATTTAATTCGTGATTTTAAATTTATTCCTTTTTACTTCAAAGGGTATCTTTCTCAAGACGTAAAGGGTGTATTCAGGCCTTTAACAATGGCCAGTTACAATTTGAATTATCTTTTGAACGAGACACATGTTTATGGGTATAGGATATTTAATATTTTAATTCATTCTTTGAATGTGTTTTTAATTTATCTTCTTCTATTGGCGCTATTCCCCCGGGGGAGTAAAAGAGCTGCGGTAGTGGCTGCGTTGATTTATCTACTTCACCCGATAAATGCTGAAGCAGTAAATCATCTTATGGGTAGATCGGTGCTTTTGCTAACGTTGTTCGTATTGAATTCTTTTTATTTTTTTGTTAAAAGCAGTGGAACAGGTAATAAAAAATTGACTGTGCTTGCTTTTATTGGATTTATATTTGCACTCATAAGTAAAGAGAATGCTTCATTATATATTGGAGTTGTATTTTTGTATCTATTGCTTTTTAAGCAAATGAGTATTAAAAGATCTGTTTTTAAATGCGGTTTATTTGTTTTTCCAGCATCAATTCTTTTAATCTATTGGAAAATTTATAGTTTAGCAGTTTTTTTCCCAAGATCTGTTTCTATTCAGTATAGTTCTTGGTTTTTAAACTTTTTAACCCAATTTAAAGTGTTGTTCCTTTACTTAAGATTATTTATACTGCCGATGGGATTTTCCTTTGACCATGAATATTTGCGGGTAACTGATTCCTTGGACCTCAGTGCTTGGGTTTGCTTAGGTATGATATGTTTAGTGCTGTTTTTTGTTGCAAGAGCAAACAGGAAGATAAAATTTTTTGTATTTTGGTTAGGGTGTTTTTACGCATGGAGGTTCTTTATCCAGTTAGAGTCTGTTGCCAGGGAACACCATTTTTATCTTCCTCAGGTAGGATTGATTTGTGGGGTTTATTTAGCTTTGGATTTTACATTTAAAAGAAATAGATTACTATCTACTCTGTTTTTTATAATACCGGTATTTTTAGGAGGGTTGACATATTCTAGGAATGTTGTCTGGCGTGATGAAGTCAGTATTTCACTGGATGTCTTAAATATTTACCCTGAATCTGAAATAGCAAATTACCAAATCGGATTAAAGTTGCGTCAGGATAAGAGATACCAGGATGCGATAGAATCATTTAAAAATATTGTATCATCCGGAAGCAACCCTCAATTAGAGGTTAAATCATTGGTTAATATTTCTGAAATCTATCTCGATATTGGCAATACGCATAAGTCTTTAAATGTTGCAAAATCGATATTGGCAAAATACCCTGACATTAGAACGCCGTACATATTACTTGAGAAAATATATCTTTTAAACGCCGATATGCAGTTTGATGAATTGTTGGTGGAATTTCCTCAAAATCGTAATTTATTTTATTACTTAGCAGATTACTGGTTTAGAAAAGGCGATCATCAAAAAGCAGAAATATATTTAATTGATGCTCTAAATTCAGGATTGGATATCTCTGGGGTTTATTGTTTGCTGGGAAGGATAAAAGAAGAGCAAGGCTTAAAATCTCTCGCTGCCTCTTATTATAAAAAAGCACTTTTACAAAATTATTTTAATAAAGAAGCTAGTTTCTATTTAGGAACGATTTTGGCTCAAGACCATTCTCCTAAAGGAGGATATTTTTTAAAAAAATCGGTTCAAATAGACCCCAGGTTTTCTGCCGGCCATTATAATCTGGGGCTTTTTTATCTTGGTCAAGAAAGCAGGAAACAGGCTTTTTTTCATCTTAGAAAAGCTGAATTATTAGGGTATTTAATTCCGGATAATATTTTAGAAATTTTAAACGAAAAGAATGTTATAGGTTTATGATATTTTAATAAAATATATGAGAAAATTTTTCTTTAGGAAAATTGTTTTTGTATTGTCTATATTATTCTTTATAGTGATTTTTAAAGTTATACCTCATGAATTTTTTGAGTTGGGAGGAGATAGTGCTCAGTATATAATCTTAGCTGAAAATATTGCCCGAGGCGGGGGATATCGGGCAATAAATTATCCTCAGGAACCGTTTTTTTATCATTATCCGCCTCTTTTTCCTCTTCTGCTTTCTTTTGTAATTTATTTTTACAGCAGGAATATTTATCTCATGCATTTTTTAATTGCTCTGATGAGTTATGTGAGTTTATTTTTTATATACGGTATATTTAAACAATGCAGCGGCAAAAAGAAAGCTTTTCTATATACGATTCTTTTGGCCACAAATTGGGTTTGTATCCTCTACTCTACAAAACATATTTTATCAGATATTCCCTATTTTTTTATATCATCGGTGTGTTTATTTTTTACTGCTAAATATTTAAAAACAGAAAGCGTCTTTAATAAGGAAGGCGCTTTTACTCTTATTGCGTTGGTGTTGGGGTATTTTATGCGCTATATAGGTATAACACTGTTTTTAGGAATAGTGATTTTGTTAATCGTTGAAAAGGCGCGTTTTAAGAAAATAATTTTTATGTTTTTGGGGTTTTTAATCCCATTTTTTCTGTGGCAGATGTTTAATCCAGGTGGCATTGTGCAGTATTCTAAGCAGATTTATTTGATAGATCCCTATCGGCCTTATTTAGGAACGGTATTTTTACATCCCCAATATTTATTGCTGCGCTTTGTTGAAGGTGCAGTTTGTTTCTATAAATCGTTAGCAGTGGTGTTATTCCCGTTCTTTTCTGGCTTCAGCAGTTATCTTTCCTTAATTACTTTGGTATTTATTTTTATCGGGGTGTGGTCAAATAAAAAGTGTGTTTTCAGATATTATTTTATTATATATGTTTTTCTTATAATGGTCTGGCCTTACAGGGAAATTTACAGGCTGCTTATTCCGGTTATACCTTTTATCTATTTTTATTTTTTTTCCGGTTTGGATACTTTTTTACTTTTTCTATTTAAGAAAAAAAATGTGTTTGTATTTTATCCTGCAGCTGTGATTATTTTATGTTTTAATGTTTTAAAATTTCCAGAATATTTTATTAAAGAAAAATTGTCTCAATCTGCTTTGGATTTCATTGCTATTCATAGCTGGATAAAACAATATGCTCCCAAAAATGCTGTGATTATTTCTCGTAAGCCCACAGTAAGTTATTTTTATTCGGGCCGTAAATCTGTAATCTATCCCTTTTCGCTAGATATTCAAAAGATCGAGCAAGAATTCTTAAAAGCAGATGCCGAGTATATAATTGTTGATGATTTTTCAGAAGAAACCCGGTATTATCTTTTACCTTTTATTGTGAGGTATAAGCATAAATTGGAAATTGCTCACCAAGAAGGACGAACCTCGTTGTTAAAAATATTAAAAGAATGATTTTTAAAAATCAAAACTTGATATGAAAATTCTTTTTATCACTCGAAACTTCCCTCCTCAAAAAGGAGGGTTGGAAAGAATTGCGTTTCAATTTCAAGCTTGTTTAAGGAGTGAGGCAAAAATTTTTCTTATTAAGTGGGGAGGAGCTCGTAAATGGTTATTCTTAGTTCTGCCTTGGTTTTTAATAAAAGCGATTTGGATTCTCGTAAGCAAGAAACCAGATCTTGTTTATCTAAATGATGGGTTACTTTCGGTTATAGGTGTAATTCTGAAAATTTTTAAGATACCGGTTATTATAACTATTCATGGTTTGGATATTACGTATAAAAATAAATTATACCAATGGTTAATACCCAGGTGTGTATCAAAATTGAACAGAGTAATATCCATAAGTTCCGCTACCCGGAAAGAATGTTTAAACAGGGGAGTCCCGGAGGATAAAATTTCTATAGTGCCAGATGGGTTTAGAGATCAGTTTTATATTAGCGAAGATAAAGCAGGCTTAAGGAAAGAATTCACAGCAAAGTTTGATTTAGATTTAAAAAATAAGAAAATCCTGCTTTCTGTCAGCAGACTCATAGAGAGAAAAGGAATTCATTGGTTTGTAGATAATGTCATCCCGATTCTTAAATGTAGCTCCAAAGATTTTATCTATTTTGTTGCCGGAGATGGGGTTTTATATGAACAGATTAAAAAAATTATCAGTAAAAAAGGACTTAGTAATTGGGTCGTGCTTTTAGGCGGGGTTGATGATGATCTGCTTATGATGCTTTATAATATCTCTGATGTCCTTATTATGCCCAATATACCGGTTGCCGGAGATATCGAAGGGTTCGGGGTAGTTGCATTGGAAGCCTCTTCTTGTAAAATTCCGGTTATAGCTTCTGATTTAGAAGGCATAAAAGATGTTTTATTAAATGGAGATATGGGTACACTGGTCAAACCTTTTGATGAAAGTGATTTTAAAACCCAGATTTTAAACATGTTAAGAGATGATATTGCCCGTAAAAAGTATGGAGAAAAGGTTCGGAATTTAGTTCTTGATAATTTCAGCTGGGAGATAATTCTTAAGAGATACTTAAATATTTTTAAGGCAGAAATTTTAACTTTTAATAAATGAACGGAAAAAGAATATTGCCGGATAAAATACGATTTGAGAGTGAGCGTTTGTTATATTTAAAACAAGTGTATACATACAATTGGGTTCGGAAGATTATCCCTTTACGTAGTTTATGTTTGGATTTAGGCTGCGGGGAAGGATATGGAACTAAAATATTATCTTCCGGTGCACAAGAGATAACAGGCGTGGATATCGAGGCAGAAGTTGTCAATAAAGCATCTTATAAATATGCTTCCAAAAATTGTCTCTTTAAGCAATATGATGGTAAGAAAATTTCATTTCCGGAAAATACTTTTGATGTTGTGGTTTCTTTTCAGGTTATAGAGCATGTTAAAGATGACTTTGGTTTTATTTCTGAAGCACATAGAGTATTAAAAAAGGGTGGGATGTTTATTCTCGCTACTCCAAATAAAGATATCCGGTTACCGAAAAATCAGAAACCCTGGAATATACATCATGTGCGGGAATATTCTTTGAACGGCTTTAAGGGAGTTCTAAAAAACAGCTTTAGTGAAGTCGAGATTTTGGGGATTCAAGCTGTTGGTAAGGTGAAAGAAATAGAGCAGGAGAGAATTAGGCAGAATTTAAAAATAATATCATGGGATTTTCTAAATTTAAGACGGATTCTGCCTAAATGCATAGTAGTCAATATCGTTAGAATCGTACATCTTTTAAAAAGTAAAAAAAATAATCCGGAATTTAAAAGCGGTGATTTTTTACCAGAAAATGCAGATAGTCTTTATAAAATGGAAACCCAAGGCGTTGAAAATGCCTTGGATATAGTCGGAGTATGCAGAAAATAAGGTTTATTCAGGAATTCTAACTTGATAATTATTTATGCATTGTATACCCTAGATAAAGAATGAAAGCGATGACTTTAGTAGAACTTGTGATTTTAATTACAATTGTCGGAGTGCTGGCTTTTGTAGCTACGATGAATATAGATTCATATTTTTATACTAAGTTGCATGCCTGTGCGCAGAAAATACATGCCGATATTAGATATGCTCAATATCTGTCTATAGCAGAGCACAGGGTCTATGGAATTGAATTTGATTCCGGAGATAATTACTATCGGGTTTACGACCCTGATACAGGAGATTTAGCAATAGACCCTTATACCAGGGCAGATCTGGAGCTGGATTTAGATGATAGTAGAGAATATGAAGGGATATCAATAACAAGCGTAAATTTCGATTCTGCAGATGAAGTCAGGTTCACATCTTTAGGTAAACCTTTAAATGATTCAGGAACTGATTTGTTAAGTACAGGAGTAGTAAATTTATCTTACAGGGGCCATAGTAAGCAGGTTGATGTTTATCCTGTTACGGGGTGGGTGGAGATTCAGTGAAAGGACTTACTTTAATAGAGTTAATTATTTCTATTGTAATTTTTGCATTAGTTATAGGTTCTCTTATGAATGTATTTGCCACGGTATCACAAGACACTGCATCAGGTATTCATATTAACAGAGCCTCTACCCTAGCCGGTTCCTGGGTAGAGCTTATTTTAGCAAGGTCATTCGATGAGGAAGCAGAAGATCCTTTCACAGCCCCGGGTAGTTTAGGTCCGGATACCGGTGAGTCAATAATAACTGATTATGACGATGTCGATGATTTCAACGGATATGCTTTTACTGACAACGATTACCCCAATTTAAGCGGAGAAGTAGCGGTATATTACGTTGAAGATCCCGATAGTTTTGGGAACTGGAATTCGGTATCTTTAACAAGTACCAATTACAAAAGAATAGATGTTAATGTTACGCATCCCCAACTAGGTACAATTACTATCTCTAATGGAGTAACTTATGCAGCTCACAATACGAAATAAAAAAAGCTTTACAATTATAGAAGTAATCATGGTTGTTGTTTTAGTGGCAGTTTTTTCGTATGGTATTTCTATTTATGTGATGCGTGTTATTGATTCCTGGCAGTTTTTAACTCAGAGATATGAATTGGAGCAAGATGGGAAACTGGCTTTGGATTTTATTGTGCGCAGCTGTAAAGAAATGGATATTGATGCTTTCGGGAATCCTACGGTAATTTTTGGAAGTGCTTCCGGAATAGAATTTACTGATACTGATTCAGAGACGATTAATTATAGTTTTAGCGATGAGGAGATTACTAAAAATAATCAGCCTTTAGTCAAAAGTGTAACATCTTTTGAAATCGAATATTATGATTCCTCAAACAGCGAAATTGATCCCGGTGGCGGTTTATTAACTACTGCCCAGATTAATGATATCTGGTATGTTTATGTCAGGTTTATGTTGACCAAAGGGGAACAGTCTGCAATTTACAGCTCTTATATATTCCCGAGAAATTTTTTGGCCCGATGAATAAAAAAAATGAAGGTTTAGCGCTTTTATTGACAATATTTTTAATGCTGTTATTCTCTCTGTTTGCTATGATGTTGGCTTCTGTTTTTGCCAACAGAACTGAGATAGCAAAAGGGTTCTATAGAATGGGGCAAACTTTCTCCATCAATGATATGGGTATAGAGAGGGCGAAACAAAAGCTCTATGATGATTGGAGCTGGCGGACTGCCGGATTGGAAGAGGACGTAGATATTGGCGATTTGAACGGATATTATACTATTGTAGTTACCGGGGCAGCAGGAGACCCGGTAGAAATAAGCATTGAAAGCGAAATTGTAAAATAACGGAATTGAGAAAATGAAAGTATCAGTGGTTATCCCTCTTTACAATGAACAAGAAAACATCAACCTGCTTTACAGTGAGCTTAAAGAAGTGTTGGACGGAATAGATGCAGAATATGAAATTTTATTTATAAATGATGGCTCAGAAGACGAAAGCTTAGCTTTGCTTCGAAGTATTAATTCCAACGATTCCCAGGTTAAGCTGATTTCATTTCAAAAAAATTATGGTCAATCCGCAGCCCTTAAAGCGGGATTTGAAAGGTCTTTGGGGGAGGTAATAGTTACTATGGATGCCGATTTGCAAAATGACCCGCATGATATACCTAAGCTGATGTCTTGTATCAATCAGGGCTATGACCTTGTTTCCGGATGGAGGAAGAAGAGAGTGGATTCTTTAAAGAAGAGGATTTCATCAAAGATTGCAAACAGGGTGAGAAACAGTATTATCAGAGACAACATAAATGATACAGGATGTATGCTCAAGGCATACAGAAAAGATGCTATCAAAGGGCTTGAAATTTACAGCGGTATGCATCGTTTTTTGCCTGTACTTTTAAAAATGCGGGGTGCCAAAGTTGTAGAAATCGAAGTTAATCATAGAGCCAGAAGGTTCGGTAAAACTAAATATGGGATAAAAAACAGGTTATGGAAATCTCTTATTGATACTTTTATCGTTCTTTGGATGAAGAAAAATTACATAAATCTCCAAATTAAGGAGGAGTTATGAATATAGGAGCATGGTATATTGTGGGATTTTTAGGACAGGGGATGTTTTTTATGCGTTTTCTCTATCAGTGGATAGCCTCAGAGAAAAAAGGAAAAAGCGTTATCCCTATTCAATTCTGGTATTTCAGTATTTCAGGCAGTCTTTTAATATTAGTTTATGCGATATACAGGAAAGACCCTGTATTTATATTAGGTCAGTCTATGGGTATGCTGATTTATACCCGTAATCTCCATCTGATTTACAAGGAAAAACTTCTCTCTCCTCAACAATGAGAATTTTAATTCTTTCCCTACTCTCTTTGATAATACTTTTTTCTTGTTTAGGTCGCCTTGCTCTAATTGACCCTGATGAGTCCCGTTATGCCGAAGCTGCGCGGGAAATGAAAATTTCAGGGGACTATATAATTCCGCATTTAAATTTTACTCCTCGGACTAATAAGCCCATTCTTTTCTACTGGTTGATACTGGTCTCTTATAATATTTTCGGAGTTAACGAATTTGCTGCTCGGTTTCCTTCAGTATTTTTTGGTTTGATACTAATATTCAGTCTTTATTTTTGGGTGCGTAAAGAGATTGGCGTAAAGGAAGCATTTTTATCTTCCCTGATTTTATTAAGTACACCGATATTTTTTATAGTTTCAAGATTAGCGATTATTGATATGGTTTTTACGACTCTTGTGCTGTTATCTTTATTTTCTCTTTGGGGTTCTTTAAGGGACAAAAAGTTTTTAATGTTATTTTCTCTGTCTTTGGGTCTATCTTTAGCGGCGAAAGGTCCTGTGGGATTAATAGTTATTTTATTAACTGCTTTAGTTTTTTCTGTATTAGAGAAAGATTCCACAATTATTAAAAGGTTCTTTCATCCCCCGGCGATTTTGACCGCTATTATTATCGGAGGCAGTTGGTATCTTTTGCTTTTAAACAAGATAGGCTGGGTTGAATTTAAAAATTTGTTTTTACAAGAGACTTTAGGGCGGTTTCAGGGTGGTTTTGTTCATAGAGAGCCGTATTATTATTACTTGCCGGTTATATTAGCGGGATTTCTGCCCTGGTCGTTATTTTTATATAATTTTAAAAAAATAAATTTTAAAAACAGATTTGTAAAATTTTTGATTGTTTTTATTTTGGTTACATTTTCATTTTTCACTTTTTGTAAAACTAAATTACCGACTTATATATTATCTCTTTTCCCAGTCATTGCTATTCTTGTGTCTTCTATCGTAGTAAAAATCTGGAATCAAAAAAGAAAAGAAACATGGGCATTTTTTTTGGTCTTTTCCTCCCTGGTTATTGTGCTGCTATTGTTCCCTCACCAATTGTGGAAACCTCTTACATCACTTGCTATAAAAAAAATCAGTTTATTTTTAATGTTTGTTTCCTTGCCGTTATTATTTTTATCCAAATTCAAAATGAAAATACAATTCTGGTATCTAATGCTGCTGCCTTTTTCAATATATTATTTTTTGATTCTTAATTTCGGAGATGATTTTTCCCGTTACAGGTCATGTAAAAATCTATTTAAAAATGAAAATATATCTCAAGATGAGATTTATACATGGAATTTTTTTGAGCCCAGCATAGTGTTTTATTCTAAAAAAAAGGTAAAAGAATTATCGAATCTGGAAAATTTTGAAGAGGAATATTTGATAATAAAAAAAGAAGATTGGGCTTCGTTTGCAAAACACAAACTTTCCTCTATTGCTGTATCAGAGACGGATAAGTACTATCTGCTTAAAATATTACCCTGATTTTTTGAGGTACATAAGTTACAGAATAATCTTGATTTTGTAACCGGCAAAATATAAAATTTATGCTATGAATATTATTGCGACTAACCCTTTTACTCCTCAATCGGGATTAGAGCCTAAGATTTTAGGAGGCAGAGAAAAGTTGGTCGAGGAATTTATTCAACTGCTTGAAAGAAGAAAACAGGGCGAACATTTTCACCAGCTTCTGCTGGGAGAATGGGGGATGGGTAAAACATCTCTCCTTAAATTCTATAAAAAGCTCACCCAAAATAAAGGCTTTAAAGCGGTATATGTATCTTTACCTAAAATCTCTCCTCGGGAATCTGTTAAAGGAGTGCTTGTCGCTTTAATTGAGGAGATTATTTTTGGTCTGGGGATACATGTAGATAGCGGTATAGAAAAGACTTCTAAAAATATAAGTTTATCCCTGATTAAAACTTTAGAAGAGATTTTTAAAAATGCAGATAATGAATTGCTTGTTGTCTGTATTGATGATGTTCAAAATATTTCTGCATTGCCTCAAGCTCTGGATATTCTAAGACTTGCGCTTTCGAATGATATCATTATTTCCAACACAAATTATCTTTTTTTGCTTGCTTCAACACCTTCAGGTTGGCGGAGTTTTCTTCAGAAATATGATCCGATAGGGAGATTTTTCAGGAAAAAGCAGATTCTGGAGAAATTAGACTATGACAGTTTTAAAAATACAATTGAAAAAACTATTAAAAATACGGGTATTATGTTTGATGAAGAAGTCATAGTTAATTGCTGGGAGTATTGCCAGGGGCATCCTTATGAGTTGCAGCTCTTGGCAAATCAACTTTACGACAATCAGAGTAAGGGCATTGTGGACATGGGTTGCTGGGAGGTATCGCTCTTAAACACCCTCAAAGATTTAGGAATCGAGTATTTTTCTACTCTTTATAACCGGGCAAGCGATAGGGAGAAGGTTCTCTTAGATATTTTTGCCCAGAAGAAAAGCTACCTCAGCCTATCGGAATTAAAGGAGTCGATAATATTTGAGAGGAAAGAGAAAGGATATCCTGTATCCAATATCAAGAATTTTATTTATCGCTTGGTAGATAAAGGTCTTATTTTGCGTAATGAGGATAAGCAATACAGAATACTGGATAATATGTTTGCTGAATATATTTTAAGGTTTCAATAAAAGGAGTGGTATATGTGTTTTAAAGAAGGTGATTTGGTGATTATAAAGGATAAAAAAGAGAGAAGCTTCATTCAAAAGCTCACAGTTAACGGAAGGTTTCAGACACATTTAGGACTTCTTAATCATTCCCAGGTAATAGGTCAAAAAGAAGGTGCGGTTCTTTTGACTTCAACAGAGCAGGAAGTTTGTGTGTTTTCTCCTACGCTGAATGAATTTATCCAGAAGATGGGAAGGAAAACCGCTATTATTCATCCCAAAGATATAGGGATAATTATTTTATGGTCTGATATCAAGCAGGGCTCTTTAGTTGTTGAAGCCGGAACAGGCTCAGGGGCGCTTTTGATGGCAATATCAAGGTTTATTGGAGATCAAGGTCATGTCTATTCTTATGATAGCAGGCCTGAGCTACAGGAAATTGCGGCCAAAAATTTAGCAAAATTCTGCAAACAAATGCCTGCAAATGTTACATTAAAGCAGAAAGACATTACGACTGGAATAGACGAGAAAAATCTGGATGCGGTAATTTTAGATTTTTCTCAGCCTTGGGAAGTGATTCCTGCGGCCAAAGAAGTTCTGAAGTCTGGAGGGAGATTAACAGCTTATATTCCTACCATAATTCAGGCTGAAAGATTGGTCAGGGAATTAGATTTAGCAGGATGTTTTATGGATACAGAGATATTAGAGGTTCTCTTAAGGCCCTGGCAGATAAAGGGGTATAGTGTAAGGCCTTTACATAGAATGATAGGGCATACTGGGTTTATGGTCTTTACCAAATTAAGGAAATAATAAAAAAAGGAGAAGAAAAATGACAGATGGGAAACCATATTATTTTAACACTTCGTTCTTTAAAATTTTCTTGTATAAGCTGGTAAGGTATTCTTTAGTTATACTCTTAAGCTATATTTATTTTATCAGCTGGAACTGGAATAAATTCCTTGGGGTAATAATGACTTTGCTTTTTGCCTATTGTGTTGCAGGGGTAATAAGCTTAGTTATGCATTTTGTAATATATGCTTTTACCAAGCCGAAGCTTATAGAAGGTGATCAGAATGTTTTGAAAAATAAAATCGCTAAAGATGTGCTGGTAACTTTTTTCCGCCCGATTTTTGCTGGCTCAAATTCGGAAATAGAAAGTTTATTATTCGGTATGGAAAAAGATATTTTAAATAACAAGGATATCGGTGGAGACCAGAAATATCTTGTCATTGATAATACCAGGAATAAAGATGTTAGGGCGTATGCGTGCAAAAGAATAACAGAGCTTCAAGCCGATTACGGGCAAGACAAAGTTTTTTACCTGCACAGAAATCATGATTGTGATTTCTTCAAAAAAGTTGGTATTTTACACGATGCTATAATGTTTATTTATCAAGGCTGGAGTAGCCCTAAAACTTATCTTAACGATAAGTCGAAAAACATACCCCGTGTGACAAGGGATCCTAAAAAGCCGATATGGGATGAGATCTTGGGCGATATCAAAAGTTTAGGGATTGAGGGGTCGTTAGGAGATGTTTTAAAAGGAAAGGATGTATCTGTTTTGAAGCGGGATGATTATAAAATCGCAGTTGTTTCAGATGCGGATAATTTCTGGGAGAAAGGGGAATTTATAAAAGTTGCAGCCAAGATTTTACATGATGAGAATAAAGATTTTGCAATTTATCAGCCCAGTATTGAGCTTTTAAATCCCCGGGAGAATAAGTTTGTTTATTTGACATATCTTGCCCGCAGAATGTATGAATTTGAGCCTATTGCGCGCTGGAGATTATTTGGCTTTTCACCTTTCTATGGCAAAGGTGTTTTTAATCTCTCTCGGTATGTGGATGAGATCATAAAAACAGAGTGGTTAAACCCTGAAAAGTCGGCTTCCCATGATTTCCAGGAAGCATTGAGAGGCTGGTGTGTTTCTTGCGAAGATGTTTTTATTTATGAAAAAACATTTTCCAATAAATTAGCCGAGCTTAAACGTGCAGCGCAGTGGGGATGGGGTGATTTGGAAACTGTAAGGCAGTTTATTTTAAAGAAATTTCAGCCCGGACGCCATGGACATCTTTATGTGCTTTTAAGAGGTCTTATGGCGACTTTGGTATACGGTATCTGGCTTTTACTGTCTGTTCTGTTTCTGGAAACCGGTGTAATGGCAATAAAACGGCCTGTTTTACTAACGATCACTTTGGCAGCAATTGTGATAATGAGTATAATTGTGCCCAAGCTTTTGGCTCCGCTGGCGAACCAAAAGAAAAAAAGGATTTTTAAACATGAGCTTCAGGAATTTGAAAAGTCTAATGCTCAGCTTACGAGAGAAGCTTGCTATGAAGTTGTAGTGGCAAATTTCATACATAAGCTGGATTTGATCTATAAGCCTTGGGCATTCATCCAGAATTTAATCAGGCAGTTTCAAGGCAGGCCTTTCGTCTGGAAGACTGCAGCATCCGGAGAATTAGAAACACAGGATATGCAGGTCATTCAGGTTTATAAAACTTTATGGCAGGCACCTTTAGCGGGAGTAATAATTTTAGGTTTTATTTTGAATGGAATCATTTCAAATTTAATGGCGTTTATATTGTTGCCGTATTACAGCTCATTTATTTTAGGCCCTTATTTTATTTGGCGAACAGCAAAGGGTTTTAAGGAGTAGATACGCTATTTCTTTATTGAGTACATAGCGAGAGTTTAAAAGAGCAAATATTTTCGTCGCGATAATTTTATTTAAGTGATATGAAGATTCTGATTATGACTTTAAGTAATATCGGGGATGCGGTTTTAACCACATCTGTTTTAGAATGTGTGAAGAAAAAATTCCCTCTAAGTTCCGTAGATATTTTAGCGGCAGAGAGAGCAAAGCCTGTCTTCACATCAGACCCCCGTATTAATGAGATAATCATATACAATAAAAAATCAGGCATTTTTGAGAAGCTGAGTCTATGCAAAGGCCTTAGAACCAGAGGCTATGATTTAGTTTTAGATTTAAGAAATACATTTGCCTCATACTTTATTGCCAAAAGGGTTTTAAAAAGCAAAAATCCCAAAACCCATATGTATATTAAGCATAATACTGTTTTGCGGAAATTCTTTTCTTTTGCTGAGCGCCTGATGTTTAAACCTAAGATTTACTGGTCTCCTGAAGATGTCAGTTTTATTGACAGTCTTGGTTTAAGGGATTATCTGGTTATATCGCCTGCTGCCAGGAGCGATACCAAGTCGTATCCTTTAGGTTATTTTAAGGAGTTAATTGTCCTTTTAAGAGGCAAATTCCCGGATATTGAAATAGTTTTGGTAGGCGAGGATGCTGATAGGAATATTTGTCAGGAGTTGCTTATTGATAGCAGGGTTAGAAATTTAGCGGGTGAGACGAACATATCGCAATTAGGGTATTTTTTATCAAAATCACGTCTTGTGATTACCAATGATAGCGCAGTACTGCATGTTGCATCCAGTGTTAATGTTCCAACAATTGCACTCTTTGGTCCTACCTCAGAAAGTAAATACGGTCCCTTAGCAGATAACTCCATAGTTTTAAGAAGGCATTATGTCTGTTCACCTTGTGAGAAAGCACAATGTAAGTTTGGTGATAAAAGATGTTTAGCGGGCATAAAACCTGACCAGGTTTTTAATTTTGCATCTCGCTTTTTAATGGGAGAGTCTATTGATATACGAACAGATTACAAAAGAATATTGCTTACACGAGTGGATAAAATCGGAGACCTTGTTCTTACTATTCCGATGGTTGAGATTATCAGGAAGAATTTTCCCAATTCTTTTATTTCTTTTTTGTCTTCTGTTAAAACAAAGGCTTTAATAGAAAATAATCCATATCTAGATCAAGTAATAACTTTAGATAAAAAAACGGGTTTTTTAGGTTTTTTGAGGTTATTGAAGGAGATAAGAAAGAGCAGATTTGATATAGTTTTTAATTTTCATCCTACCAATAGAGTTCATTTATTATGTTTTTTAGGCCAAATAGGATTAAGGGTTGGATATGATTGGAAAGCAGGATGGTTTAATAATTGTAAGGCTAAGCACCTCAAGCAGTTAGGAGAAAAATCAGAAGCGGATTATAATGCTGAACTTTTAGGGAAGATTGGAATAAATGAATCTTCGCATATCCAGACTATAATTCCTGACGAATGTGCAGTAAGTAAGATAGATAAAGACTTAAAAGATAAAGATATAAGAGATTTTATCATGATTCATCCCGGTGCTTCATGTAAGTCAAAATTATGGCCATTAGAAAATTTTATTGCTCTGGCGAAAAAAATAGCACAACAGAAGCGTTTAAAATTAGTTTTTATTCTCGGGCTTCATGAAGATTTTATGAGAAAGAGAATAGAAGATGAATTAGGTTCTGCGGTTGAGATATATCAAAATCTGGAATTAAGAGATTTAATTGCCTTAATTTCCAGCTCAAGTGCTTTAATTTCCAATGATTCCGGTCCTATGCATATAGCGGATGCGTTTTCTAAGCCTTTGATTGCGATATTTGGACGGAATCAGCCGGGCTTATCTTTTAAAAGATGGGGGCCGTTGGGAAAAGATGCAATTGTTATTTATAAAGACCCGGGATGTAAGGAGTGCCTGGCGCATAATTGTCAAAAGAGTTTTGTATGTCTTAGGGGAATTACCGTAGATGATGTATATAAGGAGTTTGAGAAAATATTATCTGTGGTAGGGTAATGAAGAAGGCGATTATATTTTTCGTTTTACTGAATCTTTCCTGTGCTTCTCAATTCAGAAAAAATCCGAATTTGTATATGGACGAATGGCAGGAGAAGAAGATAGATGTTAATCAGAGCAGTATAGGTGATTTTGAAAAAGAGCGATATATTTACAATATTAAATGGCTTGGTCTTACGGTTGGTGATGTTGAGCTTCAAAACTTAGGAATAGAGGAACACCGGCATTCACAATGCTATCATATAGTTGTTAAGGCAAGGAGTAATAAGATTTTAAGATATTTATTCCGGGTTGAGGATGAGTTCCACTCTTATATAGATGCTCAAATCTTCAGACCGGTTACATTTACAGCTGAAAGAAGAGAAGGTTCTTATCGTGCGCATTCAGAGACTTTTTTTGATTACGATAATGGTAAAATAATCTACCGTTCTGTTTTAGACGGCTCCGTAAAAGAGGTTGAGCTTAAAGAAGAGCTATATGATGCTGTAAGTTGTTTTTATAAATTCAGGATTACAGACCTCAAAGATTCTAACTATTTTTTTCAAATAGTTCATAGAGCAAAAATCTGGAATGTAGATATCACCGTAATTAAAAAAGGAATCTTAGAGATGCGTAAGCACGGTGTTTTAGATACTTTTTTAGTTAATGTCAAAGCTCATAGTGATAAGGAAAAATCAAGAGGTGAGGCTTGGCTATGGTTCAGTGCGGATAATAAAAAGGAGCTTTTATTAGCACAGTTTAAAGTGGACATTCCGCTTGTCGGGGGAATAACTGTGGTTTCACCATAGTGAGGGGAAAGTAATTTACATTATATGATGGTTAATGTTATTATGCTTTGATATGAAAAACCCAATTATTCCAGATTGGATGGTTAGAAACAGGGAAGGGATTAAGAATATCTTAGATTGTTTTAACAACAAAAAGATTCTCTTGCTGGGGGATTTAATTTTGGATCAGTTTATTTGGGGGGAGGTGTCGCGAATTTCACCTGAAGCTCCAGTCCCTGTTGTCTGGGCACGTCAGGAATCATATATGCCGGGTGGGGCTTGTAATGTAGCTCATAATCTTGCTGTTTTAGGTGCATCTGTTTCTTTGGTGGGAATTGTCGGAAATGATTCCAATGGAGAGACTTTATTAACAGAACTTAAGAAGATTGGTGTTGATACAGAGGGTATTGTTCAAGATACAGGCCGGCCTACTACACATAAGATTAGAGTGATTGCTCATTCTCAGCAGGTTGTAAGGATTGACAGAGAGAATGTGGAATTGATCTCACAATCCGTAACTAATAAAATTATTAAAGTTATAGAGTCTAAAATAAAAGAAGCAGATGCCGTTATCATAGAAGATTATGGCAAAGGGTTGATTACGTCCTCGTTGGTAAAAAAAGTTGTTGAATTGGGCTCCCGGTATAAAAAAATCATCAGCGTTGATCCTAAAAAAGAACATTTTAAGTATTATAAAGGTGTTACGACCATAACACCAAATAAACAGGAGGCAGAGGAGGCAACCGGGATTAAGATTAAAGATGATGATAGTTTAATAAAGGCGGGGAAAAAATTGCTTAAAACAATGGATGCAAAGTCTGTTTTAATTACTTTAGGTGATAAAGGAATGTACCTTTTTGAAAAAGGGAAATCCGCTCTCCATATTCCCACTATGGCACGTCAGGTATATGATGTTTCCGGTGCCGGGGATACAGTTATTGCAAGTTTTACTTTAGCCGTGTCATCCGGGGCAAGCTTACCTCAAGCAGCGTATGTTGCAAATCAGGCCTCAGGTATTGTTGTCGGTAAAATCGGTACTGCAACGGTATCCAAAAAAGAGCTTTTGAAGGAGATAAGAAAGTGGAAGTAGCTGCAATTATTCCGGCACATCTTGATTCAGTTCGTTTCCCCAGGAAAGTTTTAGCGCAGATTAATGGCAAAACAATTTTACAGCACGTTTATGAAAAAGTTAAATCTACGAAACATATTAACAATGTCTATATTGCTACTGCTGATGATGAAATAATAGCTGAGGTAAAATCTTTTCATGCAGATCTTATTAGAACAGGCAACTATCATACATCAGGAACGTCTAGGATATCAGAGGCAGCATCTAAAATAAATGCAGATGTTATTATCAATGTTCAGGCTGATGAGCCGCTTATTCAGCCTAGATTGCTTAATAAACTGACAGAAATTATGTTAGATGATGGTCGCATCGAGATTCTTACTCCGGTTAAAAGAATAGAAGATTCCAAGGAAGTAAAAGATGTCAATGTTGTAAAAGTTGTATTCGATAAAGATTTAAATGCACTCTATTTTTCACGGCATTCAATTCCTTACGGGGGGAGTGAGTTTTTTAAACATATCGGGGTTTATTGTTTCAGGCGGGATTTTATCATTAATTATTCCGGCTTAGCAAAGAGTTTTCTAGAGGAAGAAGAGAAACTTGAGCAGTTGAGGTTTTTGTGGAACGGATATAGAATAAGAGTGTTTATTACTGATTTTGAAAGTATCAGTGTTGACACTAAAGAAGATTTTCAAAAAGTGGAAAGGATATTAAGATGAAAACAATTGGTTTTGATAATGAAAAGTATTTAAAAGAGCAAACAGAAGAGATTCTAAAAAGGGTAGAATTGTATAACAATAAGTTGTATCTTGAATTTGGAGGGAAGCTTCTTTATGATTATCATGCCCATCGTGTTTTGCCCGGGTATGACCCCAATGTCAAAATCAAGCTCCTTAAGGAGCTTAAAGAAAAAACTGAAATCATTCTTTGTATATATGCAGGGCATATTGAAAGAAGGAAGATTAGAGCTGATTTTGGGTTTACCTATGATGTAGATGTTTTAAAAATAATAGAAGATTTAGGAGACTGGGGGATAGAAGTATCTGCGATTGTAATCACCCGTTTTCAAGGTCAGCCCGCGGCGACTATATTCAAGAATAAATTAGAGAGGCGTGGCTTAAGGGTTTATACGCATGGCTATACAAAAGGTTATCCTACAGATGTAGATTTAATAGTTAGTGATGCGGGGTACGGTGCTAATGTTTATATCGAGACTAAAAAGCCTCTGGTTATTGTTACAGCACCTGGTCCGGGAAGCGGAAAATTGGCGACATGCCTTTCTCAGATGTACCACGAATATAAAAGAGGTACACAAGCTGGCTATGCTAAATTTGAGACTTTTCCGATCTGGAATATCCCTTTAAAGCACCCTGTCAATATCGCTTACGAAGCTGCAACTGCTGATATTGGAGATTATAATCTCATTGATCCTTTCCATCTGGAAACTTATAATGAAACCTCTATTAACTATAATAGAGATGTGGAGACATTTCCGGTTCTAGAGCGGATTTTAGAAAAAATAACAGGTGCTGCATCTGTTTATAAATCACCGACTGATATGGGTGTTAACAGATGCGGTTTTGGAATTGTCAATGATGAGGTTGTCCAGAATGCAGCTCGTCAAGAGGTAATCAGAAGGTTCTTCAGGTATCAATGTGAATATATGCTGGGCTTGGTTGAGGAGGAGTCTGTTCAAAGGATAAAGATGCTGATGAATGAACTGGGAGTGGAAGATAAAGATAGGAGTGTTGTTCAGGTAGCACGTGATACTGCTCGGGAGGCGGAGAGTCAGAATAAAGGACATAAGGGAGTTTTCTGCGGAGCCGCAATAGAGTTATCTGATGGAATGATTATAACAGGCAAAAACTCTCCTCTTATGCATGCTGCATCAAGTATGGTTTTAAATGCGATCAAGACTTTAACGTTTATCCCTGATGAAATACATTTGCTTTCTCCGAATATAATCGAATCAATTAAAAACTTTAAAGAAAATATTATGGGTGAAAAATCCGCTAATCTTGATTTGGAAGAGACTTTAGTTGCTTTAAGCATAAGTGCGGCAACTAATCCAACCGCTCAATCTGCGATGAAGAGATTAAGTGAGCTTAGGGGGTGTGAGGTTCATATTACTCATATACCTACGCCTGGAGATGAATCAGGCTTGAGGCGTTTGGCTGTTAATTTAACAAGCGATCCGAATTTTTCACCCCATAGTTTATATTTGATGTGATCATGAATAAAAGGTGTATAAAAATTTCTAATTTGGAAGTAGGCCAAGGTCATAAAATGCTTTTTATACTGGGGCCTTGTGTGATTGAGAGTTTAGAATCTCTTATGGAGCATGCTAAAGAAATTAAAGAGATTGCTAATAGCGAGGATTTACAATTTATTTTTAAAGCCAGCTATGATAAGGCGAATAGAACATCTTTAAATTCTTTTAGAGGGCCCGGGGTAAAAGAGGGGATAAAAATGCTAAAAGAGGTCAAGCAGGAGCTGGGTATTCTTGTGACTTCAGATGTGCATACTCCTCAAGAAGTGAGTGAAGTGAGTGATGTTTTAGATTTGATTCAGATACCGGCTTTATTATCTCGCCAGACAGATTTAATAGTTGAGGCGGGGAAAACAGGGAAGCCGATAAATATCAAGAAGGGTCAGTTTATGGCGCCTTGGGATATGGTTAAAGCCGTAGATAAGGTGCGCACACAGGGTAACAGTAATGTCTGTGTAACTGAACGCGGGGTATGTTTCGGATATAATTATCTGGTCAATGATTTCAAGGCTATACCCAGGATGCAAAAAGATGGGTTAGTAGTTATTTTTGACGCTACGCATAGCACTCAACTGCCTTCTTATGGGGTTGAAAGTTCCGGGGAGCATGAGTTTATCCCGTATTTAGCAAGGGCGGCAGTAGCGATTGGGGCAGATGGATTATTTGCAGAAGTTCATAAAAACCCCATTGAAGCTTTAGCAGATTCAACCTCAATGCTGAAACTTTCTAATTTAAAAGGTTTGATAAGAGATGTTAAAAGAATAAGGGAGGCGTTACAACTTGGATAAAGAAAAAACATTAATCAGGATAAGAGAGATTTTAAATATAGAGTGTGATGCTGTTAAAAATTTAGTAGTAGATGATGAATATTTAAAAGCTATTGAGTTTCTTTTCAAATGTTGTGGTAAAATTGTAGTTACCGGCATGGGTAAGCCTGGGATAATTGCTCAAAAAATTTCTGCGACTCTTTCCTCAACCGGAAGTCCCAGTCTCTGGCTTCATCCTGCTGAAGCGGTTCATGGAGATTTAGGAAGGGTTACCAAAGATGATGTAGTTATAGCTCTTTCTAACAGCGGTGAGACTGATGAGATAAAAAGTCTATTACCTATTATAAAAAGAATAGGTTCATCTCTTATTGCGATTACAGGAAATGTTAAATCTACTCTGGCTCAATATAGTGATGCTGTAATCAGTGCTAAAGTTGAAAAAGAGGCTTGTCCGTTTAATTTAGCGCCTACGGCAAGCACTACAGCAATGCTTGCTGTAGGGGATGCGCTTGCAATATTACTTTTAGAATTAAAGGGATTCGATGAAGATGAATATGCCTTATATCATCCCGGGGGAGCTTTAGGTAAAAGGTTGCTATTAAAGGTAGAAGATGTAATGCGAAAAGATATTAATCATCCCATAATCAGTAAAAATGCTTTGGTCAAAGATGTTTTAGTTGAGATCACAAAAGCACATGCAGGTTCGGCAACAATTGTGAATCAAGAAGGCAAGTTATTAGGTATTTTTACCGATGGAGACCTTAGGCGTTGGCTGGGTAAAGATGAGGATATTTTAAACCGGGAAATTTACGATCTAATGACTAAAAATCCTAAGGTGGTAAGAGAAGGTGACTTAGCAGTTGAAGCGGGTAAGATTATGCAGAATAATACAATAGATGAGCTGGTTGTAGTTAATGAGGGAAATCACCCCATCGGGCTTATTGATATTCAGGATCTTTTAAAAGGGGGGCTTGTTTAAATCATGATTAATCAAGATATAATAGAAAAAGCGAAAAACATAAAATTACTTCTCTTAGATGCTGATGGAGTTCTTACAGATGGCAAGATTTATTACGGTAGTTATGGAGATGAAATTAAAGCTTTTGATGTTAAAGACGGTTTAAGTTTAAGCCTATGGAATAGAGCGGGTAAGATGTCTTGTATTATTACTGCTAAAAAATCTTCGCTTTTAAAAAGGCGGGCTCGGGAATTAAGAGTTTTTAAAGTATATCAGAATGCTTTTCGGAAAATTGATGTTTATGAAAAAATTAAAAAGAAGTTTCGCCTTCAAGACAGCCAGATTTGTTTCATAGGAGATGATTTGATAGATATAGCAGTTCTAAAACGGGTAGGTTTATCTATCACTGTTTTAGATGCACCAAGTGAGGTCAGGGAAGTTGCGCATTATATGACTGATAATAAAGGCGGTTCTGGGGCAGTGAGGGAAGTGGTGGAAATAATTTTAAAAGCTCAAGGAGCCTGGAAAAATTTGATTCAGGGTTTAGGCAGTGATTAAAAAAGAAGATTGGCATATACATAGTGTTTATTCTGGTGATTCTATTACTTCCCCCAAGCGTATAGTTGATTTGGCCATTAAACGGGGTTTATCAAGGATATGTGTTCTCGATCACAATACTATCAGGGGAGGCATAGAAGCTAAAGAGTATGCCAGGGGGAAGGATATTGAAGTTGTAGTCGGTTCTGAGATCAATACTGATCAGGGTGAGATTGCAGGGGTATGGTTGAAGAGTGAGGTAAAATCCAGAAAACTTATGGCTGTTATTGAGGAAATAAAAAGCCAAGGTGCTAAGGTTTTAATTCCGCATCCTTATGGAGGTATCCGGCGTACAAGGAGGAAATATGAAATAGAAGATGTAGCGCCATATGCGGATTTTATCGAAGTTTATAACGGTCGGAGTTTTTTCAATTTCTATAGGAAGAAAGTATTGAAAATAGCTCAGGAATTCAACGTAATTCCAGTATCCGGAAGCGATGCGCACTTTGCGTTTGAAATCGGAAATATAAATTATAAATCTCTATATAAAGGAGTGGTAGGTTTTTTTACAACCGGGATTTTAAACATTTTCCTTCTTAAAATTGTAAAAAGAAAATGAAAGTGTTAATTGCTTATTACTCTTTTACTCATAATACAGAGAAAATATCCCTCGGACTTTTAGAGTTTTTAAAAGAAAAAGGCCATCAGACTGACCTCTTAGGGCTGAAACCTCAAAAAGAGGCACAAAAATTCATCCATCAAGCTGTGGGGGCTTTTACTAAAACAGGGGCTGAGTTGGGAGATGGGGTTAACTGTGATTTTTCCGGTTATGAGGCTATTTTCATTGCCTCACCTGTTTGGGCTTTTTCTCCTGCACCGATAATAAGTGAATATATTTCAAAAACTCAAAATGTAAAAGCGAAGAACATTTATTTGATTGTGACTTATGGAAGCGGTTTAGGTAAAAACAGGGCATTAGATATTATGGAGTCTGCTTTAGTAAAAAAGGGAGGTGTGATTTTAGCAAAAATTGATATCTCGGATAAAAAAGTAAAAGATGCACTATATTTAAGGGAGATTTTTTCTAAAGAGATTGAAATATGAAAATTGCTATTCTTGCCGGAGGCAGCGGAACAAGGCTTTGGCCCTTATCCCGCAAGGATTATCCCAAACAGTTTATAAAAATAAATTCTAAACATTCTTTTTTTCAAAGCACGGTTCTAAGATGCCTTAAAGGAGTTTTGGCAACCGATATTATAGTCTCAGCGCATAAGGATTATAAATTCCATACCATATCTGATTTGATGAAAATAATGCCTCGGGATGAATTGCCACATTTAATATTTGAGCCGGAAAGTAAAAATACTTTCGGGGCTTTAATCGGAATTTTAAATTTTTGTCTGATGAAATTAAATTTATCGCCGCAAGAAACCATTGCGATTTTACCTTCAGATCATATTATTTCGCCAGTTGATAAATTTCAGGACTATTTGGATTTAGCTGAGGAATCGGCAGCAGATGGAAGTATAGTTGTATTCGGTATCACCCCTGGCGCAGAAAACACAGGTTACGGACACATAAAAACAGGTGAAAATTTGGGGGGTAGCCTAAAGGTAGAAGAATTTATTGAAAAACCGCCGCAAGAGGTTATAGAAAAATTAATGACTAAAAATCAATGTTTTTGGAATTCCGGAATGTTTTGTTTTCAGATAGAGGCTATGGTTAATGAGATAAAGGAGCATGTCCCTGATGCGGTTAAATTCTTAAGTTTAAGCTGGGATGAGTTTCTGGAAAGTTTCAGTCAATTACCCAGCGTATCTATTGATAATGCCATTATGGAGAAAACAAAGCAGGCAGTTTTAATTCCGGTTAAGGATTTATACTGGAATGATATCGGCTCTTTTCAGTCTCTTTATGAAATGCTGGATAAAGACACATCAGGTAATGTTAAAATCGGGGATGTTGTTGTAAAAAATAGCTCCAATTCATTTCTGTTAAGCTCAAAGAGGCTGGTTTCAGCAATTGGAGTTAAAGATTTACTGGTAATAGAGACAGATGATGCGATTTTGATTACTACAAAAGATGGTAGCCAAAATGTTAAAGAACTTGTTCAGCAGTTAAAAGAAGACAACAGGCGCGAAGTATTTGAGCATGTTACGCATTACAGGCCCTGGGGGAGTTTTACTATTTTAGAAGAAGGGAATCGCTATAAAATAAAACGGGTAGTAGTTAATTCGGGTGAAAGGTTGAGTTTGCAGCTGCATAAACGAAGAAGTGAGCACTGGGTAATAGTTAAAGGAGAGGCCAAAGTGACGATTGCAGATGTAGAGAAAACTGTTAAAGAGAACGAAAGCGTATATGTCCCTATATCAACCCGGCATAGATTAGAAAATATTTCAACAGTTAAATTAGAGTTAATAGAAGTCCAAAACGGCGATTATCTTGGGGAAGATGATATCGAGCGTTTTGAGGATAAATATCAAGATATTAGATCAGAGTAAATTATTTAAGTAGTAAATCAATAAGTTTTGTAGCAAGCAGTTTTCTGAATGTATCGCGTTCGGATTCTTTTATATCTGTGATTAAAATACCATGATGGTATTCTTTGGCATTTTTTTTAAGCTTCCAGACCACTTTGCCTTGGACAGAGACATTGATGTTCTTTTCTGGATCTAATTTCAGTTTCATCTTAAGCAAAGAATTTTCTTTAAAAGAAACAGGGGTAATTAAGCATAATCCTCTTATTGAGACGTCTTGTGTTCTGGAGTTTTTTATTTTTTTAGGAGAAGTTATTTCTACAGGATAACTTAAAGTCAAGCGTCCGTATTTTCTTCTTTCGTTCTTTGATTTCATTAGTATAATTATAGCATATGTTATATGTTTTACCAAAAATTATTGTCACAATTTTTATTAACTCAAAATTTGGGTTATTTAGGTTGCCTTGATCAAATATAGCTATATAAATTCCCGGGATTAAGCACTCGGAATATCTGTGTAGGATAGATTTTGCTAATGCAAAACATGGGGTTATATGTTAACATCTCTTCTTAAAAAAGGAGGAAATTCATGAAAATTTTCTATGTGATATTAGACGGAGTCGGAGACAGGCCTATTGAGGATTTTGACGGTAAAACTCCATTGGAGGCTGCTGTTACACCCCATATAGACAAGTTGGCTAAAGAAGGAAAAACAGGGCTGATTTTACCGGTTGGAGAAGGTATTGCTCCAGAGTCAGATGTTGCGGTAATTTCAATACTTGGTTATGATGCGGAAAAATATTACACAGGACGCGGCCCCTTAGAAAGCTATGCAGAGGGATTGGATATCCAGGATGGAGACCTGGCTTACCGGGTTAATTTTGCAACTATAGAAAAAGATTCTGATAATTTAATAGATAGAAGGGTGGGGCGTAATTTAACGACTGAAGAAGCTAAAGCATTAGGTGAAGAGATAAATCAAAAAGTAAAACTCTCAACTTGTAACGCGGATTTCTGGTTCCGTCCTACAATCGGCCACCGTGGTGTTTTAGTGATACGTTCATATGACGGTGCTCTTACGCATGCTGTATCAAATACAGATCCTGCATATGGTAAACACGGTTTATTTGGTGTTGCTAAAGAGACATTTGAGCATAAACTTCAGAGGTGTGTACCTGATAAGGGGTATGAAAACGATGAAACTGCAAAAAGAGCGGCTGATTTAACAAATGAATTTATTGAAAAAGCACGCAAGGTTTTAGATGAATCCGAGATAAATAAACAAAGAATATTAAGCGGGAAATTATCTGGAAATGTAATTTTAACCAGAGATGCCGGGGATTCTCTACCAAAATTCCCTAAGTTGCCTGATATTCATAATATAAGATTCAGCTCTTTGGTTGAGATGCCTGTTGAAAGGGGGATTGCATTGCTTACAGGTATGAAAATAATAGAGGTTCCTCCTCCAACAAAAGATCAAAAGTCAGACTATGAGTTACGGGTTAAGAGGGTATTGGAGAATATGGATGATTTTGATTTGGTTTATATTCATCTTAAAGGTCCGGATGAACCGGCTCATGACGGTAATTTTGAATTAAAAAAAGAAAGCATTGAATTGATCGATAAGCATTTCTTCGGTAATTTACTTCCTAGACTTGATTTAAGTCAGGTTATTTTTGCGGTTACGGGTGATCATTCCACGCCCTGTGAAATAAAAGCCCATTCAGATGATCCAGTGCCGTTACTTGTATTCGGTAAAGGGTGTGATGCTACATCTTGTTTTGGAGAGTCTGAAGCTAAAAATGGTGAAATAGGCACGATTTTAGGTAAAGAGGTTCTCAGTTTGCTTCTATAAATTTTAATTACATTTCGCTAAAACTTGATTTACGTAAGAACGGGAAAATAGTATAATCACAGTAACGGTTATCTTTGAGTAACAGATGTGAAATGTAAATATGGAAGATAAGAATAAAGATCAGGCTTTAGAGGATTTGGGTAATTTAAGAGCTCGATTAGGAGAGCTTGAGAAATTACAAGCCAAGTGGAAGGAAGCTGAGGAGCAGTTAAAAAAAAGTGAACAAGATTATATAGTCCGTACCCAATCAATCCACGATATCATATATGAGGTTGATATAGATGGATATTTTGTCTTTATAAGTAATTCGGTAGCGCAATTGGGTTACGCCCCCAAAGAACTTATCGGTAAACATTTCAGCACAATAATCTATCCTGATGATGTAGAATCCGTCAGCCGTGCAATTGTTTTGCCCAGATTTGAGGGGCAAGTAACAGGGGATGCCTCATCACCCAAGCTTTTCGATGAAAGAAGGGCAGGTGAAAGGATGACGAAATATCTTGAGATCAGGATGGCATCAAAAGAAGCAGCAGAGGGCTATCGTTATGCTGAGTTGCATTCTTCAGGCAAGTGGCTAAGTGTTGATGAGAAAACCCATAAATTTATTGGCAGCATTGGCATAATAAGGGATATTACCGAACGCAAAAAGGCGGAAGAAACACTCAAAAGCACATATCAAAAGATGGAGCTTCTCTATAAAGATTTAGAGCAAAAAAATAAAGAGTTCCAGAAGCTCGATCAGTTAAAATCCGATTTTGTTGCGAATGTCTCTCATGAGATAAAAACCCCCATTGCGATTATTAAAGAGTCTGTAGCCATAGTTTTAGACCAAATGTCAGAGGAATTAGAAAAAGAGCAGAAAAACATCTTAATTATAACGCGAGAGAATATTAACAGGCTTACTCTTATGGCGAATTCTTTATTAGATGTTTCTAAGATTGAGGCTGGGAGATTAGATTTATATAGAGAATCTGTAAATATAGCAGAGATTGTTAAAGAATTAGTATCTGAATTTGAATATTTAGCAGATAAAGAGCAGGTTCAATTTGATTATGAGTTGTCTAAAGATGAAATCATTGCTTTTTGTGACCAGGAAAAAACCAGGAGGGTATTGGTAAATCTTATATCCAATGCTATTAAATTTACAGATAAAGGCGGTAGGGTTATAGCAAGTATCGAGGATAAAGAAGATGAGGTATTAGTGTCCGTTTCTGATACTGGCCGTGGCATTGCTGCAGAAAATATTTCTAAACTTTTTGATAAATTTACCCAGTTTGGAAAAAAATCTCCCCAAAGAGAGAAAGGCACAGGGCTTGGGCTCGCGATTTCAAAAGGGATAGTAGAGCAGCATAAAGGCAAAATTTGGGTAGAAAGCAAAATAGGTAAAGGAAGTAAATTCCACTTTACCATTCCAAAATTAAATTTTGATGAAATATTAAAAGAATATATTGAAAGAGAGATTAGCCAAGCAAGAAGAAAGAAAGGTCATTTTACGGTTCTAATGCTAATTCCCGAATTTAAAAGCACAGAGCAGGAGAATAAAAAAACACTAAAAGATGCAGAAATAATAGTAAAAGATACTTTAAGAAGAAAAGGTGATATTGTTATAACAGGAGAAGAGGGCATTGTTGTTATTCTTCCGGATACTGATAAGCAGAGCACGTTCCTGATTTTAGCTAGAATAAAAGAAAATTTGAAAAATATTCTTGCGAATTTTAAAGATACAGTTATTACATATCCAGGAGAAGCAAAGGGCCCAAAAGGTATTCTTGAGAAATTAAAGGACGTATAGCAGCTGAAATTTACTTATGGTAAATATTCGCAAAAAAGTTAGGATTCAAACAAAGTTAACAGCAGCTTTTTTAACGATAGCTGTATCTGTGGTCATTGTAGGTAGCATTGCTGTATATATGAGCCAAAATGCGTTACAGGATGCTATAGGTAAAAATACTGTCTTATTAGCCGAAGAAACTCTACGTCAAATAAGTCAGAATATTTTTTTTAGAATTGAAGAGATTCAAGTCTATGCCAAAGATCAATTGCTACAGCAATACATTACTGATTCCAATCAGGAATTTGAAATTTTAGATGATATTCAAGTTTATATTAATAGGCATGATAAGAATTGGACTTCTGATACAGAGAGTTCAAAAGAATTTATTCAGCAGTTGGAAAGTAATAATTTATCCAAAAAATTACAGGAAAAAGTTAATTTTTATGAGAATAAGTATGGCTATATGGTTTTTAGCGAAATTTTTATTACCAATAGATATGGTGCCAATATAGCTCAGACAAAAAAGACCGAAGATTATTACCAGGCGGATGAGATTTGGTGGCAGAAAGCAAAAGAGGAGAGGGTATATATAGGCGATATAGAGTATGATCAAAGTGCTGGTGTATATGCGCTAGTAATCTCCGTGAGGGTTGATTCTTCAAAAGGCGATTTTCTGGGTATTATCAAGGCAGTTTTGAATGTACGTGAAATAATAAATATAGTAGCAAATGTTCAGAATCAATCTTCTAGCCATTTAGAGCATGCTATAACCTGCTTAAAACTGATAGATCAAAACGATAGATTGATATATTCAACAAATAATTTTACGCAGTTTGAAAGTGTCTCCCAAGAGCTATATCCACGCTATGGCAGTATAGATGGTGCTCAGCACAAAAGGTACCAGATAGGTGTAGGAGAAGACGGCAATAAAAAGCTATTTTCTCATGCTCACATGGCAGATTATAAAAATTTTAAGAGTTTAGGCTGGAGGCTAACTATCAAACATAATGCAGAAAAGATCTTTGCCCCTGCCTATAGATTGCGGAAAGCTCTGATTTTAATCACAGTGTTTATCTTTGCATTAGCATTTCTTTTAGGAAAAATCATATCACACTACATATCTAAGCCTGTGTTAGAATTAAAAGACGCGTTAGGTAAAGTTAGAGAAGGAAATATGGATAATGTTCCTAAAGTAACAATAAAATCTCAAGATGAAATAGGCGATTTTACTAATGCATTTAATAAGATGATCGATGATCTAAAGATGAAAACAACATCAATACATAAATTGGATGAAGAAATTACTATCCGTAAAAATATAGAGCATGATTTACAGAGGGAGAAAAAAAAGACAGAGACTATATTAGAGGCAACTCTTGCAGGCATTGTGTTAATAGATGCCGAAACATACGAGATTGTTGAAGCAAACCCTATGGCTGTTAAGATGATTGGAATACCTAAAGAGGAAATTATCGGTAAGGTGTGTCACAATTTTATATGCTCCGAAGAAGCAGGTAAATGTTCGATAACAGATTTAAATAAAAACATCAATAATACAGAGAGAATTCTATTAAGGCCAGGTGGTGAAAGCTTGCCGATTTTGAAAACCGCTACTAAGATTTCGATGGAAAATAAAGTATATATTGTTGAAAGCTTTATAGATATTACCGAACGCAAAGAGATAGAGAAACTGAAAGATGAGTTTATCTCAACTGTTTCCCATGAATTGCGTACGCCGCTTTCTATTATTAAGGAAGGTATAAGTCTCGTTTTAGATGGGATTTTGGGAGATATAAACGATCAGCAATCTGACATACTTATTACTGCCAAAGAGAATATAAATAGATTGGCGCGGATAATAAATGATTTGCTTGATATATCTAAAATTGAAGCCGGTAAAATAGACTTAGTTAAAGAAAAAGTCAACATAGTAGATTTAATAAATGAAGTTGTGGCTACGTTTAAAATAGAAGCAGAGAAAAAAGGGTTAAAAATTAAATCCGAATTAGTTGATAAAGAGATAACAGTTTATTCAGATAGAGATAAGATATTGCAGGTTCTTATCAATTCAATAGGAAACTCTTTGAAATTTACAGAAGTGGGTGGGATAACAGTTTCTTTAAGGAAGAAAGATCATGAGATTGAATGTGCGGTTCATGATACTGGCGGAGGTATTTCTAAAGAGGATTTACCTCAGATATTTGGTAAGTTTAAGCAGGTTGGACGTACCCCAGGCCCTGGAATAAAAGGGACTGGTTTAGGGCTCAATATTTCTAAAGGAATAATTGAAACGCATGATGGTAAAATTTGGGTTGAAAGTGAGATCAATAAAGGAACGACTTTTTATTTTACTTTGCCTGTTTATATGCCTGAAGTAGTTTTGAAAGATAGAATTGATGAGAAAATGAGGCAGGCAGATAAAAATAACGTACAAATGTCTGTCATTATTATGTCTACAATTGATTTGAATAAAATGGAACAGGAAGCATTGTCTATCGATAAATCCCGTATAATTTTACAAGATATGGAAGTGTTAATTAGAAGTATTTTACATAGAAAAGATGATATAATCATTTTAGATAATAATAGTTTAGCTATTGTTTTAACTGATTGTAGCAAGCAAAATAGTTTTAGAGTTGAAGGTAGAGTAGAGCAGGAATTGAAGAATTATTTAAAGCATGAAAATTTGATTAACAATGTAAAACTACAATTTTGTTGTGCCGCTTATCCTATAGACGCAGTAAGTGCGGAGAAAATTATAGAGAAAGCGAGAGGTTGTTATAAGTCTGGAAAAGAATTAAGTTAAACAAGTTAATGAAGGTATTAAATATATAATTTCGGAGGGCAAGCGAGATGAATAAGATATTAATGATAGAAGATGAGCCAGATCAAATTAAGTTAGTCACATTAAGACTGGAAGCAAATGGTTACCATGTTTTATCTGCAGTAAATGCTCAAAATGGAATTAGACTTGCTCAACAAGAAGAGCCGGACTTGATTTTATTGGATATGCTTTTACCTGATATGAATGGCCTCGATGTAGCCGGGGTCTTAAAAAAAGACCCCGGGGTAAGAGATATTCCGATAATTGCTATGACTGCAGTAGGTACTCCGGATATTGAGCAGCAATGCATTCAGGCTGGAATATCTGGATTTGTTCGTAAGCCGTATGATTCCCAAGAATTACTTGCTAAAATAAAAGAACGACTGGAGGCATAGAATATGGGGCAGAAAAAGATTTTAATTGTTGATGATGAGCCGGATGTCGCAAGAATGCTTGGCATAAGATTAAAGTCTCAGGGCTATGAAATTGTAACGGCTCTTGACGGTATCCAGGGGGTAACTTCGGCGCATCGTGAAAAGCCGGATTTGATTATTTTAGATGTGAAGATGCCTGGACAAGACGGCTATACTGTATTGGAGAATTTAAAGATATCTATGGATACCTGCCTAATCCCGATAATGTTTATTTCAGCTTTACCGCCGCAAGAATTGGCGGAGAAGGTAGTAGAGCTAGGAGCAGCTGGTTTTATCACCAAACCCTACGATGCAGAAGATGTTATTAGTAAAGTTAGAAATCTCATAGGAGAATAATAACAGGAGGAACAAATGGAGCGAAAAAAAATACTGGTTGTTGATGATGAGCCGGATTTGCGAAGTTTGATACAAACTCGGTTAGAAGCTAATGGGTTTGATGTTGTCACTGCTCATGATGGTACGGAAGCACTTCAGAAAGCAAATAAAGAAAATCCCGACGTAATACTTTTAGATGTGATGATGCCTGCAGGAGATGGTTTCAGTGTCTGTCAGAAGCTAAAGGCGCAAAGCGAGACCAGGGCTATACCGATAATTTTTCTCACTGCTAAGACATTGGATAGAGATGAAAGGGAAGGCTATGCATTAGGGGCGGAATATTATATAAGAAAACCGTTTGAATCAGAAGAATTAATAGGGATAATCAACAGAGTCTTAGAATCGCCTGGCGATTTAGAGCAGGAAGTAAAAAAAACAAAAATATGGGAGCTTTTATTAGTTACAGATAATTTTGATGTGCTTCAGATGTTAGAACCTAAGTTGGAAGAAGAGAATTTTAAGTATCAGGTAGCCAAAAATAAAGAAGAGATTTTAGAGAAGCTGGGTATTTTTAGCCCCCAGATAGTTGTAGTAGATTTTTACATTAAAAATTGTAGCGGTTCTGAGCTTCTTGAAGAGCTAAAAGAGATAAGTAAGTTAAAAAATGTGCCTGTGCTTCTTTTAGCGTCTCCGGGCGACAAAGTCAAATTAGAAGAATATCAAAAATTTGCCCCTGTTGTCGATGTTATAGAGAATCCATATGATATATCAGAATTGATCAATGTTATTAAAAAGTATTTAGGGAAGAGTTGAAAATATTATTGTTTAATTTCTGAGTAAAACATTGCTTCTTTATCAGAGAGTTTTCTTTTTTCAATAAGATTTATAATTTTTCCGTGGCGGCTATTTTCTAAACATGATTCAGCTTTTTCCCCCGTTTTGATGCTACTAATATCGCTGAATAAATTTATAGATAGACTGAGTAGTATCACAGTTGTTGTAATTATTAAGGCAAATTTTAAATAGAAATCATTCTTCATTTTCTAAACATCTGTTACATAGGAAACAATCCAGGTTGTTAAGATTCTTTATATCTATATCACAGTTAGAGATTTTTTTTCTAAACACCCATTTAAATAGTGCTATTTTATTGAATAGCGATAAGAGTGCACCTGTAATGCAGAAATATCTGCACCAGAATCTGAAGAAAAAAATGGAGAAAAATAATGTCAGATAGAGCAGTGTTTTTTTTAAGTCAGGCTTGGATAAGATAGTAAATACTTCTGATAAAGGTTCCCCCTGGTGAATTCTGATGTTTCTGGTTACAGCAACAACGATAATTATTAAAGCGAGTAAAACATATTTAATGTAACGTGCTTTATTGTCTAGGTTTTCTTTTGCCTTAAACCTTGTTTTTGTACAGCATATAAGTTCCTGTAACGCTCCGAATGGACAAAGCCATCCGCAGTAAATTCTGCCGTAGAAAATGCCAAGTCCCAGGGGCAAAAATGTCATCAAGAACAAACTCAGATTTTTTAAAGGGGGCAGGTTAAGGCTGAATATATTAAAAATATGAAAATAAGAAAATTGCAGCTGGAGTTTAAATCCTATTATAAGTATTAAGAATATGAAATATATCCGTCTTATTTTTAAGCTTTTACAGCTGTGGAATAGAACAATTCCCAAAACGGTAAATATCAGCAGGATTATGCTTTCAGGGATGTTTTTAATTGGCATAGATTCTTTTTTAAAAGAGGAAGTTTTAGAAAATATGCTCTCTATTTTTTGAGAACTCTCTTTAACGGAATCAATAACAGCATTAGATGTAAATGTGGCGCTGGTTACAGCATCTATACTCTCTCTCTCTGGGAGGAATTGGGATATGTTTAACCCTTTAAAATTTTCAAGCCAGGTTTCTATTTTTTCAAGATAGTCTGGGGTTTCATTAGAACTTGTTATAGAAATATTTTGAATGATTTGTTCTTCATCAATAATCAGAATGATATCTATTTCTCCGCCGAATCCTATGGAGGTGGTATTTAAATCTTTGGATTGGAATATGTAATATGTTTTATCCTCTCTATAGCCGATGTAATGAGTGAAAGGTGTATCTTTTTGTTTAACTTCATCCAGCTGAATAATGTTTTGAAATAAAGTTATGGAATGTGGTTCTTCTTCAATTGAATCTTTTTCTCTCTCGATGTAGTTGAATGTGAAAATAGACCAGGCTGAAACCGCAAAAAGCAGATAAGAGATTTTTATATACGGGAATGATAGTTTTTGAGGCTGCAGTGCTTTTTCTTTAAAAGAGATTTTAAAAACCTCCATTCCAATAAGAAAGATCATGCCTAAGCATATTACAGCGAGTAAAATCAATGTTTTATATATCCCTAAAAGAGGTATTAATATTATGCCTGTTAATATTGCTCCAATTGATGCCCCCCAGTGGTCCAGCGACTCTAAGAAGCCGGCTAAATTCAATAGTTTAATATTTTGTTTCTCTAATACTTTACCTGCTAAAGGGTAAGATGCGCCGGCTAAGAGTCCTGATGATAAAAAAAGCAGCATGTATACTATAAAAGATATCTCTTTAGATAAATACGGCAAAACACGCTCTAAGAGAGGGAAACTTATTACATAAAGTAGGAACTGAATTGATATGACTGAAAGCATCAGTTTTAGAGCCCTATAGCGGTTTATCAATTTTATGCTCAGTATGCTTCCCAGAAGCAATCCCAGCATGAATAAAGCGCTTATAAATCCTATCAGCTGGAATAAAGTTCCGAATTTATTCTGGAATAGAAATAGAAGGACAATATGATAGGTAAAAGCCGATGTTCCAGAGAAAAGCTGGAAGGCTTTGCTGTTAAATACGGCTTTTTCACAAGGCGTATTTTCTATGAATTTTAGGTAATGTAATCTTAAAGCTAAAAGAAGTATTATCGGAAAAATGAATAAAATCCAGCCTGAGAAAAAAACAGGTTTTAACATTTTTACCAAAAAGGAGTCGGAATATCTTCCTAAGACCAGTATATTTAAAAAATAAGAGAGCGGCTTTTTATCTGAATTTACGAGCCCTGTGTTTTTAAAAATTGGGTTATTTAAATAAGTTTGTTCCAAGAATTCTACTCGATCCATTAAAATCAAGCTGTAAAAACCATCCGGGTAAAAGCTGGATTCAATAGGTGTATATTTTCGGTATCTTTCAGCTAATATTTCAGGGTTTTGACTGATTAGGGAGTTTTCTCCTCCTGCGAAAAACCAATTCGTACTACCCGGGATAATTGCGATTTTTTCAAATTCAGATTTCAAGCTATAGTAGATTGATGAGCCGTAATTTTTGATTTCAGTACCGATAAAATTCTCTGCAGATGTTATTTTTGCCCCAATCGCCCCGTTTTTTGTGAGCCTTTTTCTACATAACTGGTAAAATTCAGCTGTATAGTATTTATTTAAGCTTGCAGTTTTCGGGTCGGGATAATTTACAATTATAAGATCGTAAATATTTTCAGAATTCATAAGATAATGCCTGGAATCCTGGAATACGATTTGCAATCTTTCATCACTAAATATATTGCTTAATGCAGTGGGCGCGTGTTTTTTTACCAATCCAAGGTAATCTTTATCCTTGAAAACATAAGTTAGTGAATTAATCGGAAAATCCAGAAGAGAGGAAATATAGTTTTCAGCAAATTCTCCCAATATCAGTATCTTCTTAGGCATATCAGCCATGGCAATAAACAGCGCAGCCATCCCATCAGCGCTGATTTTATTCGGCAGAGTTTGACTGATTTTCCCATTAGAGAGAATAATAATTTGGTCTTTTAGTTTCGCGACAGATAAATGCTGATAAGGGGTGTTTATCTCCTCGAGTAGCGTTGCTTGGGGTAGAATATACTTGAAGCGCAAATAATTCAATTGGTCAGTCAGGCTGGTTTTATTAAAAATTAACAGCGCATATAAAATCAAAACAAATATAGCCAGTATTCGTGAAAGCTTGTCTTTGAAATAAAGCGTGTTTAAAAAAGATATTATTAAGAAAATAAAAGACGAAAATAGGAGGATTGATATTATATCCGTTAATCTTATTAGGAGAACTGTTATTAAAATCCCCGCCAAAAAGCTTCCCAGTGATTCAAAAATATAAGCCTTGCTTACAGCTGTAGAATAATTTTCATCCCTTTTTTTAAAAAACTCACAGCCTGATGTAAAAATTATTCCTGTAAAAAGCGACAATGGCGTATTCAATATAATGCTTAAGGGTAATGCTTTTTGGAAAATAAAAAATTCCCAAACTTCTACATTTGCTATTCCTCTCAAAGCGCGGAAAAGCATCAGTTGTATTAGCGCCAGAACAGGATAAAATATCAAAAATTTTAAAAAATAATCGGCTAATTTTTTTTTGATTATAATAAGAGATGCTCCAACAGCGATCCAAAAAAACCAAGAGGCATAAAATACGCCGATTGCGATTTCATTACCCTGAAAAGATATGAAAAATTCTCTGATTAAAATAGTCTGGGTTAAAAGGGAAAACAATCCTAAAAACAGAAATGTTAATTGGGTCAGCTTCTTTTTCATTCTTCAGAAAAAACTTCTGCCTGGAATGTAAGGAATGTGGTATCTTTTTCCCAGGCAGAAGGGTCAAGTCTTGCCTTGAGTGATAACTGTATCAGCGTTGTCTCTAAATCCCAGCCTTGCTCCGTAGCTACTTGAGGTAAAAATACTGCCCCATGAGGGCCTTTGATCAAAAAAATCCCGTCCCGGCCTATTACAATGTCTTCATAGCTTGCTACTTCTTGAGGAGTGGTTAGAGCCGAGATCTCAATGGTTATATCATCCAGCTCTTCTTTGCTTACTTGAGGGAACCTATAGTCATTTACAGCCGAATCAATTGTCCTGGCTATTACGGCTTTATAAAGCTCTCGGGTAGGTTGAATATCTCCTATACAGCCTCGCAATTTATGATGTTTATTCAAAGTCACAAAAACGCCTCTTGTTTGTTTCATGTTTTCTGTAAGCTTTATTCCTGCTTCCTTTGGAGTTATAGTTTTACCTTCTTTGATATATGCTTCTAATACGCTTCGGGATAATTTAAGCAGAGATTTTTTCTCCTCCTCGCTCAAATTCTTATCTGTTACCTGAGATGAAGAGGTATTCTTATAAAAAGCAATAGTTGCATAGCTTACAGAAGTTGAGAAATCATTACGCATTTGACCTAATGTATCGTATTTTAGGACTTCGGTTTTTATATCCCGAGGTAATATGTTAAGCAATATTGCTATTGGTATATACCCGCATATAGTAGCTCCTGTTTTTTGTTTATAAGAAAGGAAACCATCTGAATCAAGTTTTTTAATGTAATCAATAGCACCATAATCTAATTTGCGTATGTTTTCTTCATGGTTATCCTCAAAAGGAGTATAGCCGTAGTTATAACCGTAATGTGTGAAATCAGAACTGATTACAAAAAGTGTATCTTCTCCGTAATACTGCTTTAAAATTCCAGCCGCCTTTAAAATTTTGGTTTTATCTAAGCTTCCTACTATAAGAGGAATGATTTTGCAGTTTTTTACCGTAGCTTGTAAAAATGGAATTTGCATTTCAATTCCGTTTTCACCGTAAAATGCCTCATCGCTTGCAGTGAACAAATCGGTCTTTAAAAGTTCTGATTTCACCTGTTCATCGATCGCGATACTGCCCAGAGGGGTTTGAAAATAATCACTTTCCGGAAGGATGATCTTATCAGTACTAACACGGTGTGCTGGTCCTAATATGAATACTCTTTTAAACTGCTTGTTTAAAAGCAGCTTGTATCCATAAGAAGCGGTTTTACCGCTCCAGACATATCCAGCATGAGGCTCAATCAATGCAGCAGGAGTTTGGGTAACATCCACATCTATTTCTGAGAAGAAAGAATCAATCATTTTTTTTAAAGAATTTCCCGTAGATGGGTACCAGCCGTGACAAGTAGCTTTTAATATTTTATCCTCAGAATATGAGTTCTTTACCATAATTAACACCCCCGAAATGATTATTAATATTAAAATTATTCTCTTCATCCGGCTAAATTATGCTGTTGGAATAAATGTTTTTCTTTGAATTGTTTAACTTTCATCTTTAATGGTTGAGCATTTTGTCTGATCCATCTTAAAGGTATATGGCTTAACAGTATCACCAGAATAAAAAGTTTACTTCCTAATACCAAAAAATCTTTTCTTGAGATTTTGGCCGCAAGTATTTTATTTATCCACTCACTGTTCATGTCTTTTACCATCTGCCTGCAACAGGTGTTTTACAATAGCTGCATTTACCATCTATTATATTATACTCCAGAATATTATAGCCTACTCGTTTAATTACAGTTTTATTGCAAGAAGGGCAGAATGTGCTTTCCTCATGCGTGCCGTAAACGTTGCCGATATAGGCAAATTTAAGTCCTGTTTGCCGGGCAATATTATGAGCATCTTTAAGAGTTGAATAAGGAGTTGCTGGAAGATTCTGGAGCAAGTAGTGAGGCTGGAATCTTGAAAAATGAATCGGCACTTCTTCTCCCAGATTTTTATGAATCCAGACACACATTTTTTCAATTTCTTTTAAATCATCATTTAGCGTAGGGATTATTAAGTGAGTTATTTCAAGCCAAACATTCATTTCACGGGCCAGTACTAAAGCATCCAGCACAGGTTTAAGTGAGCCTGTTGTAATCTTTTTATACATTGTATCATTGAAAAATTTTAAATCTATATTTGCTGCATCGAGGTATCGATACAGCTTTTTCAGCGGAGCTCTATTAAGATATCCTGAGGTCACAAGTACATTCTTAAGCTGATGTGATTTAGCGATTATAGATGAGTCTAAAGTATACTCATAAGATGCCAAAGGCTCTGTGTAGGTATAGGCAATCATATTGCAGCTGTATTGTTTTGTTAAAGCTACTAACTCTTGCGGGGTGACTTTATATGAAGGAATATCTTCCGGGTTTGCCTGAGAAATCTGCCAGTTCTGGCAGTTTTTGCAATGCAGGTTGCATCCTGCCGTTGCCACAGAAAAAATCTGTTCGCCCGGATAAAAGTGGAAAAGAGGTTTTTTCTCTATCGGGTCAACATGCATCGTGCAGGGATGGGAATATGTGAGATTTATTAGTTTATCATTTAAATTGTAACGGATTCTACAATTTCCTCTCTCACCGGGAGCAATGATGCATAATTTAGGGCAGAGATTACATTGAATAGTTTTCATTGAATTTATTATAGCAATTTTATGGAATTATGTTGAATTTTTATTATTGGTAGCATTTAATATTAAGTGATGAGAAAGATTTTAGTATTTTGTTTATTTCTGGTTTTATTTTCCGGCTGTGTTATAACAGGGCCTCCTGTTTACCGGGGTGAAATTTATCAGATGCAGCAAGAACTTAAAACCAAAGCCTTGAAATACAGGTTTCAAAAAGAAAAGAAAATGGCAGATGTCGGTTACAGGCTGCTTAAAGCCATCCCTGATAACCGGGGGAGTTTTCCTTATTTAGGGGTTAGGTTTGTAAAGATTGATAAATATGTTAAAGAGATGCTTAATATTAACAAGAATTATGGTATTGCTGTAGCGTATGTAATTACCGATAGTCCTGCAGATAAATCAGGAATACAAGCAGCAGATATTATAAAAAATATAAACGGCTATGTTGTTAACAGGGAGCAGGATTTAAAGCATGCATTGCGGTACGTCAGGCCGAATCAGAAAATCAAATTCCAGGTTGAAAGAAATGGCTTAATACAAGCGATAGACGTTGTTGTAACAGGAGTTCCTTTAGAAGTAAGGTTTAGGATGCTGGATGCGGAAATAGTGAATGCCGGGGCTTCTTCAAATGAGGTTGTTGTAACGTATGGTTTAATGAGGTTTATTCAGACTGAGGATGAGCTGGCCATAATTTTATCTCACGAGCTTGCTCATATCGCCCGGGGACATATCGGCAAACGTGCAGGGACTGATTTAGTCTCTATTTTACTTGGTATTGCTGCAGGGTATGGGGCAGAAAGCATATCTCCAGGAAGCGGTGATATTGTTATGCAGGGAGTAGGGGGTGCGTTCAGCAGTCTCTACTCCAGAGATTTTGAGCGGGAAGCGGATTATTTTAGCATAATTTATGTCCATCGTGCTGGACTTAATATTGAAGCAGGTATTGATGTCTGGGAGAGATTTGCAGTTGAGATTCCTGAATCTATGGTTAGTGATTTTTTCAGCACCCATCCGACATCGACTGAAAGGTTGTTGAGGATTAAAAAGACTGTTCGGGATATAAAGGAAGGCAGAATCAAGCTTTGAGGGCTTTTCTGCTTATATTACTGCTGATTTCCTGCTACAATATGATTATTGAATTAAAATACAAATTTTAAAATGGAAACTTTAATTACAGTCATATTTCTGATTCTTACATTTTTGTCTTTTATTTTTATATTTTTCGGGGGATTTGGAAATTTTTTAATATTTCTGTTTTCATTTCTTTATGCTGTTTTAACCGGTTTTAATATTATCTCGACTAAGGTTCTAATAGCGCTTGCGCTTGTATACTTAACAGGAGAGATTTTCGAGTATGTTTTTATTATTTTAGGTGCGCGAATCTCAGGGGCGGGTAAAAAAGCTGCATTTGGAGCGATAATAGGCGGGATTATAGGAGCAGCGCTTTCATTATCTTTCTTTGGAGCAGCGGTTTTTCCTCTTACTGTACTGGGTATTTTTTTGGGAGCTTTTTTGGTTGAATTAAAAGAGAAAAGGGATTTTTTAAAAGCTTTACGTGCCGGAATTGGATCGTTCTTAGGCAGGTTCGGAGCAGTTTTCTTTAAAATGGTGATTGGTTTACTGATGATTATAATAATTATTACACATATCTTTGCATATCTGAATTGAGCTCCCAGAATTTTATTTTAAGACAATTATTATGGAATATATAGTTTTTGATTGCGAAACTACCGGTTTAAGCCCGATTTCAGGGGACAAAATTTGTGAAATCGGTGCTGTTAAAATCAAAGACGGGCAGTTTTTAGATGAATATTGGAGTCTTGTGAATCCCGAAAGGGAAGTTTCTTACTCTGCTTTTATGGTTAATAAGATTACGCCAGGCATGCTTAGAGAGGCGCCTACAATAGATGAAATTTTGCCTGAGTTCTTGGAATTCACAGGGAATAGAAAATTGGTTGCCTATAATGTAAGTTTTGACATTTCATTTTTGAATGCAGAACTTATACGTTTCGGTTATAATACTATTTCTGGGAAAGATGCTATAGATATTTATGTTTTAGCAAAGAAGATTTTGCCCAATATAGGGCGGTATCCTCTTTGGAATGTGGCTAAGAACTTAAATATTTCTACTGTGGCGACTCACCGTGCTCTTGCAGATGCTCAGGTTGCTGCAGAGGTGTTTATCCAGCTTCTTGAAAGAGGTGGAGATAAATTATTAAATATTGCGCACCTGAATTATGCTCAGGTTTTAAAGGCTTTAGAAAATGCGGTAAGAAAAAAGGAATTTGTGACCATTAAATTCTCTGATAATTTTGGTCAAATGATTGAGAAGGATATTTATCCTTGTAGGGTTATGGAAGTTAAGGGTGCGGATTTTTTGGAATTTGAATTTAAGGACCAAGCGGACTCTATACCGGTTGTGTTAATTGAGGAGGTAGGATAATGTTTTTACCGGCAATAGCGATGCTTATTGTCGCAGTTGTGTTTTCTTTTTTGATTTGGCTGGTTTACAGGAAGTTCTGGATAAAGATTGACCCCAAGATTGAAAAAGTCTCAAGTATGCTTTCGGGGTTAAATTGCGGTGCCTGTGGGTTTACTAGTTGTCAGCGTTTTGCTGAAGCGTTGATTGAAGGAGATAATATCAGCTGTCCTGTCATGGGATCTGGGATGGGGGCTGTTTATAAAATTCTTGGCAGGGAAGGTTTAACAAACAATGCTCAAACAGCAGTTGTGTTATGCGGGGCCAAAAGGGAAGATAAGATTCTCTATGCTGAATATAAAGGAATTCAGACTTGTCTGGCTGGAAGTATGTATTCATCTTATCAGGCGTGCAGCTATGGATGTTTGGGATTTGGTGATTGTGCGGCGGTTTGCCCTGTTGATGCTATTGATGTTACGAACGGTGTTGCGATAGTTGATATTGATAAATGTATAAGTTGCGGACTTTGTGTTAAAGAATGTCCGCGTAATATTATAAAATTGGTAGATAAAACAAAGGATTTTTTGCCTTTAGTTGCTTGCTCGAATAAAGATAAAGCTGCTGTTGTTAGAAAAGCTTGTTCAGTTGGCTGTATAGGTTGTGGTATTTGTGTAAAAATAGGTCCGGAGGGAGGATTTTTGATCAAGGATAATTTAGCCGGTGTGGATTATAATAAAGTTGAACAATTTCAAGAAGAACTGTGGAAAAAGGCAGATGAAAAATGTCCTATGAAAACGATTCGAATAATGCATATCGAGGAAAAGTGTAAAAAATGAAAAAATTTTCAGTCTTTGCCTCTGGGAATGGATCCAATTTAGGAGCTATTATAGATGCTGTTAGAGCGGGGGGTATTTCTGCAGAATTAGTTTTAGTGGTATCTGATAAAAAAGATGCTTATGCGCTGAAACGGGCAGAAAATGCAGGAATTGAGTTTTTTTGTTTTGACCCTAAAGATTATAATCAGAAAGAGGATTATGAGCGGATTATTGTCGAAAAGCTTGGGAAAAAAGGGGTAGATTTTATAGTTCTGGCTGGGTTTATGAAAGTCCTAACTCCTTATTTTATAAATATATATAGAAATAAAATTTTAAATATCCATCCTGCTCTATTGCCTTCATTTCCTGGAGGACGTGGGGTAAGAGATGCTTTGCAAGGAGGCGTTAAGTTCAGCGGGGTAACAGTGCACTTTGTTGATGAAAAGGTTGACTCTGGGCCGATTATATTGCAAGATATAGAGTCTGTACTTGAGGATGATACTGAAGATAGTCTGTTAGAGCGTCTTCATAAAATAGAATACAGATTATATCCTAAAGCGATACAGCTTTTGGTCGAAGATAGACTTTTAGTTGAAGGAAGGTGTGTTAAAATAATAAACTAAACAGAATCCCCGCGGGGGCTTGTACCCTTTGGTTTGGTTTCGGAAAAATCATGAGGGACTTGTTGCAGACGGCTGATGCCTTATGCTTATTCCCCAAAAGGGATAATTTGCAGACGGCTGATGCCTAAAATTTTCAGCCTCGGGAGAGGCTAAAAATTTACTGCTCATTAAGGAGAGGAATGGTTATGAAAATCAAGCAGATTAAAGCTCGTGAAATTTTAGATTCTCGCGGTAATCCAACAGTGGAGGCAGATGTTATTTTAGAAGATGCTACATTAGGCCGGGCTGCCGTTCCTTCTGGCGCTTCTACCGGTGAACATGAAGCATTAGAATTAAGAGATGGGGATAAATCCCGTTATTTGGGTAAGGGAGTTTTGAAGGCGGTAGAAAATATAACTAATGTAATTGCTCCAAAACTTATTGGCCAGGATGTAACTCGCCAGAGAGATATTGATCAAATTATGCTGGAATTAGATGGGACGGATGAAAAGAAAAATCTTGGTGCTAATGCTATACTGGCTGTTTCTATGGCTGCAGCACGGGCGGCGAGCATACATTTAAACAAGCCGCTTTATAGATATATCACCGGTGCGGAGTCATTTCTGCTGCCTATTCCACAGATGAATATTATTAACGGCGGTCAGCATGCAGATAACAACTTGGATATTCAGGAGTTCATGATTGCGCCTGTTAATTTTACAACTTTTAAAGATGCGCTGCGCGCTGGAGCAGAAATATTCCATAGCCTGAAGAAAATATTAAAATCGCGTGGGCTTTCAACTGCTGTAGGTGATGAAGGCGGTGTAGCTCCGGATTTAGGTACAGAAGAAGAAGCGCTCAAGGTCATACTTGAGGCAATCGAGAAAGCAGGATATAAAGCTGGGGAAGATGTATTTATTGCTCTTGATTGTGCAGCGTGTTCTTTTTACGAGGATGGAATATATAAATTCCGGGGAGAGAATTTTACTTATCAGGCAATGATAGAATATTACAAAAGCATAGTTGATAGATATCCGATTATTTCAATAGAAGATGGTCTGGCAGAAGACGATTGGGAAGGTTGGGAAGTTTTGACTCAAGAGCTGGGATCTCACATACAGCTTGTTGGAGATGATCTTTTTGTTACCAATGCCAAAAGATTAAAAACTGGAATTGATAAAAATATTGCCAATGCAATACTTATAAAGGTTAATCAGATCGGTACTTTGACTGAAACACTTGATACGATGAAACTCGCTAAGGAATCTGGCTATAACAGGGTTGTTTCTCATCGGTCAGGGGAGACAGAAGATACATTTATTTCTCATTTAGCAGTTGCGACTTCTGCAGCGCAGATAAAAACAGGGTCTCTATCCAGGTCAGAGAGAATAGCAAAATATAATGAGCTTCTAAGAATTGAAGAAGAATTAAACGGAAATAGCAAATTCGCAGGTATCTTATGTCTGGAAGAATTAAAAAAAGGTTTCTGCAAGGTATAATTGTTCTGATACTTCTGGGGGTAGTTTATTATCCCGGTTATAAGAAGGTCCAGGAAGCAAAATCAGAGAACAGAAAGCTGTCTGAAAAGGTGGATTTGCTTGTTAAAGAAAATATAGAGTTAGAGAAAAAGCTTGAATTACTTCAGACCGATATGGTATACATAGAAAAGCGTGCCAGGGAGAAGCTGGGGATAGTTAGGGAAGGGGAGATTATATACGAATTTGTTCCTGAAGAACAAAATGAATCGCGGGGTGGAGCAGTCAGGTAGCTCGTCGGGCTCATAACCCGGAGGTCGCAGGTTCAAATCCTGCCCCCGCAACCATTTAAAATTTTCGGGTGCTTGACATAGTTGGAGTATTGTGCTATGTTTTTAAATCTTGAGGTGTTTGTATGAAAACATTTATGTGTAAAAAAGAGGATATCAAAGGAAGAAAATATTATATTGTTGATGCCGAAGGTAAGACCTTAGGCAGACTCAGTACATCTATCGCGACAGTGCTTATAGGCAAAGACAAGCCTGATTATACTCCGCATGTAGATTCCGGAGCAGCTGTTATTGTGATAAATGCCAGCAAGGTCAATGTTACAGGTAAGAAGAGTGAGAGTAAAACTTACAAAAGTTATAGCGGTTATCCTGGTGGATTAAAAGTGACTAAGTTTAAAAACATGCTTGAAAACAAGCCAGAATATATTATTAGACATGCAGTTAAAGGAATGTTGCCTAAGAATAAACTTCAGGCACGCAGGATTGCAAGACTTAAGATTTATAAGAGTTCTGCGCATCAGCACCAAGCACAAAATCCTATTCCTTTGGAGGTAAAGTAAATGGCGGAAATATTAGAAAAAGAGAAACAGTCCAAAGTGCTGGCAACAGGTAAAAGAAAAACTTCAGTGGCAAGAGTTCAGCTTATTCCTGGTAGCGGAAAAATGATAATCAATGGCAAATCTCTGGAGCAATATTTCCCCAGGCAACTGTATAAACAGCAGATCATGGCTCCGCTTGTGGCTGTAAGTGGAACTGATAAATTTGATGTTAAAGCAAAGGTTGAAGGTGGAGGTCCTACAGGACAAGCAGGAGCAGTAGCATTAGGTGTTGCCAGGGCGCTTGTTATCTATGACGAAGGTTACCGGGTAGCATTAAGAGAAAAAGACCTTTTGACTCGTGATCCCAGAATGGTGGAGCGGAAGAAATACGGTTTAAGAAAAGCCAGACGTGCACCTCAGTTCTCAAAACGTTAAATATTATCTGGTTTTGGTATAGAAAACTTTACCGCTTGAATTTAAATCCCGATGATGTTTTTTTGTCTGTTTTATTGTTCCATGAACTTTTCAATGTGAGCCATTAATTCATTGGGAGCTATTGGCTTGGCAATGAAAGTTCTTCCCCCTATGGTTCCGTAGTGTGAATCCACTTCTTTTTTTCTTGTTAAAGCTGTAACAAATATTATGGGTATATTTTTCGTTACAGGATTTTTTAACAGATTTTCAGCGACTTCAGATCCATCCATGACTGGCATTAGTAAATCCAGCAAGATTAAATCCGGAGGATTGTCTTTGGCCATTTCTAAACCTACCGCTCCATTGTTTGCAATAGCAATTTCAAATTTACCTGTTTTTTCTAAATTCAATTTAACAAAATGACAAAAATCTTCCTCATCGTCGACTAAAAGAATCCTTCTTATCATATCTTCATCTCCTTTTTAAGATATTGGTAAATTAATAATCACATTGGTTCCTTTGCCTAATTCACTTTCTATTTTTATAGTTCCATGATGTCTTTCAATAAGGCCTTTTGTAACAGCTAATCCTAGACCGGCATTATCTTTTGTTCGTTTTGTAGTAAAGAAAGGCTCGAAGATTTTATGTAAATCTTCTTTTGCGATTCCACATCCGGTATCATTAACAATAATTTGAACGCATTCTGTTTCAACCTGACCGGTTATTATAGTGGTGTTTATGGTGACTGTCCCTTTCTCAGTCAGAGCATCAATAGCATTAAGTATAATATTCAAAAACACTTGTTTAATTAAATTTCCATCTATGTTTATTTTAGGCAATTTAGGGTCCAATTTTTTGATTATGGATATATTTTTAATAGTAGCTTGATATTTAGTAAGTATCAGTGTTTCTTCAATGATCGAGTTTATGTCTATGTTGTCAACGTCCATTGGAGCTGGTTGGGAATAATCCAACAAGCCTATTATTATTTTATCTGCTCGAAGCGAAGCTTTTTTTATCCTTTCCGCAGCGTCTATTACCGCAGCGTCAGTTGCTGAACTTTTGATATACTCAATTCCTTGCATGATTATCGTTAGCGGATTTTTGATTTCGTGGGCAACTCCTGCAGACAATTGTCCTAAGGATGCCATTTTTTCTGCCTGAACGAGCTGAGTTTGAACCGACCTTAGATCGTCAATCATTTTATTGAATGCAATTGCTAAATCGCCAATTTCATCTTTTAATTTGATATCGACTTCAATATCTAAATGCCCTTCGCCTATTTTTAAAACACTATCTCTTAGTGAAACAAGGGGAAGAGAAATGGTTCTTCTGAAGAAAAGGATGCTTCCTAAAATGAGCATGATGTTTATCAATAACCCTCCCAGGATTATCAAGTATAACAGGTATTTAGTTTTCTCCTGACTTGAGCGAAGCACCTCAATTTCTTCATAAATGAATTGATTGAATTGTTCTGTAATCCGCAAAGCATTAACTGCTCGTTTATCCATTGTAGTTGCAAGATGAACTATTTCTGTCTCATCTGTGTTTTCTGAGGTATTGAATAGTTGGAAAGCTGTTTTTTTAAATTGGGCATACTCTGATGTTACATAATTAAGCAGACGTCTTCCTTTTATATTGTTAATTTCCAGCAAGTACATCTTTTCAATTATATTTTCGAGATCAGCGCTGATTTTTATGAAATTCTCCTTCTTTTTGGTCATATCATCTATTGGAATAACTACTTGAACCAGGGTTCTTTCTAATGTTTTTGCCAAGTCTAATATTTTTAATTCTTTACTCAATTTATTCATATAATGTTCATGTTGGCTGGAAACGAAGAAATAAAGCAGCATAACGGATACTATTTCAACAAAGAGAATTGAAAAGATAACAGCAAATTTAGTCCCTATTTTAATTCGCATTTTCGATTGTTATTTATTATAAAATATTATAGGTTATTTTCTGCAAAGAAGCTATTTAAAATGCTCTTATCTAAATAGATTATAGAATGCTACCCAAGTATTGCAAAATATAAAATATTTTTATTTTGAGATATGTTTCCTATTATGACTCTTGAAATTGCATGGGTTATCTGGTATAAAATATAGCTATAATAGATACAAGCGGGGTGTGGCTCAGCTTGGTTAGAGCGCCTGGTTTGGGACCAGGAGGTCGGGAGTTCGAATCTCCCCACCCCGACCATATATGTTACAGTAGAACTATGCGCCTGTAGATCAATCGGATAGGAATCTGCTTTCTAAGCAGAACCAGTTTAATCCCCCAACTCCTTGATTCAACTGTAAATGTATTATCTATCAAGCAATTACCCTAAAATCCAAAGTACACTGAAGTACATTGACGTGCATCTACGTATATCTAAATTGTCCCCAGGAGTGGGAGTACCGTAAAAAGTCGGGTAGGGGTATACATAGTACATAGTGCTTGGGACCCCTATTGATGTCTGTCCACCAGGGTGAATACCCTACCCTATTTCTGTATCAAAATGATATCTGTTTCCATTTTGGTCTAAAGAAAAGTTGAAGGGGGAATCAGGATAAGTATAGAATTTTTTACCGTTTCTTTCAACAGTAATTCTTAATTGGATTTTTGGAGGGTTTTCTTTACTGTCAATCACTACTTCTGGTTTTAAAAAAGCGCAATCTTTTAAACAATCAGAGAGTACATCCAAAAATGGTAAAAAGGCTGTTTTGTGTACATGGTTATGATGGTTTAGAAATTGAGAATTAATGTAATGTTTTTTTTCAACGAATGGATTATTGCGGTTGCAGCTTCTTCTGCCGAGGTGATTGCTCTAAACGCAGCCATTTCAGGATCTATCTCTATTAACGTATATGTTTTTTCCATCATAGCTATTGCATTTCGCGCTGAATGTCTGCCTGGAATATTAGTGGTCGGTATCAAGCTTAAAATATTTTTTGAAAATTCCGTAGATTTTTTAATGAGCTTTCTTAAATATGATAACACCTACCTATTTTTATGTTAAATAAATAATAAATTAGATACAAAGAATTTTAAACTTAGGTGAAAGCATTAAAAAGTTGCGAAACTCGTCCAACATGGGGAGAAAATTCCAGAACCCTCTGTGGGTCAAATACTTGCAGAGGGTTTTTTATTTTTTACACTTTTGAATGAAAGTGATATAATTGGACAGAAGGAGGAGGTATGAGGAAAAAGTTTTTGTTTTATTTAATGTTTCTTGTTTTATTTTCTGTGTTTATTTATTCTTTAATAATTGGCCAAAAAGTCAATAGCTCGGACGCAAGAAAGTACACAAGGGAAGAAGTAATTGCATTTGTGGAAAAGGCGGTAAACTACACTAAGTTTAACGGCAAAGAAAAAGCGCTAAAAGAATTCATGGACAAAAACGGGAAATTTATAAAAGGCGAGCTTTATATCTATGCCTATGATTTTAATGGTACGGTAATTTCGCATGGTGGACAGTCGAAACTTGTTGGACAGAATTTAATCGGCATGACCGATGCTAACGGCGTACAGATTATAAAAGAATTAATCAGGCTGGCTAAGCAGAGCAGCGGATGGCTTGAATATCTTTGGCCTAACCCGGAGCATGGTAATAGGATTGAACCGAAGGCAGGATATGTAATGAAAGTTGATGACACTTGGTTTCTGGGCTCGGGTATCTATGAACCAGTCCGTTAAGGAAGTAGTTTAGGTAATCATAGTCAGTTCTTTATACAGTTTTTCCGCTTCCTCTAAACATAACCAGTTGCGAAACTTGTCCAATAGGTGGAGTTTTGACTTTTAACCCTCTGTGATGTAATATAGTTACAAGGAGTTTCTATATTTTCTAAGGATATTTAAAGAAGGAGTAGATAATGCAGAATGATGGATTAAAAGATAAGATTATCAAGGTAATGAATGAATATCCTATAGGGTCAGTTGCCACCATAAAAGACGGTAAACCCTGGGTGCGGTATATGGCTATGAAGGTAGAGAGCGATTTAACTCTTTATACTAGTGCTTTCGCTTCATCAAGGAAGATTAGCCAAATAAAGACAAACAATAATGTTC
>JAVCDA010000015.1 GCA_030765145.1 Candidatus Saelkia tenebricola | reverse complement strand
CGCTATGATGCCTATGCCAGGCTCTATCCCAGTTTACATATCATGCGGGAAGCCGAGAAAATCATTGCTTTCACCCGGTGGGTCAAAAAAAATAATATCGTGGTAAAGATAGATGAATTTAAACCTGCCAAGGATCCAGTGCCTGATAAAGTAAAAGGATTTGTTTCTATTGTTTATGTAAGTAAAGAGAAGGGAGATATGGATCATTTTTTCCTTGATATAAACGGCGGTGTTGTTTTTGACCAGGAAGAAGGCGAAGAATGGATAGAAGAGAATTCAAGCGAAGCGGCTACAGATGATGTAATGCATCAGCTTGCAGCAAGCACTGTTCTGGCGGAGCAATCAGCAGAGGCGGCTATTGACGGTGATTTTGAAGGGGCGCGGGATTTGGCAGAGAAAAGTGCTCAGGCAATGACTGGCTCTATTGATATAACTCAAATGTCTGCAATGGCTGATTTACCTATACCAACTCCGCAAGCCTCTTCTGTGTCAGTAGGTACTCAAGCTGCTGTTTCAGAAGAGATAATATTCGCATTGGATAAGAATCTGCAAGCAGCAACAGAGGCTCATCAGCAAATAGAGTCTACTGAGACACTGCGTAAAACTTTACCACCAGTGCAGTATGAAGAAAAAATTTCTTCAGCCAAGCGTCTTAAAGAGCGCTCGGAAGATAATCTTCAGTATCTAAAGGAGCTTCTTACGTATTATCGCAATAATGCAGACTATTCTCAAAAAGTGATAGTAGACTTGCGTAATTTAGACCCATCGAAACCGGCTACAGTGAAGTTATTACGCGTGGACCAGCCGGATTTAATTCAGGAAGCACCATCTATTGAAAAAGCTATTCCGAAAAAAGAAAAACTGCGTAATGAATTAAAAGAGCTGCAGTCAGAACTCAACAGGACACGAATGGCTTTAATGATGTTGAATCGTTCTGTTCAAGCAGATAGTGAGTTATTCAAGGAATGGCAGAAGCAGGCTGAGGAGTCAATTAATCGTGCTCAAGAGCGTGCTCAAAATTTCATTAAGGACAATTTAAGCGATGTGTTTTTCGATCTTTTGAAATGGAAAAGTTTGAATATGCCTGTGCGGGTCAAGGAGATAGAGCGGTTTGAAGAATTAATTTCCGTTAAGGAGTTTGCTGATTGGGGCCAGATTGATAAGCATAGCTGGGAAGATATTGGAGAGGGGTTGGTTTTAGCATCCCAAAATGTACCTATTAGCGCCGGAGTCAAGACTGTTGTTAAATCTATGCAAAGTATTATTAACTCTGGTTATGATATTACTGCATGGTTCATAAGCTGGCGTAGAATTCAGCAGCTGGAGAAAAACTCAGATGCTTATCTTTTGGCAGTTCAAAAGATTTCTAAGCAGATGAGCAGTATTGTTTCCAGAATTAAGGATATTGAATCCCAGCTTTAAAGTATTGCCTGCAGAAAAAGGAATAAAAGGAGATAGCAGATTAGACAGGAAGATTTATTGAAATTTAAAATGGATTCAAATAACAGCTCTTGGATTTTAGCTTTTAGAGGATTATAATCTAAGAGAGAGCGAAGAGATATGAGTGAACTGAAAAAGAATTCCAATTTTATTACGGATATTATTGACAAAGATTTAGCAGCCAATAAAAACGATGGGCGTGTTTATACCCGGTTTCCGCCGGAGCCTAACGGGTATTTGCATATTGGCCATGCTAAATCTATATGCCTTAATTTTGGAATAGCGCGTGACTACAAAGGTCTTTGTAATTTGCGTTTTGACGATACTAATCCCAGCAAAGAAGAAATAGAGTATGTTAAGTCAATTGAAGAAGATGTTGAATGGCTTGGATTTAATTGGAATGAAATGTTTTTTGCGTCGGATTATTTTCAGAAGCTCTATGAATATGCAATCCAGTTAATCGAGAAAGGTAAGGCCTATGTCTGCGATTTAAACCTGGATGAAATGAAAGATTATCGGGGCACATTGACTGAAGCAGGGAAAGAGAGTCCGTATCGGAATCGTTTGATTGAGGAAAACCTGGATTTGTTTAAGCGCATGAAATCTGGTGAATTTGAAGACGGAGTGCGTGTTTTGCGTGCCAAGATTGATATGGAGCATCCCAATTTAAATATGCGTGATCCGGTATTATATCGAATTAAAAGAGAATATCATCACAGAACAAAAGATGCATGGTGTATTTATCCGATGTATGATTTTGCCCATTGCCTCAGTGATTCGATTGAGGGGATAACTCATTCAATCTGTACTTTAGAGTTTGAAAATAACCGCCCGCTTTATGACTGGATACTTAATGAGTTGGGGGTGCATCATCCACAGCAGATTGAATTTGCGCGTCTTAATTTGAGCCATACGGTTTTAAGTAAGCGTAGGCTGCGAGAATTGGTAGAATCCGGAACCATTAGTGGTTGGGATGATCCTCGTATGCCGACTTTATCAGGTCTAAGACGTCGCGGGTATACGCCGGAATCAATCCGCAATTTCTGCTCCCAAATCGGGGTTTCAAAAACAAACAGTCTTATTGAGATAAATGTTCTTGAGAATTGCCTGCGTCAAGATTTAAATAAAAAAGCAATTCGCCGTATGGCAGTATTAGATCCTTTAAAGGTTGTGATTACAAATTATCCTCAAGATAAAACAGAAAGTCTTGATGCAATAAATAATCCTGAAGATTCGAGTATGGGGCAGAGAACTGTTCCTTTCTCAGGAGTATTATACATTGAGCGGGATGATTTTCGCGAGCAACCTCCGAAGAAGTTTTACCGGTTATCTCCTGGAGTTGAGGTACGCTTGCGTTATGCCTATTTCATAAAATGTGTAGATGTGATTAAAAATGATTCAGGAGAGATAGTAGAAATTTATTGTACATATGACCCTAAAACTCGCGGCGGTGATTCTCCTGATGGGCGTAAGGTGAAAGCGACGTTACATTGGGTTTCAGTTTCTCATGCAGTTGAAGCTGAAGTGCGTTTGTTTGAGCATCTTTTTATAAAACCGGACCCTGATGATATAGAAAGCGGGGGTGATTATAAATCAAATCTTAATCAAAATTCTTTAAAGATTTTAAAATCCTGTTTTCTTGAGCCGAGTTTTGAAAATGCTAAAGCAGGAGAGAAGTATCAGTTTGAACGCCTGGGGTATTTTTGCGTTGATACGGATTCGGGTGAGGAAAAATTGATTTTCAACCGCACAGCTATTTTACGTGATTCCTGGGCAAAAATAGAAAAGGCCAAGAAGTAGGCAGGGTTTTTCTAAATTCTCTTAAAAGATAATTATCATTTATTCTTCTGTTATATTTTGACATGATATGTTTTATGGGTGATAATTGTATTAAGGGGATAAAGGTTAATGATTAAGGTTATTTTCGTATTTTCATGTTTTGTTTTTTCCATATTTATAAATTTTAATACGGGAAAAGAGTCTTATGCTTTACGTAGAATGCGTCAAGAAACCATCAATTGGCAAGTAGTTTTAGAAGACCAGCTTAATATAATACGTTCCAATTATCCTTACGAGGCAAGTAAATTAGAGAAAGATATTCAAGAATCTCAAAGGTATTTACCTAAAGTGGCAGCCTGGGTTAGTGATATCTTAGAAAATTATGAAACTAAGTTCGGAGGAGGAAAGCTTGTTTTTTTTGGCGGAGCATGTAAAAAAGTTTATCAAGTAGCGAAGCTGCTTTCTGTTCAATATGGAGTTCCCAATGAAAAAATAATATACCTCGATTTACCGCGCAGGATTGTGGGGGGTATTTTAAGCCAGCATCAAGATGAAGGGTTAGAGAGGTTTTTAGCTCAGGAGGGTTTATTAAATAGCGATGAGCCGATAGCTTTAATTGATGTTTGTATTGATACCTGGCAGCAATATGACCCTGTGCTTCACGTTGCACGTGTAATAAAAGAAACTAGGTCTCAGATACCCTTATATTGCGAACTTATTACAGTAAGAGGGATGGGTTTAACAGAACAGCAGTTGGAATATTTTGTTAATGAGTCTGAAGGGGATAGTAATATGGAAGCATTATTCGAGTATTTGGAATATTCACCGCGTTATCGTCAGCCAAATACTGTAGTAGAAACAGATGGGGTTTTAGAAATTACTTATAACGTAGAAGAGAGCGCTTCAAGTCATCGTTTCTTAGCGCAAAATATTTTGACTTATTATGCCGCGGCAGAATCTCTTTCATTAATGGATGATAATAATTTATCTGGAGTCTGGAGTCAATACGTATTAGATTTAATGGCCAATATTGGCAGGACTGTTACTCTAGAAGAATTACGGCTCAGTTTAGGATTGAATTATGTTGAGGATTATGAATTTTTCAATCAGGAATTATTTTTTATGCAGGCAATAACTCACACGCTTAATGAACTTCTTTCATCGGGTGAAATCAGTAAAACAGCAGATAGATATTACCTTCCTTGATTTTAGAATTTATCTGTATTTTTTCAAAGCTTTCAAAAAATCAGGATGGGCTTTTTCAAATCCAAGCTTCAATGCTTTATCACAATATTCAATTGCCAGAGTTAAGCGCTTTCTCATAAATGACAATACAGCTAAATTGTAATATGCTTCTGCGTTATAAGAGTTGAGTTCTATTGCTTTTTTGTATAGTTTCATTGCTTCGATTGTGTTACCTGTCGAGCTGTAGACATTAGCCAGGTTTGTATAAGCGGAGTCATATTCAGGCTCAATCTTTATTGCTTTTTTAAAAGAGAGAACAGCTTCATTAATATTGCCTGAATACAGGTAAAGTACACCGATGTTGTTGTGAGCTTTTGTATAGAGGGGGTCTATATTTATTGCTTTTTTATATAGAGCGAAAGCTTCTTTTCTGTTACCCCGTGATTCATATTCAAATCCAAGATTATTATGTGCTTTTGCGCTTTGAGGATTGAATTTGATTATCCGTTTGTAAAAGGTAATAGGGGTTTGCCAGTAAGTATTTTGTTTTATTGTCAGATAGGAGTAGAAAGAAATCAGAAGTATTACGCAAGTTGTAGTAACTATTTTTAGTTTTTTAGTTTCATAAAGAGAACTTAATAGTTGGGCTATGATCAGGAAAAATCCAAGTGAAGGAATATAGAGGTAATGCTCTGCCATGTAAAATGCAACAGGGTAGAGGTTTGAAACAGGAAGAAGCGTTACGAAAAAGAAGAAAATAGAAAATGAAATTAACTGATTGGTTGCTCTTTTTTCGAATGCATAGAATATAAGTACAATCGAAAGAAACATGCCTATAATTGCCTTTGGTGTTGTCCAGGGAAAAAGCTTTTCCCCGTGGTCAAAATAGAGATTTAAAGGCAGAAACAAAAGTTTTATATATTCTGTTACAGCAACGAATAATCCCGGTATTCTTGGGAATATATTGAATATGTATGACGCAGATAAATCTGAAGATTTAATAATCGTAAGCCTTAGTATGATGTAAAGGCAGGTTGTGATTGCAAAGGGAAGAAGTTTATTTATCATAAACTTCTTTTTAAATACATAGTGATAAAGCAGCAATATAAATGGCAGCATTAAACTGGTTTCTTTAGAAAGCAATGCCAGTGCGTAGCTTGATATCGTTAAAATATAAAAAAGTTTGTTTTTTACATCAAGGTGTTTAATGTAGAAAATCAGACTTAAGAGCATAAACAATAAAGCCAGAGAATCTGCCCTGCCTGATATATAAGTTACGGCTTCAGTGTGGAGAGGGTTTATTACATAAAATACAGATGTTAGAAAAGATAATAGGTTGCTTCTCCAGACAATAAATATCAGCCAGTAGATAGTAATTGTTGTTAAGATGTGTACTAAAATATTCGTTAGATGATACCCCTGAACATTTTGGCCCCACAAAGAGTGGTCTATCATATAGGTGAATGTGGACAAGGGGCGGTAGAAACCATACTCTTTTCTTGCGCCTGCTCCCCAGTCTTTTGTGAAGATATTAATGATGTTAGATGAATCTCTTATAAAAAAGTTATCTCTTACTAAAGGTTTATCATCCCAGATGAATGGAACATTGAGGGAGTTAAAATAGATAGCAATTCCTAAGGCAGCTATTATTCCAAGATGTAAGAGTATGATTTTTGTTTTCATATGTACTTTAAGGCATCTTAACTCTTGAGGTGATTTTTTTCAACTTTTGATTTTTTTAGTCAATTTGGACAAATTGTTTCTTGACAATTTTACCTCTTATAGTAATAATACTATTAATAAAATGGAGGTGAAAAATGTTTAGTAGATTTCTTGTTTGTGTCTTAATAGCGACGTTTATTTTATCCGGTTGTGCTACTACATCAAGAAGAGGTTCAACAGTAGCAGGCGTGTCTAATGAGCTTGAGGTCTCGGCGCTTTTGAAATTTGATGATATACCTGTACCTAATGGGTTTAATTTTATAGCAGTTGATTCTTTTGCTTTCCAGACTCAGGATATTAGAGTCGGATTGCTTAAGTATGAGGGGAAAGCCAATCCTGATGAAGTAGTACAATTCTATAAAGAACAAATGCCTTTGTATAATTGGAAGACTATAAATTTGATTGAATATGAGAGAAGAATTCTTAATTTTGAGAAAGACGGCCAAAGTGCTGTGATAACAATAGATGCTAAGGGAGGCAAATCAGCTCTTGTAATAGCTGTTTCTCCCCGTTCAGATGCCGGTATTTTTGAAAAATAAGCTTGACAGTATGCAGTAATAGTTCTTAAAATGGTTAATTAAGAAGCGTTTTTGTTCTTTAACATAATGATTGTTTAAAACATCGCCCTCTAACTTCAATCTTGGTCAAAAGGAGGTGAGGAAAAAGAAAAGCCTGTGAGTTAGAATAGGGATGATGAAAAGAATATATCGACTAAATAGTCGTTGGATATTCTTCTCCACAAAGGGGAAGAAGGCTCGTTGAAGGTTTTACGAACCTCATAAATTAAAAAGGAGAAAAACGAATGAAGAAGTTAATTATACTTGCAGCAGTTATGATGTTGGCAGTGCCGGCATTCGCAGCTGTGCAGAATGTAAAAGTTTCAGGAGACATT
>JAVCDA010000060.1 GCA_030765145.1 Candidatus Saelkia tenebricola | reverse complement strand
TGTATTATTTCTGGTAAATCTTCTCTCATCGTCGGCTCACCGCCAAAGAGAACTATTATTTTATTTCTGAATTTCTTTAAAGTAGTTTTTATGAACTCTATATCCATATCTGGCCGAGGACCTTCATTAGCTTCAAAGCAAAACCGGCAAAAAGAATTGCATCTTTGAGTCAAATTTAACAGAACATATAAAACCTCTGAGAAGTTTTTTATATCACTTTCTTCACCAGGAATATCTCCAATTTTAACATTAAGTTGCGGCCAATTATTAGGAATTTTGTCAAACCCACGACGATAAGTAAGAGAAGCTTTCGCCAACAATAACTCGAATCTTTCATTACACCAGGAACATTCCTTCTGTTCATATATGTATCCTTTCCGGTTAACTAATTGAGCAGCAATTGTCCTTTCGCATACCGGACAGAATGAAATCCCGGTCTTTACTAACGTTTCCATTACATTTTCAACTTCAAACATTAATGATTTATCCATTTTATATCTCCTTAAATTAATATTTGGCAACTATTATATTAATCTATGTAGCTCTGAGCTGCAAAAAACCTGCCACGATTATATTCCACCAAAGTAATAGGATGTTGATTCGAAAACATAATATTAGGATAAGGACCAAGCTGTTCCAGGCAAATTTTAAATACCATTGCTTCCTTATAGAAGGTTCTCTCAATCCTTGCAATACTAAAACCATTGACAGCCAATCTAACAAACCACTTCAGTAAACAAGGACTCAATAAAATAAAATACCTATTGGTTTCTAACGCAACTTTAATATCTTTTAACTGTCGAATCGTTAAAACAGGATGGAATTTGCCCTTTTTCCTAATTAAATAAATTCTACCTAGCCTAAACACAGAAATTTTAAATTTCGGGAATCGCTTTGTAATCCATTTAACAAGACCACGCTTTACCTCATCCCAAAGATAGAAATATTCTTTATCAATGTCTAAATGACTGCATATCATATTTACCATTTCTTTTTCAGAAATTAAATTAGTTTTATCAAAATTTGACAATTTTTCTTCACCGGACAGATAAAGTGTTCTAAACCACACTGCTGACACAAAATCATTTTGGGCTGCGTAGTCTAAAATCTTTGCAACTTCATGTTCATTAACCTCTTTAACGATTGTAGAATGAATAACTACAGGAATATTTGTTTTTTTCAAATTTTCAAGTGCTTCTAATTTCTGCTGATAAACTTTTTCGTCTAAACCGCGAAGCTCCGCATAAATATGAGCGTCAAAACCATCAAAGGATAAACATACACCCCATAACCCATTTTTTATTAAACAGTTTAGGTAATCTCTACTTGTAAGCTTAATACCATTTGTAAAAAGCACAGGATAATTATTTGATAACTTTACCAATTTAATAATTTCTGGTAAATCTTCCCTAACTGTAGGTTCCCCGCCGAATAAAATAACTGTTCTATTTTTAAAAAATCTAAGCTTATCTTCAATATGCGATAAACTCATATCAATTCTATCAGCGAGAAGTTTGTCGTAACAAATTTTACAATGTATATTACACTTTTTGGTAATAGTCAGTAAAACAAAACTAACCTCTCCTATATTCAGAACATTTTTCTCACTCATTTCTTTTTGACCAATGTGAACCTCGCAACGCGGCCAACTATTGGGAAGTGAAATATCTTTATAGCTTTTGTCATACCAGCCTTTTCCTAAGAAAACATTGAAAAATTTTCTTTCAAATACACAATGTTTAACTATGTATGTATACCCATCCCTTACAACTGTTTTTGCGGGCACAAGTTTTTCACAAGATGGACAAGGAGATAAACCTTCTTCTACCACCAGCTCTTCTACCGATACAGTTTCTGGCATAGATATGATTTCAGAATTAAGCTCTACTAAATTTGATTCTTTCATATATTCCTCCTTTTATTATATATCTATATAAATGTAACACAACTTTAATTAATTAACCCATTTATGGAATATATGTTCCATTCTGACCAAATTCATACCAAATCTTTGATATATCTTTTACTATAGAAAAAACCAGCCCTCGACTTCTCATAGCTCTATGTGGATTCTTTACGTTTTGCAATTATTTTATAGGGGTTATTCTCATCCTCAGTTGGCAATACCTCTATATACACCGGACCATCCATGGAGGCAGGAAAAAATGAGTACGGATATCTCATAACCCCATCCAACATTCGAATAGAAAATTTACAGATACCTTTTTTATACATATACTTTTCTATAAAATTGAAACGTATACCACTTAAACCAACAATTCCTCGTATAATATAAGGTAAAATTTTAACCATTAAAGATGGCTTAAGCAAAGCCCAAAACCGGTTAGAAACAAGAGCATGATTGATATATTCTAACTCTTTTTTATCTAGTAAAGGAATAAATCGCCCATTTTCTCTTAGCATATAAATTTTATCCAATTCGATTGCAGATATCTTTATGTTTGGCATTAACTTCAAAATATAATTCAATAAATTTCTTTTTAAATCATTCCATAAATCAAAATAACCTTTATCCAATCTTAAATTTTCTTCTACTAAATCTGCTACTTCATCACGCGACATGAGATGTGTTCTGTCAAAATCTGCATAAGGTTCTTTCCCCAATAGGTATAGAGGCCTTAGCCATAATCCATAAATATAGGGATTTATTTTCATATATTCTACAATTTCTTGGATATGAAAATCATTAACTCCTTTAATAATCGTTGTTTGTAGAACAACCTGGGTTTTTTCTTTTCTTAAATTTTCTAATGCCTTAAATTTTGCTTTAATTACTTCTTCTGAAGTTCTTCTTATATTTTTATAGACTTCAAAATCAACTGCATCCAATGATAAACATACCACTCTTACACCTGATTGTTTAAGCAACCTTAAATAACTTCTATCTGCTAATCTTACTCCATTAGTATATAAAAGTGGAATGTTCTTAGATTTTAAGACCATCTGGATGATCTCTGGCAAATCTTCCCTCATTGTCGGCTCACCGCCAAAGAGAACTATTATTTTATTTCTGAATTTCTTTAAAGTAGTTTTGATGAACTCTATATCCATATCCGGCCGAGGACCTTCATTAGCTTCGAAACAAAACCGGCAAAAAGAATTGCATCTTTGAGTCAAATTTAACAGAACATATAAAACCTCTGAGAAGTTTTTTATATCACTTTCTTCACCAGGAATATCTCCAATTTGAACATTAAGTTGCGGCCAATTATTAGGCATTTTGTCGAACCCACAACGATGGGTAAAAGAAGCTTTCTTTAACAACAACTCAAACATTTCATTACACCAGGAGCATTCCTTCTGTTCATATACATAGCCTTGCCGGTTAATTAACTGAGCAGAAATTGTTCTTTCACACACCGGGCAGAATGAAATTCCGGTCTTTACTAACGTTTCCATTACATTTTCAACTTCAAACATTAATAGTTTATCCATTCTATATCTCCTTGATTATTTTATGAAATACATGCCTGATTTTTACCAAATCCATACCAAATTTCTGATAAGTCCTTATTACCGAATAATTGTAAATTTGAGTCATAAATTCCCCCATATCCACTTCCATAACTTTCTTTCCAATACATATTGCATTTTTTAGTAAACTTATATATGCTCCCTTTTCCTCTTGTAGGCATGCAGCTAACCCACGGCTTAAACATCTCACACCTATGTATGAGAACATTTCTTCATCTTCTTTACAAGCAAAAAAACCTATCGGATATTTAGATTTTTCTGCTACTAAAACAAGTCCTGCCACCTTTTTATAAAGTGCATTTTTTATCCACTCGGCATAAACTTCATCTGATCTTGTTAATGATAAATAAGGTTCATGATGAAACCTGGAATTCCTAAAACTACTTCTGGCTATATCCATCAATATCGGCAAATCTTCTTTTTTTGCTTCTCTTACCTTATATAAGTCTTTTGTTTGTGGAATATTATGTTTCTGAGTAAATATATGTGTTAGTATCGTATCCATTAGATAAAACCCATTTTGCTGTAAAGCACATATGGCGGCATGGTCAGCACAATCTATCCTACAAGTAAGATGTTTAATTCTATGTTTTTTTGTTAACCTTAAAACTTCCTTTACCAGTTTATCTTTTGCTTCTAAATCCTCCTTGTAATCTAAATCCATTTTTGTTAAAAGATATTCTATGCTCCCCATCGGAATTCCAAAATGCTTTGTATCCCAATTTAATTTCTCCAGTGATATTAAACCTATAATTTGGTTTTTCCTTTTTTCCTCTATAAACCAAACATTTTTTTTGTTTCTTAATCCTTCTATTTTTTTCGACAATAATCTTTGCCTTTGCTCTTTGGGAATTATTCTATATTTGCGATAAGGATTATACGGATAAGAATAGATTATCTTTGTGATTTCTTCAATCATTCACTTAAATACTGCTCCAGTACTAGCTGAGGTTACAAGTTTAGAATACCTTAAAAGCCAACCTTCTTTTACTTTAGATTTAGGGTGTTTATACGATGCTTTTCTTTTTTCTAAAGTTTTTTTATCTATGACCAAATGTAATTTACGTTTAGGAATATCTATCTCAATAATATCTCCGTTACTAACGTACCCAATAAGCCCGCCTTCTTGAGCTTCAGGAGAAACATGCCCTATACAAGGACCACGGGTTCCGCCTGAAAACCTACCATCTGTTATAAGCGCTACGTCTTCAATAAGCCCCATACCAGCAACTGCAGAAGTCGGTGCTAACATCTCACGCATACCAGGACCGCCTTTAGGCCCCTCATATCGAATAACTATTACAGAATTCTTTTTAATTTTGCCTCCTAAAATAGCTTTGATTGATTCCTCTTCACTATTAAATACACATGCCTTGCCTTTAAATTTGAGTGTCTTTTTAGATACTGCACTTTGTTTTACAACAGCTCCCTCCATTGCAAGATTACCATAAAGAATTGCAATACCACCTTCTTTAAAATAAGATTTATTCAAAGATCTAATAACATCTTGATCATAAATATTGGCATTCTTTGCTATATCGTATATTTTCATACCTGATACAGTATTGTTATTCACCAATAAAGGCCTTAACCTCTTTAAAACGGCTGGAATTCCACCCGCCTTATCTAAATCTTCCATCATATAATCCCCAGCAGGCCTTAATTTGCAAATATTCGGTGTTTTTTTACTAATCCGATCAAAGAGATCAAGTGGCAAATCTACTTTTGCCTCATGTGCTATAGCTTTTAAATGCAGCACTGTATTAGTTGAACCGCCCAGTGCCATGTCAACCGCAATTGCGTTCTTAAATGCATTTTTGTTAAGAATATCTCGCGGCTTGATATTATTTTTTACAAGCGTAACAATACGCTTACCACTTTCTCTTGCAATACGCACCTTATCTGCCGATACAGCAGGAGCTGTGGCACAACCAGAAAGAGAGATACCTAATGTTTCAGTTAGACATGCCATTGTATTAGCCGTATACATTCCCTGACAAGACCCTGCACCGGGACAGGCACGACATTCAAGTTCATCCAGCTCACTCTTAGTGATTTTTCCTGCCTTATACTGCCCCACTGCCTCAAATGTATCGCGAACTAAAGAAAGTTTCTTACCTTTATAATTTCCTGCCAGCATAGGCCCTGCTGTAACAACAATTGATGGAACATTAAGACGGCTACAGGCCATAAGCATACCTGGAGTTATCTTATCACAATCCGTAAGGCAAACTAATCCATCAAGCTGATGCGCATTCACAACTGTTTCAATCATATCAGCTATCAATTCTCTTGAAGGCAATGAATAACTCATTCCGCTATGCCCCATAGCTATGCCATCACAAATACCGGGAACACTAAAGTAAAAACCTACCCCACCCCCAGCAAATATACCCTGTTCCACCGCTCTTTCAAGAACCCTCATATTCACATGACCAGGAATAAGATCTGTAAAGCTTGATACAAAACCTATAAACGGTTTATTCCAATCTGTTTTAGAAATTCCTGTTGCATAAAGCAACGCCCTGTGCGGAGCCCGCTCAACTCCCTTTTTCACTTTATCACTTCTCATATTATCCTCCTTGAGATAACAAATTATCTTTTTTTAAATAAATTTTATTCTGAACCTTTCCCAAACCACATATGATTTCATAAGGAATTGTATTAGATAACTCTGCCAACTCTTCTATTTTTATCTCTTCAGTACCTTGAATCCCAGTAATTACAACCTCTTCCGCTATTTTAGGACTTTCAATTTCTCTGAGATTTATTATTATCTGATCCATAGAAACCCGACCCAAAATCGGCACACGCTTTCCTCTTAAAAGAACCAATCCCTTATTAGAAAAACTCCAAGGAATACCCTGATTATATCCGACTGGAATAATTCCTATCTTCATATCAGATGGAGCTTTATAAGTACAGCAATAACCTATGAAACTTCCTTTTTTTACATCTTTTACTTGCATAAGACGTGTTTTAAAAGAAAATGCCTGCTTGAGACTAATTCTATTTTTTACCCCTAAGTCGGGATAAATCCCATAAAGTATAAGCCCAGGCCGGACATAATCAAACCAGACTGAAGGCATCCTTAAGGTAGTAGAACTATTGGCAGCATGGCATTTAAAATCATATCCATTATCTTTTAGCAAATTTGTTATGTCTTGGAATCTTTCGCTCTGTAATCTTGTAAATTGAATATCTTCAGCATGGGCAAAATGTGTAAAACAACCATGAATGTCTAAATATTCAATTTTATTAAGACAATTCAGTAGATTAGATTTTTCATCCCAAGCTATACCTAATCTAGACATACCAGTATCAATTTTTATATCAACAGCTTTTCTTACCCCTAACTGCCTGGCTTTATTTTCAAAAATTTCCAAAAAACTTATATCATTTATAACCGGTAAAATATCATATTGGAATATCAAATCTAAATCATCTTCATTCAATGGGTTAGAAAAAAACAGAACTGGATTTTCAACTCCTGCTTCTCTTAAAACAACAGCTTCCTGAAGACTCGAGACCGCAAACATATCTACAATATCGGATAAAATAGCTCCAACTTCATTTATACCGTGCTCATAGGCATTGCTTTTTACTACTGCAATAATACCTGTATCAGATTTTAGAAAACTTCTAAGACTTAACGCATTTTCTCTTATTACATCAAGATCAACTTCAATCCAACAGCGAGAAGATATCTTATTACTAATCTCTATTTCCATATTATCTCTGAGGTAAGTTTTTTCTAATGGTGCACTCTTTAGGATAAAGGTAAAGTGGCTTCAAATCAAATATATTCTCACCACCTTTATCCTGATATTTCCTATATCCCAACTTTATAATATTTTCATTCCTTAATATCCAATAATCCTCATTTAAAATAGATATTTTTTTATGAACTCTAATCTCTTCAATCTCTCTTTTATAAGCTTCCACTCCATCTCCTAATAGAACTACAGGCTCATCAATTGCATCTAAAACATCTCCTATTTTAACAAGCATACTATCTTTAACACCTATGGCTATATTATTATCATTGGTGTAATAAGCAGCATATACCTGTCCCCTCTTGGCATCTATTAAAGGCACAATCAACCGTTCTTCAGAGTCCAAAGCATTTTGAGCCAATAAATCTAAACTGGATAGAGAAACAACTCTTTTATCCAAAGCATATGCAAATCCCTTAACAGTTGTAACTGCAATCCTAATCCCCGTAAAAGAACCAGGTCCTTTTACAACGACAAAAACATCAACATCCTTAATATTAAAACCTGTTTTTTTTAAAACCTCATCTATACTACTATGCAATATAGAAACATGCTGTTTCGGCCTACATATAGAGATAGAGTTTATAACCTTATCATCCTCCCCTGCTACAACATGCAGCCAATCTGATGAAGTGTCAATTCCAAGTAAAATCATAACTTTGAAAACAATATTTTTTCTTAGTCATTATAATTACATTCATTCTATTGATGTATCGATAATCTCCCCAAACCTATAGAATTCTACATATTTTAGTTTATTAATTAAACTTTCGACCTTATAATATTACTTGCTTCAACAAAAATCAACCATGGATACTAAATATATCAAATTTTCACTAAACGGTCTCATCCATTGCTTGTTTAGAAATATAGATAAACGTTTTGATACTAATTTTTGCAAACCAATAATTGTACTACTTTATCTAACAAATGCCTGCAATTCAAATTGTAAATACTGCAGCCTTACCCATGAAAAAACATTCGATGAACTTACCACAAAAGAGCTAAAAAAAATAATTCTCGAACTTAAAAAATGGCTAGGTATCTTTTATTTAAATTTATGTGGAGGTGAACCATTTTTAAGAGATGATATCTTTGAAATAATTAAATTCGCAAATAATATTGACATAATTACTGATATCACAACCAATTGTTCGCTGCTTGACGAAATAAAAATTAAAAATATCATTGATTCTCGCTTATCAAAAATCATCTTATCATTAGAGGGTATACAGCAAGAAACCCATGATACATTAAGGCAAAAAGGACAATTTGAGAGAGTAATGTTTGCAGTCAAATCACTAAAAAATAAAAATATAAACATCACTTTAAATACAGTAATAAATAGTTACAATTTAAAAGAATTACCTGAACTAGTCAAATTCACCCATGAAAACAGGCTCAATGGGATAAGATTTGTAGAAGTAAGAACAGAATTCATAAAAAATGAAAAAATAAAAGATGAGGTATGGCCAAAAGAAAAAGACACAATTGACAATATAATCAACGAACTTGTTAACCTAAAAAAACAAGGTTATCCTATTTTAAACTCTCTGCAAAACTTAGAGTTAATTAGAAAATACTTTTTATCTTCAGAACTGGATTTTAAAAACATATATTGTAATATCCCATATGATCAATTATGCATATCTGCAAATGGAGAAATTCTACCTTGTTTTCTAGCCAACGACATATACCCCCATAGCTTGGGCAACCTAAAGCTAAATACTCCAAGAGATATATGGGAATCACCTCCTTATGTTGAATCCAGATTTAGCAGAAAGTATTGCAAAAAGAACTGCATGATGGGTGAAGGTTATCTTTCTAATGAAAACATCTTTTCAAATCTATCAAGATTTCGTATGGCATTCACTAAAAATATTTTAAAACAAAATTACAATGCAGGATCAAAAAATCATACCTCTTAAAGAATCACCAATATCCTTTAAAACAGATAGAATATCCGGGTCTGATATAACCCACATATTCTCCTGGCTTAAAAAAACCGAGATAAAAATAATAGAAAATAAAAATAAAATTTTTATAAGAAAAAAAATCGATGGCATCTGGTATGAAACACTGTTCGAAAACAGTCATCATTTTTTTAAAAAAATGATGCTAACGCGAAAAAAAACAGCTTTTTCTACTTTTAGTAGAGCTTTCGAACCTAAAGAAAGTGACTGGAAATTTATAAAAACTTACAGCAATATGATTTATGTAATGACAACAAATAAATGCAATGCTCAATGCAAAGTATGTTTTGCTCAAGACACTCTTAAACCAGAAGAGATGAATATGGATGATATTAAATACATAATTTCCAAAGCAGGTAAAAACAAAAAAATTATGTTTTTTGGATTAGAACCTACCGTAAGAAATGATCTACCTGAAATGATTAAACTAGTAAAGGATTCCGGAAATATACCTACACTATTTACAAATGGTCTAAAATTAGCTGACTCAGAATATACTAAAAGACTAAAAACCGCAGGATTAAAAGAAGTATTCCTATCTTTCAACGGCTTTCAACACACATATCAAAAGCTTGAAAGCGAGAATAGTTACAACCTCAAAACAAAAGCTTTACAAAATCTAAAAAATAATAAACTATTTACTTTTTTAGCGTTTGTATTAATGGACAATATAAATGAAAATGAGATTGAAAAAATGATACCATTTTTAATAACAAATAATGATTTTATAAAAGGACTGTTTTTGGTTCCTTTAAGCCCATTTGGAAGACTAGAAATACCTCAAAAAAGATATTTTACTTATTCCGATATAATAAAAAAGATAGTCGAATCTAAAAACACAACCTGCAAAGAAGGTTATTTTTTTGAGTTCGAAAAGTTAAAAATAAATCTGCATAAATTTCTAATCAAATTCAGAAAAAACATATCAACCGGATCTCAAATTATCACCGTTCCGTTTAAAATAGAAGATAAATTAATTAAAGAAGTAATCGACCTAAAAACCCTCAAAAAAATAAATTCTGCACTTGAAAACGGCAACATCTGGAATCTTTTAAAATATACTTACTTTACAATGGACTTCTTGAGATTTTTTTTAAATTCAACAAAATTCTATTATAAAAACTTAGATAAAAATTTGATTTATATATCTCTATATCAAATAACCACGGATTTGAACTATCTTCCTTTTTGGACACATAGTATAGGAATAATCAAACAAAAAGACAATATGAATCAAAATAAATTTATTTTTAACTGTATATAAAATTTTTTATTTAAATCCAGTAAGATTAAAAAGTAAACATCTAGAATTTATCAATGGCAGGAGGTTCTTCAGCTCCGTTTTGATCCAAAAATATTTCTAATAAAATTTCTAAACTTAATAATGCCCAGAATTTTTCATCTGATTTAAATTTATTTTTCTGTAAAAAATTAGATATATCGAACTTTAAAATACCTCTTTTTCTGAGCCTATTTATAATATGATAATATTTGTCTTTTTCTTTATTAATCTCAAACTCAGTTTGTGCATGCCAATTATCTTTCTTCCTCTTTAAAATAAACTCGGGGAGTTTATTACGCATCATTTTTTTTAACAAATATCTTGGTTGACCATTACGAACTTTTAATTCAGAAGGAATGCTATAACAATAACTGATAAAATCTTTATCCATAAAAGGATCCAGAACTTCCTGGCCCATATTCAAAAATGTATCGCTCCAAAAACCATTTACGAGAACCAGGTAGCTATATTGTTGAAGAATATCTCTAGCGAATTTTTTATAAGGTATCAATCTTGATTTAGGATTAAATTTAAATATCTCTTTATTTAAAAGTTCTTTTTTTTCAATTTCCGTTAAAACTTCCCTAAAAGCAATATAAATATCATAAGCATCCTTAGCCGAAATTATATTAAAAAATTTATACAATTTGTTTTTGTTTGGGACTTGCGGAGAAAACCGTGAGAATAACTCCCATAATTTTCGAGGAATAACTTGTCTAAATTTCATAATTACATTTAAAGCTACGTAATCATCTCGACCATAGAACACTTCTTCTGCTCCCCGTCCCCAAAAAATATGTTTCTGACCTTTTGAAATCTTAGGTAAATAATATAAGAAAGAATCAGGCCCATTAACAGGATACTCGAAATGCCATAATGCTTTTGGAAGAATACTTATCAAATCTTTTGCAGAAACTTCACGTTCTATATGCTGAGAATTAAAATATTCTGAAACTCCTTTTGCAAAAATTCCGTCTCTCAATAACGATATAGTATATGTTTTTACAGGATCTTTAAAATTTTGGCTGAGAAAATAAAGTAACGTTGAAGAATCTAACCCTCCCGAAAGAAAAAGACCAGCCTCTTTTACTTTATTCAACCTCTTTAATACTGCATCTTCTAAATTGATAAACAACTCTTTAAGTAAATAATCTTCCGATTTATTATAAATTGGTTTTATTTTAAAATAACAAAGTTTCTCTTTTTGCAATTGATTATTATCATAAATGATTGCAGAGGCTGGATTCAACCTTTCAATATTTTTGAATATAGTATACGGCGAAGGTATATGTCTAAAAGTAAGAAAATTATTTATGGACTCAATATCTAGGTCTTTTTTAACTTCAGGATGAATTAATAAGGCTTTTATTTCTGAGGAAAAAATTAAACTATCTTTACTTAAATAATAATAAATATTTTTATCGATACTGAGATATTTTGCCATCACCAGCTTCTTCTTAATAGAATCCCAGATAACTAAAACAAAATCCCCGTTAATAAGCTCAAAACCTTTTACTCCATATTTTTCATATAAATTAATTAATATCGCTTCTTCGCAGTCTGAGTAAAGACTTTGGACAGGAATCATCTTTTTTAATTCAACGCTATTGTATATTATTCCATCAACAAAAAGGCATATCGTTCTACCTTTATTATAAAACACGTTTCTCTCAATCGATTGGGAACCAATACAAACTTTATCATTAATAAAAGCACCCTTACAACAAGCCCCCCTATGTTTCAGGATACTTAGCATTGATTCAACTATTGCTGGTTCCTTTATTGTATTCTTGGAAACTACCCCTGCAATTCCAGCCATATTATCTCACCATATGTAAAACTACATTATATTTAAGTTTTGTTATATTACTTTAATTTCAACAAAAACATCTTTACATAAATAAAAAATCGGGGGGTTAATCTAATTGTCTGATATTGCTATATAATTCCCTTACAAGTTCAACTTTCATCTCGGATTTTCTATCCCCTCCTGAACATACAGCACCTCGCACCCCAAATATATCAACACCCATATGATATATCATCTCTAAATGTTCTTCATTCAAGGAGCCTGCTAGAGCAATTTTTAATCCTTTCTCATGACATATTTTTACAACTTTTTTTAATTCATCTTTTGAAATAAAATCTAACAGATTTTTATCTCTCTTTGTCAAAGTATCAATCATTGCAATATTAGCTCCGGATTCTGAAACTATTTCTGGAAGATACGATAGATTTACAGAACCAGACTTATGATAATCTGCATAACAAGCAGCAACTATTTTAGCTCCTACTCCTGATAATCTATTTGTCCGCACTACTTTTTTCATCAATTCAACAGCTTCACTTTTTGTTTTAGTACCTTTCAACCCTACTTTAATATAGTCGGGTTTAAACTGCAATGCTCCTAGCACCGCCATAGAAACAGTCCCCGGTAGATTAGGCACATCTCCGATTGCAATACTTATCTCTATTTCTTGAGGGACAATTTCCACTATTTCTTTTATAACCCATGGATAATTTGCACCTAAAGAACCTTCGACTGGATTTTTAATATCTAAAATATCACAACCCTCTTTTACAACGCACCTTGCTTCCTCTTGGTTAATAACTGTAATTAACGCTTTCATTTGCTTTTTTACCTGTTTATTATAAAAATATCATCCTTTTTTATCAACCCCCTATGGAATGCAGTACCTATTAATGCCCCGCTTACTCCTATTTCTTTTAACTTTTTGACTTCATCTACAGATGAGATACCTCCACCAGTAAATATCACTAAATTTTTGTCTTTAAAATTTTCTATTAATTCCTTTAATGCTATAGAAGGACCTTTCAAAGTACCAATCCATGAAAGATCTAAAATAATAAAATTTTCAACTCCTAATCCGTTTAATTTATTAATTGCTTGCCTAGGATTTGCAAAATTTCTATACTTAGCTTGCAATTCCCTACCTTTTAAGTCTATACTCGCTGTTATTCTACTGCTATTTTTCAGTTTCATAACATAATCAACTGTATCCAAGGAACTTAATGTCTCTGTACCTAATATCAACCAATCTATATGCTTTATCACATTTTTATCTAAATCATCTTTATCTTTTATACCAATATCAACCATCATTTTTATTCCCAATTCCCTTTTCAACTTTTCTATTACGCTAAAATTATTCCCTTTATTTTCGATAGAATCAAGATCAGCTATATAAAATTTTTTGAAATTAAATTTCTGAATAAACGCTTCCGCAACTTTTAAAGGATCGCTGGATTTCACTAATTTTGAATTCTGCACAGGCAGATACTTGTCTCTTTGACCTCTTATAGCCTGAACAACATCTCCTCCTTTAATATCTACAACAGGAATTATCTCCATAAGAGTAACGCCATTATATACAAAACCCCTTCGTGAAAGCTATAAAATTTGTGCCAGGTATTCCTGAGTATAAGAAAGTTTTTCTGAGTAGGTACCATTTTTGAAAGCCTGAACAATCTAAACATTGAAAATAAAATTGTGAAGACAAAAATTAAATACTTAAGAGGATTTAAAATCAAACTTCCAATTCCAATTAGAATAGGAATAATCAAAAAGATTTTTACAACTATTACAGTTCTATCCATTCCTATCTTATGAGGTAAAGAATATATCTTATCTTTCCCAAAATGGGCAATTTGATGAACTAATTCATGGAATCCCAAATAAAAGAAAAATATCAGTGTAAAATATGTCGCAATAAAGCCACATTTACGAGTTAAAAAAACATGAGGGTACAGATACAGAACAGAACCTAAACATATGGAATTAATGATAATAGAATATAAATAATGATTCTTTAATCTTAAAGAGGGGGCTTGATATAAATAAAAAAGAATAATATATAAAAAAAGTAAAAATACAGCAAAATTATATTTTGTAATTATAATCATTAAAATAACGAGCGGAAAAATTGTTAGAAATAAACAAAAACATGAATTAACCCCCTTATTTATTAACTTTCCAATATAATTTTCCTCACCCCATACTTTAAAATCAAAATAATTATTCATAGAAAAGGAATGCATTTGAATAAGCAATATATTTAATAATGCTAAAAAAGAAAGTTTAAAATTTAAAAAATTATCTGCACTAACTATTCCAATAATTCCCAATCCTAAATTACGCAAACAAAAATCAAGTCTATAAAATTTAAATAAATTGAACTTCACGAAATAACTTTAGTATACAAGGTCTTTTCACCTTTTAATATTTTTTTAATTCTTTCAGGATATAGACCAGAAACAATATAAACTTCCCTTTTATATTTTTTAACTAAACTTGGTAGATAACTATCTATGCAAGTAGACTTTAAATGCTTAATTTTTGAAAGAGAAACCTCCTTAATGATCTTTTTTTTAGTAAGGCTTCCATAAATCCCATTCACATCTTTTAAAAGAATTATATAATCAGTATCCAGAAAATGGGATATAACTAATGCAATTGAATCCGAAGTTACCTCCCAATTTTCAGGAAGAGAATTTATTTTTTTAAGAAAATTATATGGTAAAAATATTGGAATATTTTTTTTGTTTAAGCTCCTTTTACACTCTGGGATTGTTCTAACTAATTCAAAATTCTTATTCTCTTCGCTAATTAGCATTCCATTAATATCCATAGCCATAATTGCCATCCAGTGAGATTTATTATCAGAAAATTCAAATTTTCGTTGCAATATTCTAATATGGTCAGCTAATCCTCCCCCCCCTGGTATTACAATGATTTTATACTCTTTGGATAATTTATAGATAATTTTGCATAATTTTGATAAAACAGTAGGGCTTTTCTTAAATAGGCTTCCACCAATCTTAATTAAAATCGTCATAACAACTCTATCTTCAAATAATGAACCCCATATCTTTGATTATTTCCTGCTTTAATCTGATAAATGTTAATCTTAAATAACTATAATAATAAAAGTTCCATTATTATCTCATTTAAAAATATTTAAATCTACTTTACAATATTTTTAACTCTTTTATTCTCTTGGATAATTTTATATAAATTTTTATTGATATATATTACGAAATTTTTATTATTAAAATAAACTGTTCCTAATATATCATAAATACTTTTCTTCTTATTAAACTGCTCCTGTAAACGCTTGAAAGTTCCTAAGCAACCTCTTGGAATATGTTCAATTGCTTCCTTTTCTACCATTATATATTCAGAATTTTTTATGTCTGTCCTAACCATCCTAAAAGGATACATCAAAGATAAAATAAAACTATACGGTGCTTTTTCAATTTTACCAATTTTAGCAGGTAAACGTGCTTTGTAAGAAAGAGCAGAAAGAAAAGGTCCTTCACCTAAAACAATTATTTCTGCAAGCTTGTTTCTCTCCTTGTAAACCAATTTATAATCATTCAAAAGATCTAAAACTTCTTCTATTGGCCAATTAACTTGGGAGCTAAAAAGTACTCCTACTTCTCTTCTTTGAATATATTGTTCCTGCGTAAATTTGTCATGGATATCTGTTTTAAATGTCAAAATTAAAAATTCAATTAAACCAAAAACCAAAATAGTATAATAAATAATCCTTCTCATCCTCAATAATCTTAGACTCCCTATAACAGATGCAATAATAAGCCCTCCAAATGGTAATATCGGAAATACATATCGAGATTCTATAGAATAGAAAAACGAAAAAACCAACAGCGGAAAAACAAAACCTAAAAATAAGAAATATTTATATCTAACTTTTAAAAATATGATTAATAGAATGCATATGCTTAATAAAAAAAAATAAACTGGATGCACCATTTTATAAATTAAATTTAAATAACTTAAAGTAAATTCTTCCGCAATCGCACCAATCTTAGGCCCTATAAGTCTGTGTTTTTCTGCTATAAAAGTATTTGAAATTAGATTCGGCACAAACCAACTAGACACAATAAGCAAACATATGCTTAATGAAAAAAATAATTTAACAATCTTCTCTTTTGTTAAATTACTTTTATATATAACCAGATATACTATTAATGGAACAAGTATATACATAAAATATGTAAGCTTGATAAGTTCACCTAATCCCATACTTATACCAAACAAAATTATATATTTTTTGTCGGTAAAACACTCTGTTTTTAAAAGAAAATAAAGACTTAGAACAACTAATGAAGTTAAAGCAAGTATAGGGAAATCTGTCCGGGAAAATCCAAATATAGCTGGAAATGTAGAAACAAAAACAGCAGCAAAAAAACCAGTTTGTTCATCTTTAATCTTCTTTCCAATACCATATATTGAGAAAAGCAAAATGGCTAAGAAAATTATATTGGTCATAGTTGATATATCCTGACTTTTCCCAAATAATAAAAACAACGGTAAATGAGATAACATATACACAGGCGGATAAAAATTAGAAGTCGACCAATAACGATGAAAAAAATCCTTGAAATCCCATGTAAAGTTTTCTATTAAATGGTGATAATATATCCTACTCATTTCATATATTCCACCCTCATCATAGCAGAAAGGAACATTATCCTGTTTAAGAACGGTCCAATTGACAACTCCATATAATAAAACTAATAAAAATAAAACAAAATGGTATTTAGAAATTTTCACTATCGCTATTATATAAAAATTGTATTATAACCAAGCATTGTCTTTGGTTTTACTTTGCTTAAACCAAAATAACAAATAATTCATATTTTCTTTGCTTTCATCATATAACTCTCTAATCTTTTATCAACATTCATAATTAAATAATTTTTGTATCAAATTTTATTTCTCTTTCATTTTGAGAAATAAAGTTAATATCAATCTTTAAAGAAAAATTTAAAAAATCTTTAACTTTTTCAGACCATTCTATAAGAACCAATTTGTCTAAAGAAACATAAGAATCCCAGTCTATATAATGTATCTCTTCATTATTTTCAAATCTATAAAGGTCTATATGCACAACCGGATATTTCACCTTGTACTCTTGGGCAATAACAAAAGAAGCGCTTACAACATTTCTGGAATCATATCCCAAACCTTCAAGAATACCTTTGATTAAAATAGTTTTTCCGGCACCTAAACCCCCCTTAAATCCAACCACATCACCAGGTGATAATATTTTGGATAAATTATTACCTATCTCAAAAGTTTCCTCTTCTGAATGCGATATAATTTCTCTTATCAAAACTCAATCCTGTTTAAAATGATCGTAACCTTTTATTTTGACATTACTTACTTTTCCTTTATCTTCCAGATAAATTCCTTTATCCGGTATTATCCTGCCTATAGTTGAGATTTTTGTATTCGTATCGAGTACTTTTTTGGGCAATTTAGTACCGCTTTTCAAAGTAAAAAGCAGTTCAAAATCCTCCCCGTCTTGAAGAGCAGATTTAAAATCAGTCGCTTTATCAGAAATCGGAATATTTTCTTTAAACAATACTGCCCCTTTTTTACTTAAAACACAAAGTCTGCCCAAATCAACAAATAATCCATCACTTACATCAATCATAGACGTTGGCATTAAATTTTTAACAATCCATTGCGCCTCTTTAAGCCTGGGAGTAAAACTCAAATGTTTTCCCGAAAGTACTGCTCCCCCAATATTACCTGTAATACATATAATATCACCTTCTTTAGCATTAGAACGGCTAGTAAAGTATTTTTTATTCACTATTCCAATCATTGAAACAGCTAAAAAAAGACACTTGCTTCTCACCGTATCCCCTCCGACTATTTTGACATTATATTTCTTGGCACTATAATAAATACCGTTAAAAATTTTAGAAATCAGTTTTTTATCGTATTTCGGTAAGCCAAAATTTATAACTGCATACAAAGGCTCTCCCCCCATAGCTGCAATATCAGAAATATTTACATTGATAGCCTTTCTACCTATATATCCGAGATTAATATCTTTAACTTTAAAATGCACTCCATCTACTATTGTATCCGTTGTAAAAAGTAAATATTTATTTTCTGAATAACTTAAAACTGCAGCATCGTCACCTATCCCTAAAGGAATACTTTTGTAATAAAATTTCTTTTTTAAAAAATCTATTATTTTATCTTCTTTCATTTTAGTTTAAAAATTTTAGCAATATTTTCTTGAAACGGAGAATTAATCACCCCTTTTTCTGTAATAATCACCGTAATAAGCGAAGGAGGAGTAATATCAAAAGCTGGATTCTCCACATTACTATCTACTGGAGCAATAGAAATGTTATTAAAGAATATTATTTCTTTGGAATCCCTTTCTTCTATAGGTATTTCTCCTTCTGAAGAAAGAGTCAAATCAAAGCTGGTTGAGGGAGCAACAACATAAAACGGGATGTTGTGAATTTTAGCAAGTTGAGCAACTGAGTAAGTACCTATCTTATTTGCAAAACCTCCGTTTTTAACAATCCTATCCGCACCCACAAAAACTTTATTAATCCTACCCTGCTTCATTAAAAACCCACTCATATTATCCGTAATCAAACGATACTTGATGCCAGCCTGCTTTAATTCCCAGGCAGTAAGCCTGGCACCCTGCAACACCGGCCTTGTCTCATCTACGTAGACAAGAAAGTTAACCCCATTTTCCTTGGCCTTAAAAAATACCCCCAATGCTGTTCCGTAACCTCCGGTAGCTAAACCTCCTGCGTTACAATGTGTCAATACCCCATCACCATCATTTATAAAATCGGCTCCAAACCCAGCCATTTTATGCGACATATCGATATCTTCCTGCCATATGCTTAAAGCCTCTTCTTCCAAAATACAAACTATCTCATTTAATGTTTTATCCCTATTATTATCAAAAACTTTTTTCATTCTATCCAGTGCCCAATATAAATTAATAGCTGTAGGACGGGATTTAGAAAGAACCTCTACCGCCTCATTAATTCTTTTATCAAACGTAAATATATCCTTAATTCTTCCTTTTTTTATATGCAAGACCACCCCAAAAGCAGCAACTATCCCTATCAAGGGGGCTCCCCTAATATTCATATCTCTTATTATAAGAAATATTTTATTTAAATCGCGGCATTTAATCCATCTCATCTCTAAAGGCAGCATCTTCTGGTCCAAAACAGATAAAACGCACCCGTTCCACTTGATATGCTTAATAATCATTTTATACTTTGTATTATTCTGGCTAAAAAATTTCTTTTCATCTTGATTGTATTCTCAGGACACATCTCATGACAACAGAGACAAAGAATACATTTTTTATGATTAATACGAGCTGTATTTTCAATCAAATCTATCGCATTAACAGGACAGCTTTTAACACATATCCCGCACTTAATACAACCTTGAGGAATAACTTCCGGATAAAATTTAATAAATGCCCCTAAAAATTTTGTTAACCAACTAGGCAATTTTTCTAAAAGAGCAGTTTTTGAAAGCTTGAAATCATTTATTTTAACAACATCTAAGTTGCTCTCTCCTAAAATCTCAATATTGAATAAATTACTCTCACCGATATTTTTTAAATGTGCGAGCTTAGTAGTAGGAACCTGCTCAGGCTTTAAACCAATCAGATGGGTAATTACAGCATCTACACTTACAGCATCAAATCCTGCTAAAATCAATCCTGTACGCCTAGGATGCCCCGCAGCAGGACCTTCACCTTCCAGTGAATATATAGCATCAAGAATTGTGAGGGCAGGCCTTACAATATCATATACATTCAAAACAACTTGGGCCATTTCAATGCCTTTAGGATTACTTTTATGGCACTCTGTTTTAAACAGTCCCGGAACACAGCCAAAACAATTTTTTACACCTGCAGTAATAACTGTTAAACAATGCGTCTTAAATTTGGGTAAAGAAATAACGATATCCGCATCAAATACCTCCTCTGCTATCGGTAAACCATCAACTATTCTTGACTTCTCAAATTTGACTACTTCTATCCCTGTTTCACGCGCAACTTGCCCAATACCTGATTTATCTAAAACTTCCTGATAATCAACATATCCGCCCGGAGAATCTCCGATTTGGATCCAAGATGTTCTGGTTTTTAAAACCTCAATAACTGCTTTGACAAATATAGGATGAGTATCCACACATTCATCAGGCACGCGAGCTGAAAGCAAGTTAGGTTTTAAAAGAACTTTTATGTTTTGGGGAATTATCTTATCCAAACCACCTAAACTTTTAAAAATATAGCCAATATTATCTTTTATTAACTGAAGATCATATTTTTCGGCTTTTAAAACTACAACCTGGCTCATATTCTTAAATAGACACGCAATATAAAAATTATAAATATCAAAAACCCATTATGCAGCATATGGACAAAAACAGAAACCATAAGCGAACCTGTCTTTTCATATAAATATGTAAATAGCAGAGCTAAAATTAAAATCGGTAAAAAACCAATAACATTCATGTGTAAAAGAGAAAACAAAAGAGATGCTGCAATCATTGCCTGCATGTAACCAATTGATTTTTTAAGACTATTGTATAATAATCCTCTAAAAAGCAGCTCTTCCATAAAAGGACCTATGACAACTATAAAAAGAACAGTGAGCATAACTATCCAGGGATTCTTCTCAAAAAGCAAAAAATAAATTATCGTTTGAGGTGAAGATACAGCTTGGTATTTCTGCAAATAAACAGCACTTATAAAAACTGCAATAAAAATTATCGGCAAAAATGAAAAATAATTGAATGCTGCAAAATTAAATTTTTTAAAAAGATTTTCTTTATGAATTCCAACCGCTTGTAAATTTTGTCTGCAATGCTTCTTTAACCAGTAAACAAGCATTGCTATGATAATAATATCTAAAAATAATGAACTCAACAAAGCTATAACAATATATTCTCTTTCTGTATACATTCTGTAAAACCGCCTGAAGAATTCATCAGAAAGCCCTAAAACCTGGGCCCAGAATAAAATCCAGATAACTATTTTAAAGAAATCCTTTAAGCCCCATAAAGGATAAGGAGAAAAATTACTGCTTTTAATAAGCGGTTTTTTGGACTTCAAAATTTTAAAAAAGCGGAATAAAAAAAGGATTAAAGAACCAGTTATTATAAAAAACAAAATAAAACTGGCCAATGCAATATATATATTACCGGAATATATATCTCCACCTTTAGATAAAGTACTTAGTTTCTCTTCTATTGTTTTCTCCAAAACCAATGCCCGGGCATACAAACCCTCTAAAGACTCATGTTTTGGAAAAATAGACTCAAATATTGAAATAAGAAATGTGGAAAACAATATAAATATATAAAAACCAAATTCTTCTACGAATTTTTTTGTATTATTGGCGAAATTCATTTAATCTGTATTTTTTGTTATGTTGTATTCTCTTATTTTATAATCAACTTCCAGACTTTGAGCAATTTCTTTGCATTTTTGAAGATCTAAATCAGAAAAATTTAAAAATGTGATTTCTACCTGAGGTATATATTTCTTCGCCTCCCGTATAAAGTTCAAAATCTCAGAAAAAACATCTCCTTCTAACTTAGGCTTACATATTACATTGTACTTATCTTTTTCTACTACATTCAAACTGACAGATATTTTATCCACTATCCCTTTAAGCAGGGGTAAAACATTCTTACCTTGAATTAAATTTCCACACCCATTAGTAACTACTCTAATTTCATACCCCCTCATTTTCAAAATACGCGCAATTTTAGTCATTTCTTTAAATCTGCAAAACGGTTCCCCAAAACCGCAAAAACTCACTTCTTGATACCCTTTTTCTTTGCTCACTGCCTTCAATACCTCTCTTATGCTCGCAGAAGCATTTAATCTTAAATTATACCCGGCAAAATAATCTCCTTTACCGATTGTACAAAACACACATTCATTGCTGCATTCATTTGTTAAATTAATATAAAGCCCTCCCTTATATTTATAAACTATCCTCGGATTAATAGAAACATGCCCTACATTAAACACTACCTTTGCATTCAAAGCCAGAGAACGAACAATATCTTCCTCCCCTACGCCTTTTATAGCTACCGCAACAGCTATAGACTCTTTAATATTTAAGGGCTCATTACGAATTCCTCTTTTTGTTTGAGGTGAAAGATAAGGCGAATCTGTCTCTAACAGCAATTTCTCAAGAGGCGTATATTTAATAAGTTCTTTAAGTTCTTTATTGAAAGTGAGATTTGTTGCATAAGAAATATAGTAACCTCTGTTAAGGCACTCTCTTAAAAAATTTTTGTCTCCTGAAAAACAGTGCATTACTATTTTAGGATTAAATTTCCTAATATTATTTAAAACAGAAAGAATTTCATTATGAGCATCTCTATTATGAACTACAATCGGCAATTTAGTATTACACCAAATAGATAACAACTCATCCAAAACCATGATTTGAGTCTTCTTGTTGGATATTTGACGATAAAAATCTAACCCCACTTCACCAAAAGCAACTACTCTTCTGGCACTCAATAGCTTCTTTAACTGACTACCATCAGATTCTCTAAAATCCTTTGCATAATGAGGATGATACCCAACTCCGGCAAAAATACCTTTATTTTTCTTAGCCATCTTAACCGCTTCTTTAGATGTTTTAACATCAACTCCAATATTTATAAAATAATCAACACCTGAATTCCGTGAACTTTTAAGAACATTTTTTAAGTCGGAATGAAATTCCGGATGCCAGAGATGACAATGAGTATCAATAAGATACATTCTACTCAATCCTTGGGAAGAGAGGCTCCCCCTTATCAACCTTTTGATTAAAAGATACACCCCCCCAATGAGATACTTCTTTGTAGCTATGAGACTGGATTTGGTCTTTATATCCTAACAACCTCCAGGCTTTCTGAGCAGAATCCGGGATAAAAGGAGCAAGAGCAAGAAGTATAATCCTTAAAACTTCTGATAAATTATACATTACAAAATCAAGCTCTTCTTTATTTTCATTCTGCAGCTTCCAGGGAGCTTTATTTTCGATATATTTATTAGCACTTTTAATTAATTCCCAGATCTCAATCAGCACCGTTTGATAATCTAAAACACCAAAAGCTCTAGCAACTTTTTCATCTAATTCTTGAACATTTTTTTTAAATACTTCATCACAATTTTCACGAGCTCTCTCGCTTGAGGGTATATTACCTTGATAATACTTTATGAGCATATTTAAAGTTCTGTAAATAAGATTACCAAAATCATTAGCTAAATCTGAATTAATCCTTTTTATAAATGCCGGCTCTGAAAAACAACCGTCTGAGCCAAAAGAAACTTCTCTAAGCAAAAAATATCTTAAGGCATCTACAGAATACTGTTCAGCTATAACTCGTGGATCAATAACATTCCCCTTCGACTTCGACATTTTATCCAAAGAGCCTTCGGATTTCTCAAGAAGCCACCAACCGTGAGAAAATACTATTTTAGGAAGTTCCAATCCCAGCATATGCAACATAATCGGCCAATACACGGCATGATAACGCAAAATATCTTTGGCCATAAAATGCACATCAGCAGGCCATATCGTATTAAACTTATCTTTATCTTCTGAAAATCCGGGAGCAGTTATGTAATTAAGTAATGCTTCAAACCAAACATATGTTACATAATTTTGATCAAACGGAATAGGTATCCCCCAGGAAACTCGCGCACTGGGCCTTGAAATACATAAATCATTCAAAGGAGTTTCTAAGAAAGAACTTATTTCATTAAAACGTGTCCGAGGTAAAATAAATCCAGGATTTTTTTTAATGTAATCTCTTAGCCAATCCCTGTATTTTGAAACTTTTAGAAAATAGTTCTTCTCACTTATATGTTCTACTGGTCTTTGGCAATCAGGACACAATTTTTCTTCCAATTGTGATTCTATCCAAAATGTCTCACAAGGCGTACAATACCACCCTTCATAATTAGATTCATAAATTTCACCCTTATCATAAAGTATAGAAAGAATATTCTTTACAGCTTCTTTATGCCTGGAATCTGTTGTACGGATAAAATCGTCGTGGGAGATATTCAACATCTTCCATAATTGAACAAATTGATCAACTACAAAATCGCAAAATTTTTTAACATCGCTATGTCCTGTAGCAGCTGCTGCTTTTTCAATCTTTTGACCATGCTCATCTGTCCCAGTCAGAAAATACACATCATCCCCGCACATTTTCCTATAACGCGCAAGAACATCAGCCGCGATATTGGTATACGAATGCCCTATGTGCGGTGAACCATTAACATAATATAAAGGTGTTGTAATATAAAATCTTTTACTTACCACTTTTTACTTTATCATTATAATCTATTTTCTTAATCCTTCCATCCTCATATTCAACTCTGACAATTTTGGTTAAAAAGTTTACATCAACGATCTTTGCCTTTCCGTCTTCTAGATCTATTTTATCTCCAACTTTAGGCATAATTTTAAGCATTGTATCATAGAATTTTTTCTCATAACCCAAGCAGCACATAAGCCTGCTGCAAACTCCCGATATCTTACTTGGATTCATGGGAAGATTCTGTTCCTTGGCAAATTTAACTGTTACTGGGTTAAAAGTTTTTAAAAATGTAGCGCAGCATAAAGGCCTGCCGCAAATCCCATAACCACCTAAAATCTTTGCTTCATCTCTTACACCAATCTGTCTTAATTCGATACGGGTTTTAAAAACTTTGGCTAAATCACGAACTAAAGACCTAAAATCTATTCTCTCTTCAGCAGTAAAATAAAAAGTTATTTTCGTGCGGTCAAAAGAATACTCAGCATCCACAAGTTTCATGTCTAATTTATGCTGTTTAACTCTTCTCTCGAATATCCTTACAGCACCGCGAGCTTTTCTCTCATTCCTCTTTATCTGCAAGAAATCTTCTTTCGTTGCTTCTCTTATTATTTTAAAAACCCCTTTAAGATCTTCTTCTTTTACTTCCTGAGAATCAGAAATAATCTCACCATAATCATACCCCCTATCAACCTCTAAAATAACTATATCACCTGCCTGTAGCAACAAATCTTCCAAGAAAGCCGGCATAACATTGCCTGATTCCCGCAGTTTAACATTAACTGAATACTTCATTATAAACACTTACCTCCTGCCATATTGTTCTGATAATTTTATATACCAACTCAGAACTGACATTGGAATCCAATGCATTGTAAAGATACTCCAGTTTTTCAATTTTTGCAATAATATCTTTCGTATTTTTCGATCTATCTGTAGATATACCATTATTTTTGGCTAACATAACAAGTTCTGGGGCATCTGCATTCAAATACAAAATATCTCTAAGAAAAAATATCAGATATTCTATCTTTTCCTTCAAAACCCCTCTCTGCTCATACAACTCCATACCTTTTGATTTTAAAAATTCAGCAGGACGCAAAAAAGAAGACATTGTATTAACTATTTTTGAAGCATCTAAATCCTTAAATTTCAATGCAATAGCCATACTGCCTTGAGATATTCCTGCTAAATAATCTGCTCTTATGCTCTCTAAGTTTAATTTTTCCTCCAATATAGTCTTAATAACATCTTTTCTTAGCGGATGAAACTTCACCATTTGACAGCGGGATTTAATCGTAGGAAGCAGACTATTTGAGTTAGATGAAACTAAGATTACAACAGAATCCAACGGAGGCTCTTCGAGACTCTTAAGAAAAGCATTGCTTGATTCAATATTCATTCTATCAGCACTATCTATGATAAAGAATTTCCTGTCCGCTATTTGAGGCGAAAGGTTTAAGAATCTCTGCAACTCTCTAATCATATCAATTGTAATCTCATTTGCTTTACCTAAAGGCCTGATGATAAACAAATCCGGATGAGTTTCTTTATCTATTCCAAGACAATTCACACACTTATCACAAGGAGCTGATTTAGCCTCTATACAGTTACAAGATTTGGCAAATTCTTTGGCTAAAGAGAACTTCCCAACCCCGTTTACACCCGAAAATATTAGTGCAGTAGGAATTCTTCCTGAATTAATGAATGCCTGCAGTAAAGTACTCGCTTTATCCTGTCCTAAAAAATCATCCCAAGCCATTTAGTTATTATACTTCAATTTCAATCCAGTTAAGAGTACTAAATATCTTAACCCGAATATTTCATATACAGTATGGAATATTCGCCTGAAAGACCGATAAATTAAATCGTTACACGGTTTAATTTTGGGATTGGGGTAACCCGCATTGTTGCTATTTTGTATATCTTATGAAATAAGCAGGTTAAAACGCAACTTCTATTCCTGAATAAATCCAACGGCCGGGGAGTTTTACTCCTTCGATATCCGCTTGATTGGAATTAGTCAAATTAGATACTCCCAAAAACAAATCCATAGAATAATCCTTAATACTCCAGTTTTTCTCAAGATATAAATCGATATTAAAGAAACCGCTTCTTTTAGGTGATTCCTGATAGCTTGCATTAAAATTTAACATTACCTTTTTAAAATCAATGCTTCGAGAAAAAACAAATTCATGTTCCTGATAGTTTGCTATATACTTACTAAACTCCGCATTGCTTTTATAATTCTTGTCCAAATAACCATAGGTCAGTTTCCCCCCTTTCCATTCAAACCAGACCTCTAATCCATCGGTTTTAGAATAAGAGACATTATTAGCATTCCAGGCATCAGGCACTGAGTCTTTTACCCAGTCAATTAGATCGTATCCAAACATCTTGAAAACAGAAACCCCATAAGAACACACCTTGTTCTCTTTTTTATAACCCACCTCAAAATTCAGACATTCTTCAGTCATCAAATCAGAATTTCCCACATTCGCCGGACTTAAGTAATAGAGTTCCGTAAAACTGGGTACCCGATAATTCCTCTGAACTGATAAAAAAATGTTTTCTTTATTGCTTATGCTATACCCCAAAAACAAACCCGGACTGATTTCCGGATTATAATCACTATAATCATCTACTCTTAAACTTAAATCATAATTAAACCGCTCGAGGTAAGGACCTGCTAAAGAGCAAAATAAAGCTATGTTATCCCGAGAATGATTGCCTAAATTTGTACTCTTAATATCCTGATAAGAATATTCCGCTCCTAAATTTAGTCTTGCTCTGCCTATATTTACTCCAAAAGGAAGTTTAAAACCCATTAGATGATTGATATGGATGTTTTTAAACCAATCAGGCCTTGCTCTATCCAGAATAAATTTATCCCAGTGCCTGCGGTAATAGAATTTTGGTGAAAAGCTTCTATTTCCGTCCTGAAATTCAAAATTCAGCATATACAACCTTGTTTTGGTATGTTCCTCCTGGCGAGAATAATTGGATGAATAAAAAGAACTAGCCCCAAAATCTTTTTTATTTTGGGCAATCATTATTTCAGGGAAACCATGTAATTCGTTAAAAATCCATTTGGAGAAAAAACTCTTTGTTTTAAAATCAGTCTCAGGCCTATAGGAGCTGGCAGAAGACTTTTCGAACCCGACATGAAAACTTAAAAGATCATTTATTTTATCCATTGAGAGATTTATTAAATGCAGCTGCTTCTGTCCATACAGGGTTTTGAATTTAAAAACATCTTTTACAGGACTGGCTGTTATAAAATTCACTGTCCCGCCCATAGCATTGGATCCGTATAAGGAGGAACTTCCCCCGCGCATTATTTCAACCTTATCTAAATCGCTAACAGCGAGCGGTAAATCTAAATTAAAATGTCCCGCCTGAGGATCATTTAAACTTACCCCATCTACCATTACAACATTTTGCTCAAACCCCATTCCTCTAATATGTAAATCCTGCTGAATACCAAATCTCCCCCTCATTTTCAAATCAACTCCGGCAACTTCTCCTATTATCTCAGTTGGGAACAAAAATCCCTTGGCATCTAAATCATTTTTATCTATAACCTCGATATTGCCGAACCCCATTCCCTCAAGATACTCAAAACTCTCATTAAGCCGGATTTCTCCCAAATCTACAACTTCTTCTGCTATAGAAACCTGGGCGCTTAATAAAATCAGAAAAAGTATAATTCTAATCTTCACTTGCTTCTTTTTAAGTAAGAAATTAAAAAAATCCCCCCTACACTCAGCAGATAAGATAAATATATTCCAAGTCTAAATTCAAATATATTGGAAACTAAAGCTGTTCCCCCTGCCATTAGGATACCAAAAAATACTGCTTCATTTGCTATCTTTAGCTTTTCTTTAAACGGTATTAAAAGAAAGGGCAAAAGAAGTCCGCTTGCATAAATAGAATATGAGGCCAGTAACACTTTAATTATCTGGTTGAAATAAATACTTAAAAAATATGCCAAGAATCCGATAAAAAATATACTCCAACGAGTAAATAGTATGGCTTTTTTCTTTCTTAAATTAAATATATCCCGAATCAATATTGTAGAAGAAGTTAAAAGGCAAGTATCAGCCGAAGAGAAAAGAGCCGAAACCAGAGCAAGCAAAAATAAATATTTCAAGGGCTTGAAATTAACAGCCTCATTAATGAGTAACGGTAACACTTGATCAGGCATAATAGATCCAAACCTATGGTGTGAAAGTACACCTATTAAAGAGATTAAAAACCCTATCGGTATTAATAAAAAAGCCGAAATCCTAAGCGCCTTTTTTCTTATCTTTAGGCTAGATGCACAGAATAATCTGGAATGAATATCAGGACCAATTAAGTAAGCCGAACCTAAAACTATCAAAAAATAGATTAAATCTGTAAGAGAAAAATAATCATTTAAGGGAAATCGCAGGTATTCAGGGTTGATAGAAGAAACAACAAAACCGGGATTAAGAAACAATGTGAAATTTATACCTACAATACCTATAAGAAGAAAGATAAGTTGCAAAGAATCAGTGAAAATTACAGCACTTTGGCCTCCTGCTGCTGTATAGAGAATCAAAATAAAAGTCGAAAAAAGTAATATCTCAGTAGACGCATAGGAAGGGAAAAAGATCTCAAAAATTTTACCCATTGCCAAAATCTGTGCTGAAATAACGCCTGTCCAAGCTATAACTATGATAATACTTGTAATTTTTTTTACATTTCTACCATAGGTTGCACCAAAAAACTCAGGTAGGGTAAAAATCTTTATAGGAAAAACATACTTTTGATATATCAGTGCCAGCATAAAAAGCCCAATTGAGCCTATAATAAGCCATAAGCTCCCCGGCAACCCAACTCGATATGCTAAACCTATAAGACCGATAGTTGATGATGCTCCAAGAATAGTAGCTAAAAGCGTCATTGAAAGCAGGAGGGAAGAAGTATTCCCTCCTGCCAGATAAAAAATATCCTCTTTTTGTACACTTTTCTTTTGTAAAACAATAAAAACAAACAGTACAAAGAAGCAAAAAAACGAAATAAACATAGTGTTAACTATTATATTTAAATGGTAAACAAAAACAAGTGAAAAAAATAAAAGGGAGATACAAATACTGACACTATATGCTTAGGATTATTGTTCCACCAGGCTGATGGTCAACCTTAATTGCTTCTGCTTAACTGAATCATTAAGATAATAAATCAATAAATTGCCAACTTCAATTCCAACACTACGTATAAGCTCATCTGTATTCATAAGCATATTATTGACAATATCATAAAGCGCATCCTTTGATTCCGGATGTAAGTTCTCAAGATTAGATATAATACAATTTTTAATCGTATCAGCCAGTTCTTCTTTGCTTCGCTGGTCAATTTCTGTAAATACTCCTAAAACATCAATTACGCTTTCCTCATAATCAACTAAATTATGCATCACTTCTGTGATAGCTTGAGCCTGAATTTCAGGTTTAAGATTGACCAATATTTTCCCTAAGTCTTCTATTTCAGAAAACTTAATAGATTGAGCAAGAAATAAAGCAGCCTGACTTAATATGGCTTGCTCTATAGCAGTTATTTCAATTCTATTGAGTCTGGGCACAATCACTCCCAAAGCAGGCTCATTACCATCCAAATAAGCTATAACAGCATATCTCTCATCAGAACTAAGGTGGTGAAAAAGAATCCTTAATGCATCTATACAGATATTTCGTTTATAACCATAGCTTTCATTTTTTATCCTATCTACAAAAAAGAAAATAGTTTCTTTGCGTAAATCATCTCCATCCCTATCCATTCCTATTTCAGTCATTAATTTCCTCACCTCAATTAACACCATATGGGCATTAGGCATAGAAGGTACGTAACTGCTGATTAAGCTCTTTACTTTCTGGAGTCTGGGATCTATCACTGAATGTGTTCTTCTATAAATAAAAAAACTATCAAAAACAGGAATTGAAACCAGAAATTGGAAAATCATCAATAAACCGATATATTTTTTCATTTTAAAATTTTTATATAACTGATAATGCCTCCATCCCCCGCTTATATTGTAAATATACCATATTTAATCGATAAAGTTAAATATTTACCTAATGTACCATTTTTTAAAAAATTTTCCCCGATTTGCCATATCCTACTGTATGTGGTATATACAAGGAAAGAAGGTATAATCCGGAGAAAAAATGAAAATTTTTATAGTAAATTTAACTTTTGCGATAATATTAATTATTTCTAATGCATACGGATTTGGATCACCTACAGATTTTGGTGAAGCTGAAGCCCCAGTTGGAACAACATCTTCAGGGCCAATTGCTATAGCCAACCTTAATTCTAACTACAATAGCTCTACCTATATTCCTGATCAAAGATTACAAGATTCTATAAGAGCTAAACTAGGGAAAGAAAAGGGTGAGTTTATCACTTATTCCGATATGCAACAATTGACAGAATTAGACCTCTCCTCTTGTGGCATTCATGATATAACAGGTTTAGAATATGCAACCAATCTTAGAAATTTAGATCTTACCAACAACCAAATAACAGATATAACACCTCTTGGAAACCTTATTAATTTAAACGAAGTCAATATAAGCTATAATCAGATAAGAGATATCAGAGTAATTGCAAACCTGCCCAATTTAACAATACTCCGTGCATCCTATAATTTGATAAAAGATATAACAGCGCTTGCTGATTCCAACCTTAGCAATTTAACCGAATTATACCTTAATGGCAATATGATAACGGATATAACACCTTTAGGAGTAGTTACAGAATCAAGCAAACCTATTTTTAATAACTTGATTGAACTGGATATCAGCGATAATAAATTTCCCCGCTTACCGAAAATACCTTCTGACCATCGAAATTACTGCGGAGTTGAAGAAGATGCGGAAAAAATAAAAAGCTTACACCCATTGCAGAATCTTTCTAACCTTACCTATTTAAAGGCTTCTTCAAACCAGATATCTGATATCTTGCCCCTGGCAAACCTTACCAATTTGGTCGAACTTAATCTCAGCGACAATTTAATATCTAATATAAAACCTCTGGAGAAGCTATTCAATCTGGTTGATCTAAATCTATGTCATAACAAAATAAGAGACATTACACCCATAGAGAACCTTGCAGATTTAACAGACCTTAATCTTAACGTAAACTTAATAAACAATATCACTCCTCTTAAAAACCTTACGAATCTTGTCTGGCTGCATTTAAAATATAATTTTATAACTGATATTCAGCCTTTAGTAGACAATCCGGGATTATATACTGAATTCCCTGATTCAGAAACCAGAAACGATATGGTAGACATACGCTGGAACAATCTGGATTTAAAGGTAGGTTCTAACAATATGCTTGATATTATGAAACTGATTAATAGATGTGTCGATATATATTACGAACCTCAAGAATGCACTGAAACTGACTGTCAAAAACATCCTTAATTAAATAATCTTAAGAGAGCTCGTAGGATAAACCGAGATTTCCTTCCTGCCCTTTCTAATAATCAAATTTCCACAATTATCTATCCCCTGAGACAGACCTGTTATAATATTACCATTTTGGACAATTTTAACCTTACGTTTATAATCCAAAGAATTTTTATTCCATATTTTTTGAATCTGTTTTAAATTATTCCTTTTAGCCATTTCATATAATTTATTCAACTCAGAAATTATCTGTACAAGAAGTTTTGCCCTATCTAATTTTTCATCCTTAAGTATCGTGATTAAAGAAGTTGCGTTTGATAATTTAGGCTTAGAATTTATATCAACCCCTATTCCAATAATCAACTTTTCAATTAAATCAACCTCTGCGAACAACTCGACAAGCACCCCCGAAATCTTTTTGCCATTGATCAAGACATCGTTAGGCCATTTAACTTTCGCCTTAACACCTTTAAACGATTTATTTAAAGCAAGAGCTACAGAAAGTGCGCCTATAATATTAAAAATTGGCAAATAATAATACGGTAAATACGGGGAAATGATTAAAGAAAATAATATATCTTTATACTTTTCAGACTTCCATATTTTTCCAGATCGCCCTTTACCTTTTTTCTGCTGTTCAGCAACGATTAAACTTCCCTCTTTTAAGATCTTCTTGGCAACATTATTAGTAGAATCAACTTCATCAAAATATACAATTTCTTTAACAAACTTTTCTGGGCCTAAATACAACCTTATTATTTCCGGGATAAGCCTATTCCCGAAACTTATAAATTCATAACCTTTATTAGGATGAGTTTTTATTTTCACTCCCTTAGAAATAAGGTGATTTATATGTTTCCAAACAGCAATTCTGCTAATGTTGCACGCATCGGCAATATATTGACCTGACACAAAATTGCCTTTGGTTAAAATCTTTAATATTTTTACTCTTTGTTTTATACCTTTTTCCTGCATGATCTCACACAAATTCCGCAAATATGTTGCCCTACAAAATTTTTCTTCTTGAACTCATCTAACTTATTATAACAGGAGATGTGATCAAACTCAGAAGGTAATTCTTTTATTGCTTGAGCCGGACAGGTTTCAATACAATCGAAACAATCTCCACAATTAAAATCCATAGTTTCCCCTTGGGGTAACTTTAAATCAGTAAGAATCGTAACAAACCTCACCTGAGCTCCATATTCCGGAGTAACTAATAAATTATTTCTCCCAATCCAGCCCAAACCGGCTAAATAAGCCACTTCTTTATGTGATAAATGTGCAGTCTGACTCTTCCATTCAACTATCTGAGATGCAGGAATCGGAAATGCAAGATTATTTTCATTTTGCAAAATAGCTGTAATTTTAAGCGCCAACTGGTCTAAAAACATGTTAACCATCTTGTAATGATGAAAATAAATTTTCGTGGGATGATCTTTAATAGAATCCAAAATTTTACTTGAAAGCCTAAAACCAATTGAAATTGCATAGTTTAAATCTTTAATCTCATCTTTAGAAATATTGAATTTATCTTTAATGTTTTTAATACAAGTCGTACCAAAAACAGATGCTCCTGCATTTAGCACTTCAAGTTTAAAATTATCAATAAAATCTTCCTTCATGACTTTCTTTTCAACCAGACCATTAAATGCGCAATCGCTGAAGGTGTGATCCCAGAAATTCTTGATGCCTGACCTAAATTAATGGGCTTAATTTTGTTCAGTTTCTCCACTACTTCTAGTGAAAGACATGGTACTTGTTCATAATCAAGTTCTCTGGGTAATTTTATACGCTCTATCTTTCTGAACTCAGATATCTCCTTCAACTGCCTTTCAATATAACCCTCATATTTTACATCTATCTGCACTTGATTTAAAACCCTCTCTGAAAATTCATCCAGATTATTATCTATTATCTTGATATGTGTTAAATTGATTTCCGGTCTCTTAAGAATGTCATAGAAGCTTAAAGCCTGTTTGCTTCCAAATTTATTGTATGCATCGTGAGGTTTTAACTTCTTATCTGAAAAATAAACAGAAGCTTTTTTTATCGATTTTCTAAATTCTTCCGTCTGCTTATATTTTTCCTCCGCTAATAGCCCAATCTTATATCCTGCCCCACTTAATCTTAAAACAGAATTATCTTCACGCAAAAGAAGCCTGAATTCAACCCGGGAAGTCATCATTCTAAACGGCTCATCCGTCCCCTTAGTTGTTAATTCATCTATTAAAACACCAATATAGGCTTGAGACCTATCTAATACAAACCTCGCCTTCTCCTTAATATTTAAAACCGCATTAATACCTGCAATCAGTCCTTGAGCTGCCGCTTCTTCATAACCCGTTGTTCCGTTAATCTGACCAGACAAATATAGGTTCTTAATTAATTTTGTTTCCAACGTCGGATAAAGCTGCCTGGGGTCTATGAAATCATGTTCAATACCATACCCAGGCCTTGTAAAATCTGCTCTCTCTAACCCCGGAATAGTCCTCAACATTTTAATTTGCACATCTAAAGGTAACGAGGTCGAAATTCCATTAGGATAATATTCACTAGTATTGCGCCCCTCAGGTTCTAAAAACACTAAATGCCTCTCGCGCTTCGGAAATTTAACAACTTTATCCTCAATTGAAGGGCAATACCTTACTCCTGTCGCCTTAATTTTACCTGTATAAAGCGGTGAACGATCCAAATTATCTTTAATAATTTTATGAGTTTTTTTATTAGTATAAGTCATATAACACGGAATTTGTTCCACCTCTTTTCCTTCAGTCCAGAAAGAAAAAAACGGAACCGGTTCATCTCCATGCTGAGCATTCAGTTCGGAAAAATTAATAGTTCTTTTATCAAGCCGCGGAGGCGTTCCCGTTTTAAACCTGCCTGATTTAAAACCTAATCTACTTAAAGCCTTGGATAATCCTATACTAGATTCCTCCCCCAAGCGCCCGGCAGGATAGTTATCCAGTCCTATATGAATCAAACCGCCTAAAAATGTTCCCGGGGTAATAATTACACATTTGCTTTTAAAAATAATACCTTCTTTTGTAACTACACCTTTTACTGTTTTATTCTTAACAATTAAATCATCTATTTTAAACTGTTTAGCATCCAGATTCTCCTCTGCTTCAACCACTTGCTTCATATATAACCTGTATAACGATTTATCTGCTTGAGCTCGAGTTGAACGAACAGCAGCTCCTTTAGATGAATTTAAAATCTTAAATTGTATACCCGTAGCATCAATAGCTCGTGCCATCTCACCACCCAAAGCATCTATCTCTTTTACAAGCTGACCTTTACCAACCCCACCTATTGCAGGATTACATGACATCTGCCCGATAAAATCCAAATTCATCGTTAAAAGAAGTGTCGCACACCCCATACGCGCAGCTGCTAAAGCTGCTTCACACCCAGCATGCCCAGCTCCAACAACAATGATATCGTATTGTTTTTCGTAGGTTAACATAGTGATATTACTATAATAAAAAAGAAACTGTTTTTCTATTAAAATATGCTCCCAGAAAAAAGAGCTATTAGATTACCCTATACAGCTATTATAGAAATTTTATTTTTATCAGCTACTTTAATTGCTTCTTTAATATCAAAAAAAAGTGTCTTCTCTGCCTCAATTGCCATGACTTTTGCTTTCACTTGTTTTAGGAGTTTTATTGTCTCAAGGCCTACAACAGGCAACTCAAACCTCATATCTTGATTAGGACGAGCTACTTTAACTACTACAAAACTATCCCCTCCATACTTCACAGCTCGTTTAAGAGCCTCATTTGTCCCTTCAATTGCCTCAATAGATAAAACAACTTTATCTTTAACAGCTACTGTTAATCCAACATCAAAAGCTGAGATCGATTTTGCTAACTTCCAGCCGAACATAATATCTTCCCATTCATGTGAATTTGGAGCGTTTTTAGTTAAACACCCTTTTTTAGGAATATATTCTTCTAAAAATGTCCTGGCATCTATAAGTTCAACATGACTTTTTTTAAGTATATTAGCTGCAACAGCTAAAAGATTCATATCTGATTTATCATTTGTATCATTGAGAATCTGATGAGTTAAAACATCTAACTTTATATCTTTAAAAAGATCTGCTTTTTTTACATTTCCAGCCATAATTGCATATTTAATCTTATTCTTTTTAAAAAATTTTATCAAAGGTACCAATTCTCCAAATTCAATCCAGATAATCTCTTTAACATGCTCCTCTACAGTTTTGGAAGTTAACCCCTTGATCCCCACAGCATAAACATCTACATTCTTTTTCTTCGCCTCTTTGGATAAAAGAACCGGATAATTCGTGCCCCCTGCTATTAAACCTATTCTTTTGGGAAAATCGGGAGTTAAATACATATCCCTCTCTTAGAATTTTGAATAAATTCCACTAAATACTTTATTTCCTCAGTTTCAGAAAGTTCATTTTTTAAAATATCTATCCCTTCGGTTATTGGATGGCCTGATGAAAAAAGTATTTTAAAAGCCTCTTTTAAAACACTCCTGCTATTACTGTCAAAACCTGATCTTCTAAGACCTACAATATTTACTCCCCGTATCTTAGCAGGATGACCATCACAAGTTGAATAAGGAGGTATATCTTGGACAACTTTCGAACACCCTCCAATAATAGAAAACCTGCCGATTTTTACAAATTGATGTATACCCGTCAAACCTCCAATTACAGCATTATCTTCAACATCTACATGTCCTGCAAGCGTACCTGCATTTGCAATAATAGTATGGTTATTAATAATACAATCGTGTGCAATATGAGCATAAGCCATAATAAGATTATTATTCCCTATAATTGTCTTGCCACCACCATTAGAAGTTCCAACATTAATCGTAACAAATTCCCTGATTTTATTGTTATCTCCAATAAAAAGATGACTTTCTTCACCTTTATATTTCAAATCTTGAGGGATACTACCTAATACAGCATTAGAAAATATATGATTATTTTTACCTATAACAGTATGGCCCGTTAAAGTACAAAAAGAATCTATTTTTGTGCCAGCCCCTATCTCAACATTATCTCCAATAACAACATATGGACCTATTTCAACTTTTGAAGATATTTTTGCTTTCTTACTAATAATTACGGTAGGATGAATCATTTTTACCTTTCGACTAATGCAAATAAAAGTGTCGCCTCAGCTACAACTTTACCTTCCACCAATGCTCGCGTATGCATTTCCCCTGTCTTGGTTCTCAACCTTCCAATTTCAACTTCTAATCTCAATTCATCTCCTGGTAATACCGGCTTTCTAAACCTTACTCTATCTATCCCCATAAAAAACGCTAGTTTACCCCTATGTTCTTTCTGACTTAACATAAGTATACCCGAAACCTGAGCTAATGCTTCTACAATAATCACTCCAGGCATAACAGGACGCCCTGGGAAATGACCTTTAAAGAAATAATCATGGAGGGTTAATTTTTTGATACCTACAGAACGCTTGCCTTCTTCTAGTTCTATTACTCTATCTACAAAAAGAAATGGCTCCCTATGAGGAAGTATTTGTTTGATATCTTCAACTTCAAGAGGCAAATTAAAATCTTCAAGCGTACCTGTATGAATACCTGCTTGCGAGAACCTCTTGCTTTGCTCTTCAATTCGACGTAATAATCTTATATTTAATGGGTGTCCACTCTTAATTCCAATAATATTTGCCTCTAATGTACACCCCATAAGGTATAAATCTCCTATCAAATCCAAAACTTTATGTCTTGCCGGCTCATCATCCAGCCTAAATGTATTATTAATAACACCTGTTTTGCTAACTACAAGAGTATTGTTATAATCCGCACCCTTTCCTAGCCCCAATTGTGTCAATTTTTCAGCTTCTTCTTCCAAACAAAACGTTCTGCTAGGAGCTATTTCTTTCCCGAAAGTACTGTTTTCAACAACATAAGTTACATATTGAGATTGCAGTTGAGGATGATCATAATTAAGAAGGTACGAAACTTTAAGCTCCTTCCCTGGCAATGCCATTAAAGATGCTTCTCCGTCTTCGACCCAAACAGGCTCTTTAATCTGATAAACCCGACGTATATCAGGTTGTTCCACTAATCCTGCGGATTTAAGAATTTCAATAAAAGGAGCTGCACTACCATCTAAACCCGGAACTTCAATGCCATCTATCTCGACTAAAACATTGTCAATCTTCAATGCCGCAAATGATGCCATAAGATGTTCGATAGTATGCACCTCAACATCATTTATACCAATCGATGTACGCCTCAAACTTCGAGTCAAATCCAAAACATAAGAAATATGCGCAGGTATGAGAGGCAAACCTTTAATATCTACTCTTCTGAAACATATACCCTGATTAGCTAAAGCAGGTTTAATATTCAATGAAACTTTTTCATTGGTGTGTAAACCCACGCCTGAAATAGCAACTTCTTTGGAAATAGTATGTTGATGATCCATTTAAGATGCCTTTACTTGTAGACTTTTAAGCTCCTCTTCTAACTTCTTAACTTTCTCTTGTAAACTCTTCACACATTTATAAAAATCAGGCAATTTTTGGACACAGGCATTTATCCTCTTAGCCGTACCATGAGGCCTGGCAGGATATCCTGAAACAACTTCACCAGAAGGGACAGATTTTGTAACGCCAGCCTGAGCTGCAACTCTGGCATTGTCCCCGATTGAAATATGCCCCACAACACCGGATTGTCCCGCTAAAATTACACCCTTACCAATCAACGTACTTCCTGAAATACCGGATTGAGCTACAATTATAGAATTTTCTCCAATTTCTACATTATGTGCAATTTGAACAAGATTGTCTATCTTCGTTCCCCTCTTAATATGAGTTCTGCCAAAACGAGCTCTGTCAATTGTAACATTAGCACCGATTTCAACATCATCATCAATATAAACAGTCCCGATTTGAGAAATTTTATAATGAACATCCTTAACTGTTGCATATCCAAACCCATCACTACCGATTACAGTACCTGAATGAATAATAATTCGATTTTTAATAGTAACTCTTTCCCTAATGGTAACATGAGGATGAATAAGACAATTAGAACCTATTCTACTGTGATGCCCGACATAAACACTAGCATGTAAAACAGTATTATCTCCAATAACTACTCCATCGGATATTACAACATAAGGCTGTATAGATATATTTTTTCCAAGTATAACATCTTTACCGATTACTGCAGTCGGATGAACACCTGGAGCCACTTTTTTCTCATCAGGAGAAAAAATAGAAACCAATTTAGAAAAAGCAATCGAAGGATCATCTGTTCTTATTATGGGCTTCTCCGCTTTTTCAACATCACGCGATGTAATAATTGCTGAAGCATGTGTTGTACTTATTAAAGAAACATACTTGGGGTTTGCTACAAAAGTGATATCCCCTTTCTGAGCTTCTTTTATCCCAGATATACCTGTAATAAGAACATTCCCATCTCCTACGATTTCGGCATCTATCAACTCCGCAATACGAGTTAAAGACATATTGATAGAAGGACGAAACCCATTTTCATCATAAATAGACTTTGAACTCACTTTTTCCTCTTTTTATAACTTTTATTTAAATATTCTATCATTGTTTGCGTAATATCTAAATTTTTATTTTGATATAAAATCGCCGTCCTACTGTTAAAAATAATATTATATCCCTTTGATTTACCATATTCTTGAACCGTATTATCTATCTCATCCAAAATACCTTTTATAATTTCATTTCTTTGACGCATTAAATCCGCTCTTATTTGACGATCAAACTGCCTAAGTTCTTCCATTTTTTTATCCAATTTTACTTTCATCTTTTCTTTTTCACTATCATTCATCAAATCCATATCTTCTTCCATCTGGTCAATCTCTTTAAGCTTAACATCTATCTCTTTTTGTTTCTCTTCACCAATCTGAGTAAGCTTTGCCTCTTCATCTTTAGTCTTCTGATATTCATTAAAAACCATCTCTAGATTTATGCAAGCATTTTTTTCCGCAGCCTGGCAATTATTTGCTACAAAACCCATTAACATTAAAGACATTATCACCAAAATATGCTTCCTCATTTCTTCCTCCTTTTAAAATTTATGTCCCATACTAAAATGTAGCTTACCACTTGGATCGCTAGGATCAGTATCTAAACCATACCCATAATCAAGCTTAATAGGTCCTATGGGGGTTTTTAATCGCACACCAACCCCTACACTAGATTTGTACCCACTGGAAGCAAAATCACTCTTCTTTGCCCAAACATTACCTACATCATAAAAAACAGCTCCTGTAATATTTTCATACACAGGAAAATTAAGCTCTATATTTCCAACCAGCATAGCTTCTCCACCAACAGGATCAGTTGTTTTAACCGAATCTTTAGGACCAATTGACCTTTCATCATAACCTCTAACGCTATATGCACCTCCTACAAAAAATCTTTCATACAATGGTATAACACTAGTATCATCATAAACGTCTATTATACCAGATCTAATCCTAAAATTTAAAACCCAATTTTCACGCAATGAATAATACTGACTAAATTGATTTGTTTGGCGGATAAAATCAACATCTCCTCCTGTCAAACCACCAACGTTTTCTATGCTAACATTGAAATAGTATCCTTGCGTAGTATCAAATATATTATCTCTTTTATCCCTGGCAAAAGTTAACTTCATTGCATGCAAACTCTTTGAACCAGCTTCATCTTGCAAAGCTTGAGAAACATCATCAGCAACATTGGATATTTTTATTTTGTCAAATCTCGTTCTTAGATACAGACTGTTATACTCTGTAAGTTCCTTACCAAACCTAAAAGCAAACCCTCTCTTTTCTTCATCCCAGGCATAACCAACATCTCTTTCTCTCTCCCTACTATATTGATAAAGATCACATCCAAACAGATATGGATATCCAAAAATCCAAGGCTCTGTAAAACTCAGCTCATAATCATTCCTGGTAGTTCCCATTTCTGTACGTAAAGCAATTTTCTGGCCTGCGCCTGTAAATGTAGGCGGATTGGCTATGTCAAAGTTTCTCTGTGAAAGCTCTATGAAACCAACAAATTCATCCACAGAGCTATATCCAGCCCCAAAGCTAAATTCACCGGTCTTAGACTCTTTTACCCTGACCAATAAATCTTCCTTGTTCTCCTCCCCCGTAGTTAAAACATCGAAATCAATCTCTTCAAAATATCCAAGATTTTCTAATCTCTGACGAGATCTTTTAATTTTGTTACCATCAAATTTATCACCGGGATGCAGCTTTAATTCCCGCCTTATAACCATATCTTTTGTTTTGACATTCCCTTTAATCTCTATCTTGTTAACATAATGAATATCTTTTTCATCCAGCTGATACGTTATATCTACCAATCCCGTATCAGGATTAACTGTTGGCACTGTCTCGATATAAGCTTTGATATAACCTCTGTCAAAATAAAAATCCTGCAAAGATTGAGTATCTATTTTCAGAGCTTGATAACTAAAAATATCATCTCTACTTAGCTTCAATACCCCTCTTAATTCCTCTTTAGGAAAAGCTTTAATTCCTTCAATTTCCACATCGCCAACTTTATATTGCTTGCCTTCATTTATATTAATGGATAATAGCAACCTTCCCTTTTCATCATGTTGGAAATCTGAATCCACATCGACATCTAAATAACCATTCCTTTTGTAAAAATCAACAATCTTCTCCAGATCTTCCTTTAATACATCCTCCTTATACGCACCTGAGCGAAACCAAGTTTTGGTTCTAGTCTTTAGGAGTTTAGATAGCCTTTTTTTCTTAAAAGCCTCAACACCCGAGATATTAATCTTTCGTATCTTAGTCCTGCCCCCTTCATTTACCAATATTTTAACCTTAGCCTTATTAGTCTCCTTCTCAATTTCTAATTCATAATCTAAAACAACTTCGGCATAACCTTTTTCCAGATACCTTATCTTTATTTCTTCCAAATCTGTTTTTAACTGCCATTTATCTAAAAACTGTCCTGATTTAGTTTTAATCCATTGTTGAAGTTTTTCTTCTCTAAAAACCCGGCTTCCATTAATTATTACCTCACTAACATAGGGAGCTTCTTGGACATGCAAAAGCACAATAATACCATCTGCTTTCTCTCTGACGTCTACTGCTACATCGACAAAAAATCCTGTAGCATAAAGACGCTTGATATCTTCATCTATCAGTTGTTGTGAGAAAAACTGTCCAGGCCTTACTTTAATTTTCGCAATAATAGCAGATTCACTGACATTAGTATTGCCGACTACTTTAACATCTAAGATAGTCGGGTTCTCTTGAGCAAAACTACAGGAAAATGCTACGACAAAAAATAACCCCAGAATAAAAAATATTATTTTTACTTTCAACTTAAATTAACCTCCATTTTATAAAGATTTTCAAATCTTGTATACTCCTTTATAAAGGCAAGCTTAATAGTATCTACAGGGCCGTTTCTCTGTTTAGCAATTATCACTTCAGATACCCCTGCATTCTCTTCGGTAGGATGATAATATTCCTCTCTATATAACAGCACTACAACATCGGCATCCTGCTCTATAGCACCTGATTCTCTTAAATCCGACAACTGTGGTCTGTGATCCTGTCTCATTTCAGCAGCGCGGGAAAGCTGACTAACAGCAACAAGAGGAACTTTTAGTTCTCTAGCTAAATCCTTTAAACTGCGTGAAATTTCCGAAATTTCCTGCTGTCTATTCTCAAATCTGCGTGAAGACCTCATTAACTGCATATAATCCACAATTATAAGTTTAATATCATGATGAGCCTTAAGCCTCCTTGCTTTTGCCCGCAATTCCAAAATGCTGGTTCCTGCAGTATCATCGATATAAATCGGCGCATCTGCAAGTTTGCCAGCAGCACTTGTAAGTTTAGGCCAGTCTTCCGGAGTTAAAAATCCACGCCTTACTTTATGAGCATTGACATGAGCATGAGAACAAAGTATCCTATGGACCAATTGTTCTTTTGACATTTCAAGACTAAATATGGCAACTCCTAAATTTTCTTCTAATGCCACATGTTCAGCAATACAACAGACAAAAGCAGATTTACCCATAGAAGGCCTTCCAGCAGCTATTATTAAATCGGAATTTTGTAATCCGGCTGTAAGCGAATCAAATTCAGTAAAACTGGTCGGGACACCTGTAATCTGACTCTGTCTTTGATAAAGATTATCAATGGTGGTAATGCTAGACTTGATAAGATCCTTCATTGAAATAATTTTCCCTTCCATCTTATGACCAACTATTTCAAAGATAGCCTGTTCCGACTCATCCAATAAAGAATCAATATTTTCTACGGGCTCGTGGCACTTCTTAATAATTTTAGTCGAATTATTGACTAAAGCACGTAAAATGTATTTTTCTTTAACAATCCTGGCATAGTGAGAAATATTGGCAGCGGAAGGAACAGCATTGGCAATAGTAGCTAAATACGCCGGACCTCCAACATCATCTAAAAAAGATCTCTTTTGGAGTTCTTCTGAAAGCGTTAGTAAATCTACAGGAGAATTTTTATCATAAAGCTCAACTACAGTTGTAAATATTTTCTGATGTGTATTTTTATAAAAATAGCTTTCATCCAAGATTTCAATTGCCTGAGCAATTGCATCTTCAGATTGAAGCATCGAGCCTAACACTGCAATCTCAGCTTCAATATTCTGAGGCGGAATCTGCTCCGTCGGCAGACCTAAATTGTCTGAAGATTTCATTATCAATTATTCCTTGACGACCCAAATTTTAACCTGAGTCTTAATGTCAGAATGAAGACAAATCGGAACCTGATACACCCCAAGTTCCTTTATAGGCTCATCAAGCATTATCGCATGTCTATCTATATCAAACCCTTCATCCTTAAGAGCCTTGGCAATATCTATGTTGGTGACTGCACCATACATCTTTTTCTCTTCTCCCGCTTTGACACCTATAGTTATAGAAACTTTGGAAAGACTTTTCTTTAAATCTTCTAAATTGCTGAGTTTTTTCTGTTTTTTCTTATCTTCAATAAGATTTCTCCGTTCTAAATCATTCAAAACCTGAGTTGTCGCTTCTTGAGCAAAACCCTGCGGTATTAAAAAATTCCTGGCATACCCCTTCTTAACATTCCTGATTTGTCCTTTGGAACCTAAATTTTTATAGTCTTGTAATAGTATTATCTTCATTATTCGGTGACAAACGGTAAAAGCGCCATATTCCTAGCATTTTTTATCTCGGCAATAAGCCTTCTCTGATGTTTTGCACAGTTTCCGCTGGAATTCCTGGTTCTAATCCTACCTTTATCAGTAGTAAAGTTTTGCAATAATTCCAAATCCTTGTAATTGATATCCACTTCTTTAACACAAAACCTGCAGTACTTCTTTCTTTTTTTTAAAAACTTGTCATCCTGCTTCTTTTTATCTCTTTTTTTATTTCTAAAATCTTTCAAAATGGCACCTCATTTCCTTCTCCCTCAGAATCTAAACCTACTTCTTTAATATTTTGACCTGGCAACATCTCTTCTTCTATATCCGGTTCCGCGACAACAGACGCATCTTCTTTACCCCGGGTTAAAAACTGCACCCTATCAGCAATTACATCCATAGCGCTATATTTCTTGCCCTCATATTCCCATGTTCTATATTGTAGTCTACCTTCTATAAATACCAGCCTACCCTTGGCAAGAAACTGGTTGCAAGATTCAGCTTGCTTACCGAATGTTACAATTCTTACAAAACAGGTTTCCTCTTTTTTATCTCCGGTTTGAGTTTTAAAAACACGATTCACAGCAATACCAAAACTTACAACAGCTACTCCAGCCGGCGTATAGCGTAGTTCCGGATCTCTGGTTAAATTACCAATTAAAAAAACTCTATTTAAACTAGGCATTTATTTCTCCTTTTTTAAAATAAACGATCTCAAAATATTGGCATTCAATTCCCATTCTCCAGAAAGTTCTCGAGGCGATTTTGCAGAAAGATCAAAATACCCCAGAAGATAAACTCCCTCTTGGAATTTCTTAATCGAATAAGCAAGCTGCCTCCTTCCCCAAATGTTCAATTCGTGTACTCGTCCATCTCTTTTAGTAACTGAACTTTTAATCTTCTCCATCTCTGAATTAACCTCTGCATCATTTAGATCAGGATTCAAAATAAACATGACTTCATATTTTTTCATTATATTATCACCCCTTTTAATCGGACAATGTTAGCATAGAAGTACATATGAGGCAACATCAAATTATTTTTTTTCGATTATAGAACGACATCGCCTTATCGATACCGTCTCTAATATAAAAATCTACTATTTTCGTCACCTTTTCCACTATATCATTATAATCCTCAATCTCTCTTTGAGACAATTCCTTTAAGACATACTCTTCAGCTGCTTGATAAGAATCAAGCGGACCTATCCCAATCCTTAAGCGAGGGAAATTATCGCTGCCTAAAGCAGCTATTACTGAAGCTATACCTTTATGTCCTCCAGAGCCACCTTCAGACTTGATTTTAATATAACCTTTTCCCAAGCTTAAATCATCGCAGATGACAAGTAAATCTTTATTTTGGAATTGATATTTATTCCTAATACACCCAATAGATACTCCACTAAGGTTCATATATGTATAAGGCTTAATGAGCTGAATTTTATTTGTCTCATCTCTTCTCTTTATGCGATTTTTCAACCCAATTTTCATCCAAAAATTATCTTTCTCAACATCACTACTCTTACAATCTTCACCTTTATAACAAGGTAAATCAAAACAGGCAATTTTAGCCTTACATATCCTTTTTCGAAAACCTGTTTTATATTCAGCAGCTAATTTGTCCAGTACCTGAAAACCTAAATTATGTAAGGTGTTCTTGTATTGCTCACCCGGATTACCAAGCCCAAATATAAAAATCATGCTATTACTGAGTCTCTGCTCCCTTGTTTTTTTCGTCTTGAGACTCCGTCTCTTGCTCTGTCTTTTTCTCTCTTATGACCTCAGGCTCTTGTTGAGTCTCTTCGGACTCAGCTAATACTTCCTCTTCTACAACTTCTTTTCGAGGTGCAACTACATGCAATACAACTTTATCTGGAACACCCATAAGTTTCACATCTTGGGGCACTTCTAAATCCGAGATATGAATTGCATCACCTATTTCAAGAGCATCTACATTAATTTCAATTTTACCGGGAATTTGAACTGCTGTACACTCAACTTCCACCTCCCACAGTAAATGATCCAGCACCCCGCCATCTCTTTTAACACCGATTGCTTCACCTTTAATTTCAACAGGAACTTTTATTTTTACAATTTCATCCAAAGAAATCTCCTGAAAGTCTACATGAATAACACTCCCCTTTATCACATCACGACTAACATCTTTAAGCATTGCAACTTTAAGTTCTTTTTCATCGCCATCTATAAGCTCAATTTCCACAATAATATTCTCAGAATGAGCTTTATGAAATAGATGCACGAGATCAGTTTCTTTTAACTCTAAAGGCACACTATTTCCTTTTTTATACAACACACCAGGAATTACCCCCTGACGCCGAATTCTACCGGCATACTCTTTACCGGTAATTTTTCTCTTTTGAGCCTTAATTTTAAGCTTCTCCATAATTTAACCTCCTTAAAAGATCATATCTTTCCACGTTTTACACGCAGATAAATTTTAATCAAACAAAACGCTAATAGACACTGCCTTGTGAATCCTTTTAATCGCCTCTCCCAGCAACGGAGCCACAGAGAGAATTTCTATTTTATCAATTTTTTTCTCAGATGGAAGAGGAATCGTATCTGTAACATAGAATTTTTTAATTGCTGCTTTATTTAAACGTCCAACTGCTGGCCCAGAAAGAACAGAATGTGTAATGGCAGCATAAACATCCTTAGCTCCCCTAGCCTTTAACGCCTCAACAGCCTCTACTATGGAACCGGCTGTGGCAACTATATCATCAACAATACAAACATCACGCCCCTTAACATCGCCTAAAATATTCATAACCTCTGCTTGTTCTGTGCTAATCCTTCTTTTATCAACTATTGCCAGAGGCACCCCAAGTCTTTTAGCATACGATCTAGCCATCTTAATTCCACCGACATCAGGGGAAACGACAACTAAATTTGAAATATCCATTACTTTCTTAAGATGTTCTACAAAAGTTTTAACAGCCAGCAAATGATCTAACGGAATATCAAAAAACCCCTGGATTTGCCCAGCATGTAAATCCATAGTCAATACTCTATCTGCACCTGCAACTGTAATTAAATTTGCAACCAATTTAGCAGTAATAGGCACTCTGGGCTGATCTTTTCTATCCTGCCTAGCGTAACCGAAGTAAGGAACTACTGCAGTAATCCTGCGAGCCGAGGCACGTTTTACAGCATCAATCATAACAAGCAACTCCATCAAATTATCGTTAGGTGGTGCACATGTAGGTTGTATTATAAAAACCTCATTACCTCTTATGTTCTGCTCAATTTTTACTTGAATCTCACCTTCGCTAAATATAGAGACAAATGCTTTGCCTAATTCAATACCCAAATACTCACAAATTTTTTGAGCTAACGCAGGATTAGCATTACCTGTAAAAACTGTCAATCTATCCATGTTTTCTTCTCCTTATAGTTTTTGCCGGCACACCTACAACAACCTCATATGCATCAATATCGTTATTTTTGGTTACCACAGATCCAGCCCCAGTTATAGCGCTCTTACCAATTTTAACAGGAGCAATAACTGTTGTATTGCTCCCTATAAAAGCATCATCTTCTATTGTAATTTTATTCTTATGCTTCCCATCGTAATTTGCAGTCACACATCCTGCGCCTATATTCACATTTTTACCAATTGTTGTGTCCCCTATATATGAAAAATGCCGGATTTTTGTCCCGCTTGCTACATGCGATCTAGATATTTCTACAAAATTACCAATACTAACGTTATCATCAAGAATTGAACCGCTACGGATATGCGCACTGGGACCAATGACACAATTTTTACCTATTTTAACTCCGGCTTCGATATAGACAAAAGGATATATTATGCTGTCGCGTCCTATTTTTACATTTTTCTCAATATAAGTGTTTTCAGGAGCCATTACAGTCACCATCTTATTGATATGATGCAATGCATTTCTCTTAAAAATAATACTATTGGCTTCCACTAAATGCATCCTACTATTAATACCCAGTCCTTCTTGAGCATCTTTCAATTTTAAGGATGAGATTTTTAGCCCTTTACCATAGTAAAACGGAACTATTTCAGTGAGATATTTCTCTCTTTTTTTACCCTTGGGCTTTATGCAAGATAAATTAGCCATGAGCAATTGTGAACGCTTAAAAACATATACCCCTAAATTAACCTCTTTTATTTTTTTCTCTTCGGCATTAAGTAAATCATCCTCTTTAATTTCTGATATTCCACCCTTATTATCTCTTATTATCCTGCCATAGCCTTTAGGTTTTAGGAGATTCGTAGTCAAAATCGTAATATTTGCATTATTTTTCTCGTGGTTAAAAATAAGCTTCTTAAGTGTTTCCGGTTTTATCAAGGGAATATCAACATAAAAAAGCAAAATATTCTTGTATTTAGCAGGTATAGATTTCAAAGCAATATAAAAAGCATCAGCCGTACCTCGTTTCTTTTTTTGCTCTACAACATATATTCTTCCCGTATCAATATTCTTTCTATCTCCTTCTCCCATAACAAGATAGATTTCATCAACACCTGATGCTATGGCATTTTCAATACCATGTGTTAGAAGAGACCACCCCCCCACTTTCTGGAGATATTTAGGAATATCAGATTTAAGCCTTTTTCCATCTCCAGCAGCTAAAATTACAGCACACGTTTTCATGATAATACTTTACCTCTATTGATACGCATTAAAAACAACACTCCTCTTTTTATCATTAATTCCTAAACTATAATATAATACCTGATTCGGTACTGGGGAAGGAGGGCTCGAACCTCCACAGACGGCTCCAAAAGCCGTTGTGCTACCATTACACTATTCCCCAAATCAAAATAATACGTTAATTAAATTACTTCTCCAGACGATTCAAGATCAACCCTCGATTCTTGTTGAGGATTGTTCTTGACCTCTTCTTCATAAGCCTCTAGAACACTTTGCTCCATGTAGGTACGAAATTCCTGGTTTATAGGATGCGCCATGTCTTTTGTTTCCTGCTGTCTATCATAAGAATCTCCGTACTTAGAAGCCTCCAAAGCAACTCCACAGTAATTGCAAAATCTGGCTATAATGGTATTACTCCTTCTACAACGAGAACAAGGTCTTTGTACTTTCCTGGAAGGCATGGCAACAAAAAGTCCTTTATTGCCCTCAATAACCTTGACGTTGCGTACTACAAAAGAGTTATCAAACGTAACCGTAACATAAGCCCGCAATTTCTTGTTGCCTTGAACCCTGGGAAACACCTTTACCTCTGTAATCTCCAAAGCAAGCACCTCCTTATTTTAGAGATTCGACCACAAAAACCTGATACCCCATAGGAATCAGACTCTCTTTAGCTTGTAACGCCTCATCTTGTGCAGAAAACACAGCATATAGCGCAGAGCCAGTTCCACTCATACCAACTACCTGGGCATGAAAATTCATTAGATTTTTTTTAAGAGAGGATAACCGCTCGTCTCCTACAATTTTTTCAAAGACATTGTAAGAGTATTTTTTTAAAAAGTTCATGTTAACCTCACTATTGCTGCAAAGTTTAATTTTATCCCAGCACTCAGAATGTGTCAAGGAAGGTTTCCATTTTTGATAGATAGAAGCTGTTTTTATTCCAAACCCAGGAAAAATAACAATAGCTGAAAATTTAAAATCAGGATAAACACCTCTTACTTTCTCACCCCGGCCCTGGGCTATAATCCAAGGAGCATCTGTTATAAAAACTGGTACATCCGACCCTAAGGATGCACCAGTTTCAATTAATTCTTCATCACTTAGCCCCAAATCAAAAATCTTATCAATACCTTTAATAACATATGCAGCATTGGAACTACCGCCGCCTAATCCTGCTTCAGTGGGAATAAACTTATTGAGTTTAATACTAATTCCAGAAGAAATATTATATTTCTTTCTCATAACCTCAGCAGCTTTAAAACATATGTTCTCTTCTCCCAGAGGGGCATTTCCATTAACTTCTAAAACAATTTTATCATTCTCTGCAATATCAACTATCAAATCATCAAAAAGCGTAATTTTTACCATTAAACTTAAAATATCGTGATATTGATCTTCTCTTTTGGAAATAATATCAAGGAAAAGGTTAATCTTGGCTGGAGTTTTATAGGTTATCAACTTTTTTTCTCGAGCAGCATCTTTGCTTCTTTCACTACATGCTCAGAAGTTAAACCAAAAGCTTCCAATAAAACATCTGACTCGCCACTTCTTCCAAAACGATCCCGTATCCCCATAAGCTTCATGGGTACAGGATTATTTTCACAGACAAACTCTGCTATAGAAGAACCCATACCTCCAAAAACCTGGTGTTCTTCGACAGTAAGAATAGCTTTTGTCTCCAAAGCAGCTTCTAATATTTTATTTCTATCAAGAGGTTTAACAGTATGTAAATTTATCACTCTCACTGAGATACTTTCCTGCTTCAAAATATCAGCAGCTTCCAGACAAATACTAGTCATTTGTCCACATGCAATAATAGTTAAATCGTCTCCCTCTTTTAATACAGCAGCTTCACCTATTTTGTACTCATCATCTTCATTTGTAATAAATGGTACGTTATTCCTGGTTAATCTCAAATACACCGGCCCGGGATAATTAACTGCAGCTTTTGTTGCCTTGTATGCTTCGTAATAATCACAAGGCACAATGACTGTCATGTTAGGAAGAACTCTCATAAGTGTAATTTCCTCTAACGCCTGATGTGTAGCCCCATCAGGACCTACCGTAATACCGGCATGAGTACCTACAATATTTACATTCAGGTTCATATATGCAACAGATATCCTGATTTGATCCCAGGGTCTACCTGAAGCAAATACCCCGAAAGTACAGGCAAAAGGAATTTTACCTTCCAGCGCAAAACCTGCTGCAGCAGAAATCATATCTTGTTCAGATACTCCGAAACTAAAAAATCGGTCCGGAAAACTGGCTTTAAATGCTCCTGCTCTGACTGATTCAGTTAAATCAGCTGATAAAACAACGACCTTCTCATCGAGCTTACCTATTTCTAATAATGCATCACCAAAACCACCTCTAGTTGACTTCATTTCTCTCCTAACTCTTTAAAAGCTTTTTCTAATTCATCTTTTACCGGTGCCACTCCATGCCATTTATTATCGTTTTCCATAAAAGAAACACCTTTCCCTTTTACAGTATGAGCAATAATCATAGCAGGATAATCTTTCACTTCATAAGCCCAATCTAAAGCTTTTATTAAAGAATTAAAATCATGACCATCACACTCGGTTACTTTCCAACCAAATGCAACCCATTTCTCCTTATAAGGCTCTAAATTTTTAACTTCCTTTACAGGCCCATCTATCTGCAACTTGTTATGATCTATAATGCCTATTAAATTATCCAACTTATAATGTGCAGCAGTCATAGCAGCTTCCCAAATTTGGCCTTCATTTGTTTCGCCATCCCCCATAATACAATAAACTTTATTATCTCTGTTATCTAACCTTCCAGATAGAGCCATCCCTATTGCAATTGATAACCCCTGTCCTAAAGAACCAGTCGAAGCTTCAACACCTGAAATACCTTTCTCAGGATGACCTTGCAGGCGTGAACCATATTTTCTTAGAGTTGAAAGCTCATTCTTAGGAAAATACCCGCAATCCGCAAGAATAGCATAAAGAGCAGGACAACCATGACCTTTAGAAAGAATCAATCTATCTCTCTTGGACCAGTCTGGATTTTTAGGATCATGCTTTAACTTGTAGCAATAAAGAGAGATCAGTATTTCAACCAATGATAAAGATCCACCAGTATGTCCAGATCCTGCTTCTTGGAGCATTGTAAGAATATCCTTCCTTATCTGAGATGCTTTTTGTTTGAATAATTCTATATCGGTTTTATTGCCCAATTTTCTCCTTTGCCCCCTTAATTTTTTCTTCCAAACTGTCTTGGACTGGATTAATTTTTAACGCTTTTTCCCATTTTATAACTGCCTCAGGAATCATTCCTTTTTCATAAAAAATATCACCTGCATGCTCTAACACAACAGAATCTTCCGGTTCATATTGCATTGCCCTTTCAATATATTCCAACGCCTTATCAATATTTCCCAGTTTAAAATACACCCAGCTCATACTATCAAGATAAGCACCATTTTCAGAATTTATTTTAAGAGCTTTCTGAACTAATCCCTTTGCTTCCTCAAGATTAACACCTTGTTCAGCATACATGTAACCCAAATAGTTTAAAGCATCAGTATGCTCAGGATAAATATCTATTGCTTTTTTAAGATTCTCGACTGATAAATCCCATTCTTCCATATCCTCATATAATGCACCCAGAAAAAAATAAACTTCTGCATTCTTAGGATTTAATTCTTGAGATCTTTTAAAAAACTGCATGGCTTCTTTATTTTCTTTGAGCCTATAACAAGCAAACCCTTTAAGAAAATAAACCTGATCTAATTTAACATTCTCATTTTCAGCTTTATTCAATACTATTTTTGCCTTTTTAATCTCATTATTTTTGACATAGAAATATGCAATCTCTAAATAAAGTCCCTTCTGATCTGGAAAATCCTTTAATATTTCCTCATAAATTTGTTCTGCCTTCTCAAACTCTTCCGCTTTGTAATAAGCCTGTGCTAAAATTTGAAGTATTTTTAAATCGCCAGGCTTCATTTTTAATCCCTGTTGATATATCCTAACGGCTTTAGAATAATTCTTTTTCATTTCATAAAAAACTCCTAAAGTAACATACCCTTGAATAAAACTGGGATCTAACTTTACAACCTCTAACATTTCTTCTATCGCTCGATCTATTTTATTGCTTTTACTATAAAGTATTGCCAAATTGAAACGTAAAAGCGGCAATTCTACATTTTCTTCTAAAAGCTTTTCATAAGCTACCGTCGCCTGATCAACTTTTTCCTGAAGAACGTATAAATCAGCAAGTGATGCCAAAGCCATAATATCATGAGGAGCAATTTTCACTATTTGTTCATATTCAGATGCTGCAATGTCATATTCTCCAAGAGAGCTATACACCAGGGCTAAAACAAAATGAACCCGTACATCCTCCGGCGCATACTCACTTGCCTTTTTAAGCTCTTCTATTGCCAAATCAGATTCATTTCTCTTTAAACGTATTAAAGCAAGTTTTATGTACAAAGTAGGGTTCTTGTGATCATACTCCAAAGCACGTTGATATTCTACTAATGCATCATCCAAATTGCTTCTTTTTTCATAAATCGAAGCCATCATAAAGTGCGCATAAGCAGAGGCGGAAGGATTAGATGCATATAGAGGATGACTACCAGTTAAAAAAAATCCTGAAATCACTAACAAACAGAACAAAAAATAAAGTTTTCTCATTTTAGCTGCAAACTATTATTTCTTCTTATGCCTATCTCTTTTTAATCTTTTTTTTCTTTGATGAGTTTTAATACTCTTTTTTTTTCTTTTTCTTCCGCAAGGCATACATTTACCTCCTGATAAAACTAAAAAACACGATTGTAGTTATATATAACCTAAGCGATGACTTTGTTAAGAGGATATTCTATAATTCCTTCTGCCCCGAATTGTTTAAGTTTAGGAATTAACTCTCTCACCTTCTGTTCATCTACTATTGTTTCTATTGCAAACCATTTATCTTCTGTCAGAGTCGAAATCGTAGGTTTACGCATTGCCGGTAAGAGATTAAACACTTTATCCAAATTTTCCTTAGAAACATTCATCTTAAGGCCTACTTTAGATTCTGCATTTAAAGCTCCCTTTAAAAGAAGCACTAGGCTTTCTATCTTAGATTTCTTCTGAGGATCACCCCAGATATCTTTATTGGCAATGAATTGAGTCGTAGAACTGCATATTGTTTCAACAATTCTTAAATTATTCCTCTTAAGACTCTGTCCTGTCTCAGTAAGATCTACAATGGCATCAACCATACCGTTTGCCACTTTTGCCTCTGTCGCACCCCAACTAAATTCCACATCCGCTGTAATGCCATTTTTTTTGAGATATTCTTTTGTCACATTAACAAGTTCTGTAGCTATTCTTTTACCTTCCAAATCTTTAATACTTTTTATTCCCGAATCTTCGCGGACAGCCAAAATCCATTTTACAGGAACCATTTGCTGTTTAGCGTATATAAGTTCTGCTACTCTAATGACATTGGAACTATTTTCTTTAATCCAATCCTCACCTGTAAGACCGCAATCTAAAACACCTGCTTCTACATAATATGACATCTCCTGTGCTCTGAGCATTACCATTTCCATATCTGAATCATCAACTGAAGGAAAATATGAGCGATGAGCAAGACTTATATTAAAACCTGCTTTTTTGAAAAGCAAAATAGTCTTTTCCTGTAAACTGCCTTTTGGAATACCTACCTTTAAACTCATTTTTATCTCCTTATAACAAAGGCTTATTGTACATAAGACCTGAGAATTGTCAAATCATTCTCCTAAAACACTTTTAACTTTAGAAACAAGTTCTTCTGCTTCAAACGGCTTCTCAATATAACATTCAACCATATCAGTTATAAATAACCCTTCCATTTTCATCTTTTCTTTTATCGAAAACATTATTACCGGAATTTCCGAAAGACTCTGATCTGCTTTAAGATGCTTTAAAGCGGTATAGCCATCCATTACCGGCATCATTATATCTAAAATTATTAAATCAGGCATTTCTTTCTGAGCCAAATCCAAACATTCTTGACCATTACTACCTACTATTATTTGATACCCCTCTACTTCAAGGCGCATCTTTGCAACAGTCCTTAAATCCGGCTCATCATCCACAATAAGTATCTTTTTCATAGCCTATCCTCCTTAAACAAAACACAACACAATTTCAGCTACTTTATCCTCATCAAACACAAATATTACACCGATTATTATAATACCTGCCGACACATAAATCAACTTTAAGATTAATAACTTTATGTGTCCTAAAATAAACTATTGACTTAAATTTGATTTTTTTTTATTATGTTATACTATTTGTTGGAGAAAAACTATGGAAAGTGTAAAAGAAAACAAATCTGTTTATTGCCACGGAGAAGTGTTCGATTATGCAGGAATACATCTTCTTGTTGACTTTTGGAAAGCAAAAAATATCTCCGATGCTACAGCAACTGAGCAAATTTTAAAAGATGCCGTAATTGCATGTGGAGCCACTCTCCTAGAGGTCCATGCACACACCTTTTCTCCCTATAAAGGCATATCTGGAATTGCAATATTAAAAGAATCTCATATTTCAGTTCACACATGGCCTGAGTTTGAATATGCAGCATTAGACGTATTCGTATGCGGTGATGTTGATCCCTACAAAGCACTGCCAGTTCTTAAAGATGGATTTGATGCAGAAGAGATGCAAATAATGGAATTAAAGAGGGGCATCTTTGATGGTAAACAAGTGGTTCTCTGAATCTCTCTATCCGGATATTAAATTACAATTAAAAGTTAAAAAAACTCTTTACAGTTCAAATTCGAGTTCTCAGAAAGTACAATTCATAGAAACTGATAGATTAGGAAAAATCCTTACACTTGACGGGGTAATTCAAACAACAACAGCTGATGAGTTTATCTACCATGAAATGATGGCACATGTTCCTCTGTTTTCACATCCAAATCCCGAACAGGTATTAATAATCGGCGGCGGTGATGGAGGAATTTTACGAGAAGTGTTAAAACATAAAGGCATAAAGAAAATAACTCTCGTAGAAATAGAAAAAAAAGTCATCGATTGCTCTAAAAAGTATTTAAAACAAATATGCAGTAATTCTTTCCAGAGTAAAAAATTAGAACTTATTATTACTGACGGTGCAGAATTCATTAAGAATAGAACCAATTTATATGATGTAGCAATCATAGATTCAACTGACCCTGTAGGTCCTGCTAAAGTTCTTTTCGAGGATAAGTTTAACCGTAATGTTTCTAACATACTTAAGAAGAACGGGATAATGGTACGCCAAAGCGGATCCAGTTTCTTACAAAAGGATGAATTGAAAGAAAATTTTAACAAATCAGCTAAGATATTTAAGCATACTTCCGTTTATACAGCCAGCATTCCGACTTATATCGGTGGATTGTTCAGTCTGATATTTTCATCTAACACAATTAACCCCAATAAATTTAATAAAAATACATTAAAAAACCGGTTTGCTAAATTAAGCCTTAAAACCAAATATTATAATTCCGAAATACATACTGCCTGTTTTAAATTACCAAACTACATTAAAAATATTATAGGAGAAAAATTATGAAAGAAAAAATATTCGGCTGGGAATTAATTCTTGATCTTTACGACTGTGACTCAGAAATTATAAAATCAAAAAAATCAATCGCAGAATACTCTAGTAAACTATGTAAAAAAATAAAAATGATCCCTTATGGAAAACCTCTAATCCCTCACTTTGGACATGAGAAACCTCATACCAGCGGCTATTCCTTAGTCCAGCTTATTGAGACAAGTTCCATAACAGGCCATTTCTCAGAACTTTGGAATTCCGCCCATATTAACATTTTCTCTTGCAAAAGCTATAATCCTAAAACAGCAGCTGATTTTACCAAGAAATTCTTTTCCGCAAAGAGAATGAACAAAAAACTGATTGTAAGAAAAATTAAGTCACCAAAATAACCAGAAGTCTTATTTTTTTCTTAGCATTGAATACCAATCAAACAAAACTCCTGTCAATATTGCTTCCAAACATGGATTGTGGAATATACTATTAAAAAAGTCGGATTTGCTAAAAAATTTATTTTTAAAAACTGAGCAGAATATTGAAAGCTTCTTTTTCTTTATCTAAAGAAGATGGAAAGACAGGATAAGGACCTGCTTTTTTAACAACTTCAATCGCTAAATCCCTGATAGACGGATCTACTTCTCCCACAACAGCAGGCTCTCCTACTAAATTACCTCTTTTATTCAATAAAAACACAACATTGACTTCCTTATTCAGCCCCATATCCAGATAATTTTTACTCAAATAACCATAAATATTGTTGGTGACTTTAAGATAATATTCTGAATATGACTGCCTCTCCTCTTCCTGATCAAGAGATGCTGTGTTTTTATCTAAAAACAATTCCTGTTTTTTTTGATAAGGCTCTGCTATTTCCAACTGCTCTTTTTTACCCGATTCTATTTTGGCATTCTTTTTCCCATGAAATACGCCTTCTCCGGTTACTATACGAGGCGTAAGAAGAATTACAAGTTCAGTCTTATAATTACTGCTATATTCCCCCTTAAACATTTTTCCTATTAACGGTATATCAGACAACCCGGGAATTTTTTCCTTATTCTTAATAGTTTCCTCCTTCATAAGCCCTGCAAGTACAATCGTGGCGCCATCTTTAATCATTACCGTTGTTTCTGTTTCACTTGTTCCTTTTACAATATACCTAGAACCGGTAACTGTCTCAATGGCATCGCCAATTTGAGAACTTACCTCGGGTTTAATCTTCATTGTAATATCCCCTGTATCTGAAATTGTAGGAGTTACGGAAAGTCTGACACCTAAATCTAAATACTCCACACTCTCGGTATATTGAGGGGTAGAACTGTCTCCAGGATATGAAGTAGATATAGATACAAGAGGCTGCTGCTCGCCTAATAAAACGTATGCTTCCTGTCCACTTAAAGCTGTAATTCTCGGACTGGCAAGAACCTCTGTTGTTCCAAAATTATCGAATAATTTAAATAAACCTCTGTATTCATGTTTTGATACTGTAGATCCACCTAATGCAATTTTACCAATAGCTATTTTACCTATCCCGGTAGCAGTATCCGAAAATGTAATATCTCCTGCATAACCAAGCCCAAACTCTTTACCTAAAACCGCCTCCCAATCAACACCATATTGATGTTCTTTATCCAATGTTATCTGAATTATCTTGGCTTCTATTAATACTTCCTTAGGCCTTTTATCAAATGCTTTGATAACTTTTTCAATATATGAAACCTTGTTAGGAATATCCGTAACAACAATACGGTTGGACGTTTCATCAAATTTTATACTTCCAACATCCTGAGTTATCAGATCTTGAACTTTCTCTTCAATATCTTCCACCTTTGCATAATTCAATTGAATCACTTTTGTTTCCAACGGAGAATCCATCTTTTTTATTACCGATTCAATCTCATATACTACATCCGGAGTATCAAGGATTATCAGCGTATTAGAAAAATCATCAGCAACTATTTTACCGATTTTACTTTTGAATTCCGAAACAGTTTCGTAAACAGAAGCTGCCTTTGCATGCCCAAAATGGAACGTTTTTATAATCCTCATATCATAAAACGGCTTTCCATACTTTTCTTCATATTCCCTTCCGGTAACAACAGTGAGCAAATCTCCTTTTTTCTCATATGCCAGACTATTAGAAGCAACAATTATTTCAAAAGCATCCCATACTGAAACATTTTTTAAGAATATTGAGATTTTACCCTTAACCATAGGAGAAGGAGCTATGCTTAATCCGGAACGCATAGAAATAATTTTTAACACATCCAATATATCCATTCCTTTTATATCAAGAGTAATAGGACTTTTAAGATCAACTGTCTTTGCCGCTGTATTAAAAACAGGCAAAAATAAAAATATGAACATTAAAAAACCAATTATAAATCTAAAATATAATAACTTTTTCCTGTCCATAATGTTCTATTATAACGCTTTCTGGATTAATTTTCTTTATTTTAATTCCCTCAAAAGTGCCACCTTCAGGTACAAGCAATTGCTGACTAGTCTTCTTCTTCAAAATAGCTACATACGGTTTTTCTAACTGAATAATACCATTGAACTCAAATTCTGACAATTGAACTGAAATACTATTACTAATATCTTCTGGCTTCCTCTCTTCCCTTAGAAACATTTCTTTGCCTGCTATAGCTTTAAGGTATTGCTCTAATTTGATTATCTTGGGAATCTGAACTTTAAAATTTTTTTTTCTCAACTTTAAAAACTCTTCAAGCAATTCATTAACCTGCTTGGGCCTGCGAATAGCAACTTCCAGCACAAACAGAACCATAGAAACTATCATTGCAACTTGCAACTTCTTTTTATGCCGAAACCAGAAATTTAAAATCTCCATAGCCTAAAAAACAACCTTTTCTATTTGTAATCTTACAAGCAGCATTCCATCTTTAGAAGAGGAAACACGTGCATCTTTCACCTTTAGCAATTGCGGCGAGTTTTCAATATAATAGATAAATCTTACAAGCCCTGCCAGATCCGACTCCAGGTTGACATCTATCCTAAACATTTTATATTCCTGCTGGATTTTAAGTTTATGCGGAGTAATAGATTTTAGATACACACCTGTTTTCTTTGCACTCTCATTTAAAAATCTAAAAGTCTGCGTTTGCCTCTCCTGTTCAGTAATGTCGCTTTCTAAAGATTGAATACTTATTACCTTTGATAAATCATGATAAAACGCATTTATTTCTTTTTCTTCACTCAAAAAACTTGTTACTTTTTTAAATTTTCTCTCCAAAACTAAAATCTTATCGTTAAGTTCCTGCCAACGAATTATTAAAGGACTTAATATAACCCGGTAACACAATATAAAGCAAACAACCCCTATCAACATCCTGTATTTTTTAAGTAACTGGGGAAAATGCTTATTTTTTATCATAAACTTTTAAACTTGCTTGCAACGTAAAAGACCGTTTATCACCGCCAGTTTCCCTTACCTTTAAATCTTCAACTTTAATAATAATTGGGGATTTTCTTAACTTATCGCTGAAATCATAAATGCTATCCAAAGTCGAGGAAATGCCTCCAATGCTTATCCTGTCTCCCTTATAATCCAATGTCTGCAATTTTACATCCGAAGGTATAGCTAAACCCAAGTCCTTTATTACATTCAAAAAAGAAGATTCATTTCTTATTAAATCTAATGTCAAATCAACTATTCGTTTTTTCCGTTCCAATATATCTATCTTTTTCTTCATACTAACAATAGTATTTTCAAGGTCATTAATATAAGCACGGCGATAATAAAACTCCCATCCAATTGTTCCAATAAATCCAAATAAAGCAATAAAAAGATAACTTGATATAATTAAATTTGTCCTGCATTTTTGAACCGAAACTTTTTTTTGTAACGTTTCTAAAGACGTTAAATTTATTTCCGGTGCCTTCTGCAATGTGAGCAATCCAGCTACCTTCGTAAATGAAACTGAACTCAATTTTACAGACTCGGCATAAGATTTAATTTCACCCTGAGAGAAATCAACAAGCTTATTGAGAGGAATATATTCAACTTCTAAACTTAATTTCTCTGATAAAATTTTCCTGACGCTATCCGGTAATTCTACACCTGATATATAACATTTCTTTATATCAGAGCCTAAATTTTCCTTTTGATATGCCGCAACCGACCTTTCAATTTCAATTAGCCATAATTCTAATACCACCTCATTTCCGATGAACTTACCAGCCCCTTTATCTACTTCACGGGAAAAGATAAGTTTTTCCTTATCTACAACACAAATATTTGTAGCCTTGGAATCTACATCGATTACAAGAAAACATTCTTTCCCCAATCCTTTTGCTGTAAATATATTTGCTAACGGAATAGAATTTATGGTAACGTAAGGCTCTATTTTAACATCTTTTAACAGCTGTAAGTATCTCTCCTTTATTAAGTTTTTTCTTCCAACCGCCAACATCACTTTACTTTGCCCCTGAGCATTGACATTCAAAATGCTATGTGAAAAAACGATATCGCCTTTAGAATCAGGCAATTGCTTTAAAGCATTAAATTTAGTCATTTCCGTTATTTCTTTTGGATCTTTGGTAGGAAATGTATAGTAGCTTATCGAAATTTTACCCCGTGGAATTGCACAGATAATATTTTCTTTCTTCTGAATCGAACTTTTGAAAATATTTTTAAAGATATTTAAGTCTAAATCATCGCGGCGAAAAATCGCTCCCTTCTCAAGTTTTATTATACCGCCTTTAAACTCTCCTTGAGCAATTTTAATGAACAGATCATCTATTTCTAATACCAGCATACTATTCTAAGAATTCCTCCTCAGTATTGTATGATATATCATCATCCGGATTAGATACACTGGGACCATTGGATAACATTTGGTAATCTCTGCCTTCATCTACTACCTCATATTCATAGAGATTACCCCAGGGATCGATGATAGAACCTTCTTTAACTTTAACCCTCTTAAGATAGGGGCCATTCCACTGCATCTCATACTCCCCTGCATCATAACCCGCCAAAACCTGCGTTTTATCCCAAAGCTGACTTAACACTGAAGGATATCTTCCAAAATCCATTTCATACATATCTAAAGCTGTAGCGATAGAACCTTTGATTTCAGCCTCTGCTCTCCTAATTCTTGCCTGCTGAGTCCTGCCTGTCAAATTCGGCAGAACAGTAGCAACCA
>JAVCDA010000050.1 GCA_030765145.1 Candidatus Saelkia tenebricola | reverse complement strand
GAGTTTGGAGAAGATAAGGTTGTAGTTTGTAAAAAATGCAGCTATTTAGCCAGTAAAGATGTTGCTCAAAGAGCAGAGAATTCAAATCAAATAGATGAAAAGGAACAGGAGATAAAGGAAGTCCATACACCCGGAATTATGAGTGTTAATGAGGTATCAAAGTTTTTTAAAATTTCTCCTCAAAAATTACTTAAGACAATAATTTATAAAACAGAAACTGAGTTTATTGCTGTTGTTTTAAGAGGCGGGAACGAGGTTAATGAAAGTAAATTTCGCAAGCATTTAGGAGTCAAGGAGTTAAGGATGTCTTTACCAGATGAAATAAAACATATAACCTCATCAGATGTTGGGTTTTCAGGTCCCGTAGGGCTTAAAATAAAAATATTCGCCGACTACGATGTTAAAGGGATTAAAAACTGTGTTACAGGTGCAAATAGGACTGATTACCATTTTATCAACATAAACGAGGGCAGGGATTTTAAGGTTGAAGATTTTGCTGATATAAGGCAGGTTGAAGAAGGTGATTTGTGTTTTAAATGCAAATCAGAATTAAAGATAAGCAATGCTATAGAGATAGGACATGTTTTTAAGCTGGGGGTAAGATACAGCGAGCCGTTAGGGGCAGTTTTTGTGGGTGAGGATGGAAAAGAGAGCAATATGATTATGGGCTGTTACGGTATAGGTGTTAACAGAATTGCAGCGGCTTGTATTGAACAGAATCATGACCAAAAAGGTATAATTTGGGGCAGGGGGATTGCGCCTTTTGAAGTAGTTGTTATTGCTACCAATATCGAGGATGAAACAATTGCAGAAAAAGCAGAGCAAGTTTACAAATATCTACTCGAAGAAGGAATAGAAGTTTTATATGATGACAGAGCATTGCGGGCTGGGATGAAGTTTAATGATGCGGATTTAATCGGGATTCCTTACCAGGTTGTAGTAGGTACAAAATATTTAAAAGAAAAAAAGATAGAATTTAGAAGTCGGGATAAAGAGATGTCAGTTGATTTAAATAAAGAAGAACAGATGCTTCAATATTTAAAATAGTTTCTGTTGACATTAATATAAAAATCTATTACTATTTGGATTCGTAATTTTAAAAATGTAAATTGGGGACGTCGTCTAGCCTGGATAAGACCCTGGACTGTCGATCCAGTGATCGCGGGTTCAACTCCCGTCGTCCCCGCCAATATTTTTTTGGTGGTTAATATTAGATGGCAAAGCCAGTTATTAAGGTAGCAATTCGTCGAATCAAAGGCAATTCCAACATGTTTGAGTTTGTTATTATTACTCCGTTTATGAAGTCTCAATTTGTTTTACCCAGGGAAATGTTAAATAAGATGCGTATTGCAATAGAAAGAGTGCTTTTTTTAAAAAGAGATAATCAGTCATAAATAATAAAAGGTATAGTTAGTTTTTATTTTTCAAAAAAGTCCTGTTGATTTTTCTCTATATAACTGTTAGATTACTATAGGTTTTTTGACAAAAGTTAAAATTTTATTTAAGGAGGATAATAATGAGTAAAAAGTTACCCCGAGGCCTCAAAACCAAAAGAAGAAAGAAGAGGATGTCAGGTAAGCCTAACAAGAAAAAAAAGAATGATTGATTTGCAAAAAGCTCTGAAAATAACTCAGAAAGCAGCAAAAAAATCTGGGAGCTTTATTCTTGGAAAGCTTGGTAGGATAGGCGAGTTGGAATTTAAAGGTGAACGTAATATTGTTACAGAAGTAGATAAAAAATCCGAGAAAATAATAAAAGTGTATCTTAAGAAACATTTTCCGAATTTTGCATTCGTAGGCGAAGAATTTGGAGGGGATATCAATAGTGAGTATTACTGGCTTGTAGACCCCATAGATGGTACCAATAATTTTTCCCACAGCTTTCCTGTTTTTTGCACATCTATTGCACTCATGAGAGATAAAGAGCCTTTGATTGGTGTTATATACGACCCCACAAGAGATGAACTTTTTTATTCTATTAAGGGAGAAGGTGCATATTTAAATCGCAAGAAGATATCGGTTTCTAAAATAGATGATATCAGACGTTCATTATTGGCAACAGGATTTTACTACGAATTTAAAGAACAGACTGATACAAACATTGAGCATTTCATTAACTTTATCCATCATGCCCAGGGAATAAGAAGATGTGGAGCTGCAGCGCTTGACTTGGCATATGTAGCATCAGGCCGTTTAGATGGTTTTTGGGAGCTAGGTCTAAATCCATGGGATACAGCTGCAGGGGTGCTGCTTATTAAAGAGGCAGGAGGGGTCCTGACAAAGCTCGATGGAGAGGCATATGATCCTTTTCATTCTGACGTAGTTGCTTCTAATGGAATTATACATCCGAAAATGCTTGAAATCCTTTCCCTATAACCAAGTTTTATTTGAAATATTGATTTTTTCTGAGATTGTGTTAGACTTTTATCTTAATCGGTCCCGTAGCTCAAATGGTTAGAGCAGCTGACTCATAATCAGTTGGTTCTAGGTTCAAGTCCTGGCGGGACCAGCGGGCGATTAGCTCAGCTGGCTAGAGCGCCACGTTCACATCGTGGAAGTCGGAGGTTCAAGTCCTCTATCGCCCATAAGAAATAATTAAAATGAAGATAGATT
>JAVCDA010000049.1 GCA_030765145.1 Candidatus Saelkia tenebricola | reverse complement strand
TCAGGAGACAAAGCCTCCCACAACTTTGACAAATAACTATAATGATTGGCAAACGCATCACGCTTAGTATTTGTGTTAATGCAATCTTGCGCAAGAAGAAGCCCTTCATAGCCTTCGATGCCTCTATCGACGTTTGGAAAGTGCTCCAAACACAATGCCACAGCCTGTTTAAACTTCTCTTTTAAAGTTCCAATATTACTAATAACCTCTCGAACTGTCTCTTCGTCAAATTCTAAAGCCTTAGCAACGTTATCAAAAACTCCATAATAATCTACAATTAAACCATGGGTTTTGTCTTTATAGACACGATTTGTTCGGCATATAGCTTGAAGTAGATTGTGATCCTTCATGGACTTATCCAAATACATTGCCTGTAAAATTGGAGCATCAAAACCTGTTAAAAGCTTTGACGTTACAATAACAAACTTCAACGGATCCATCGGATCACGGAATCTATCTAAGATTTTCTCCTGCGTATCTCTATCCATTCGGTATTTTCTTTTAAATTCATCGTCGTCTGTATGATTTATTGAAATTACAACGACACTTTCATCCGAAGAAATAATTTTATCAAATTCTCGCTTATATTGATCGCAAGATAATCTATCCGGACAAACAATCTGCGCCTTTAATCCTTGAGGTTCAACTTTTTCTCTGAAATGTTTGACTATGTCTTCTGCAATTTTCTGCACACGTTCAGGTGATTTTAAAAATGCTGACATTTGCGCAGCCTTCTGTACCAATAAAGCTTTTTGTTCTTCTGATAGAGTTTCTGTCATCTGGTCGAACTCAGCATCAATAATTTCTCTATCTACATGAACATCTAAAAGTCTAGGCTCGAAATGCAACGGTAAGGTAGCCTTATCACGCAAAGAATCCTGGAAGGAGTACCGCGATAAGTACCCGGATAAATCTTCCTCAGCGCTAAAGGTTCGGAAAGTATTCCTGTCACGTTGATTTATAGGCGTTCCGGTAAGTCCAAAGAAAAATGCATTCGGCAGAGCATCACGCAGTTTCCTACCTAAATCGCCTTCCTGGGTTCTATGTGCTTCATCAACAAGAGCAATAATGTTTTCTCTGTCATTAAGTACTCCCTCAGCCTCTGCGAATTTATGCATCATTGTAATAATGATTTTGCGTGTGTCCTGCTTTAAAAGTCTCTGCAATTCCTCCCGGCTGTCTGTGGCTACAATATTAGGCACATCGCTAGCATTAAAGGTTGATGTGATCTGCGTATCGAGATCAATCCTGTCAACGATGATTAAAACTGTTGGGCTTTTAAGCTCAGATGCCCGGCGCAGTTTCTGCGCAGTAAATACCATAAGAAGCGATTTGCCTGAACCTTGAAAATGCCAAATCAACCCCTTCTTGACCATCCCCTGCTTAACGCGTTCAACAATAAGATTCGTCCCTTCATATTGCTGAAATCGGGCAATGATTTTAATTCGTCTATTTTTCTTATCTGTAGCAAATATCGTAAAGTGTTCTAGAATATCTATAATTACTGATGGCTTAAGCATAGATTCAACGGCAACTTCAACTTCCTTAAAACCGAACAACTCACCTAATGCCTTATTATTCTTTGACTCATCTCTCCATGGTCCCCATATCTCAAGAGGCATACGAATAGAACCATAACGAAACGTTTTGCCCTCTGTCGCAAAAGAGAAAACATTCGGCACGAAAAGTTCAGGAATGCTGTTCTCATAATCATCATGGATCTGAACTGCGCCATCCAGCCATGATATCGCAGGCCGAACAGGTGTTTTAAACTCACCTACAACAATCGGAATACCATTAACCAAAAGCACTATATCAGGTATTTTGGTCACACCTCTGGTAATCTTATATTGATTAGTCGCAATAAAACTGTTCTTAGACAAATCCTCACAATCAATCAAACACACTGATACATGCTGATTATTTTCACCAAACGGCATCGTTTTATCTCCCTGAAGCCACTTGGTAAATTCTTCGTTCGCCCTGACAAGCCCCACATCATGAACTGATAAAAGAATTACCCGCAATTTATAAATGACCTCATCCGCACGTTCCGGTAAGGCCCTAATCTCTGGATTAATTCTAATAAGCGCCTCTTTAAGCATAGCTTCAACAATCACTTCACCTTCATTCCGACCAAGCTCTTCCGCAGGCATATACTTCCACTGGGCAGTTTTTCCATATTCCGGCTGAGCGCCATCTGTAACCCCTTCAAACCTATGCCCGGTCAGTTTTGAAATCACATATTGTTCAATAGTATTTTGCTCATTAAACGTCATATCGACTCCTTGATTTATAATTTCATCAATCCCTTTAGTTCTCTCTGATATATCTCTGCTTTAGCTATTAAAATACGATATTTGTCTTTTGATCTGCCTTTTGATATAAACTTATCAAAATGTTCCAAGGCGTCTGGATAATTTGATTCTTTTTTATATTTTAGAAATCCAATAATAAAATGTGATTGAATTTTTTCAGGATATTTCTTTAGAAATCCCTCGTTAAACGCATAGATCTCAACTAAAGTATTTCCTTCACTAACAAAAGAGGTGCTAACTATTTTCTCATAGACCGTTAAAGCTTCTTCAAACCTCTCCATATACATCAATAAGAAACCTTCGTTATAACGCCACGTGCCATCGTCACCGGCCAACCCTTTTGCTTTATACGCACATTTAAGCGATTCGCTGGGGTTACTCTTATATGAGAATTCGATAATAGACTTCAACACATATGCGCCATAATTTTGCTCTATTAATAAAGACCGCCCTAAATATTGTTCGGCTTCGGTGTATCTTTCTTGTTTTACAAATGATTTTGCAATTAAAAAGTTTTCTTCTGCTAGTAATATTTTTAGCTTTCTTTTCACATGTTGTAGGTTTGGCGGGAGCGGATTGAATCTTGAAAAATATGGATCATCATCAAGCCCCACATGCAATTCAAGAGCTAAGGTGATATCCCCTGACACCAAAGCAGCTATACCAACAACATACTGTACAGCAATAAATATTGCATCAGCCGCAAATAAAAATCCTTTAAACTCTATTTTCTCTTGAAATGAAATTTGCTTATACCAGACGCTTAGAAAATCCTGCATGATTTGCAGTTGTGTAGGAAATTGCACAGGTGCATGAGTCACTATCGCTTCCAAATCCAGATAATACCTATTTTCTCCATCTTGCCGTTCTTTAATGCCTCCGTAAATAAAGAAATGGCCGCGAGTTCTCTTCCTTATTTTTTTCCATTCTTGTACTGCCTCTTTATTTTGCTTATTTACTGCATACTCGTTTAGAACCCTAATCGCATACTCAGATTGATAATTACTTAGAAGAACTATATTGATTTTGCTTTTAAGATTTTTTTGCGAGATTAAGCTACGTATTCTTTTTGTGAAATCATTCCTTACTCTATCTTTTTGCTTATTATTTTCTGTTTCTATGCAGATAATTATCCCGATATATCCTTTTTTATTTTTAGGCAAGCGATTCCTTTTGTATAGCCATAAAAATAGCCAAATGGTGTATACACCCAAATATCCAATACCACGATATGAAGTATTTGAAATAAACTTCTCGATAAACCCATCCAGCATAGCAAAGAACATTAAAAATCCCAAAATTCCAAAAAGGAATGATCTCTTCTTTGAAAAATTATCACTTACATAATCAAATATTTTATCTAACATGCTCCACCAAATATCTGATTAATCATTTGTTTTTGGCATTGCTCAACGATTGCGACTAAATCTTTATATTTCTGAACATTATTTTCAATAGTCTTAAGCTTATTTACAATACACTCTTGTTCATCTATGGATATATTTGGTATAGACAATTTGGGAACACTAGATAAATCCAAATGGAGAACTGTCGTTCCAGGAGAATGAGCATACATATACCAATGAGCCCATTGCGTTCTTAAAAGATAAAATAAATAAGCTCCGAGCATACATTTAGTATCTTTAATTTCCATTCTCGATACATCCATAGTAAAAAGAACTATTTCGTCATCAAAATCCGGCACTAAAACAGGAAATCCGACCACATCACCATTTCTAGTGATATCAGTATTAGCTATAATTAAATCATTTTTACGCAATATATGTTTATCCGAATATGCACCGCTATAAAATTTAATTCCTTCCTTATTGAAACCACCAAATTTTTCAAAACATTTCAAATTTATTAACATATTTCCTGAAGCTTTATCTCCATAATCATCGCTAGTGTAGGTTAACCCTTTTCCAATCTTCACAAAGTCACCGAGCGGTGCTGAAGACAATATCGGCTTTTTAATCGATCCCTCTAGAATAACGTGGAATCCTTTTTTTAATTCATAAATCAATCGTCTATATGCTTCGGCGGCTCCATCCACACTTCCTAATAAATTCGCGAGGCGTTTTTGTTCAGTTAGGGATGGAAGTTTGAATTTCAATTTAGCTAAATCTTTAAATTTTGTTCTTGGCGATAATGACCCCGCCGATGTTTTAATAGCGTAATCAAAAAACTTGTTGCTCTGGACAATAAAGGGCAATAACTTAGGCAGGCAACTATCTGTGTTTGCCTCAAACACCAGAATATCTCCTGAACAAATACCATCAAACTCAGCTAGAGCCGCCTTTCTTTGATATGCTCGTCTTTTCCCGAATAAAACCTGATCTTTTTTAAATACTCGAGTGAATGTCGTCCCAGCTGCCACATTCCCCCATGCTTTAATATGCATATTACTTGGCTCAATATGTTCAAGCCCAACATATCTTTTATAACCTTCAGATAAAGGATCTTTAACCGCCACTGTTAAGTTGCGTGCTAAATCACCGAATTCATATGTTTTCCAGTTGGCTGTATTAATCATCATTTAATCTCCACCGATAAATCTTCAATTATCTTCGATAAATCTTTCTTTAGCACATCCGACTGTTTTTGCCAGTCTTTCAGAAAATCAGATAAAGACACTACTTCTTCTCTTGAATCACCATTATTCTGTTCGTAAGCGTACAAAGAAATTGCCATATTCCCATTATTAGCCAGAACATCTTTTGCAGACATGACCCTGGCGAATCCCTCAACGTCTTTATACTCGACAAATGCTTTATGAATTTTGGCAATATGGTCATCCGTTAAACAACTGAACGCGTTCTCTCGTTTGACATCATTAACGGCATTAATAAATAAAATCTTACCTTGCCGTTCTTTCTTCTTGCCTTTATTGCAGACCAAAATGCAAGCTTCCATCGGTGAGTTGTAAAACAAATTCGGGCCCAAACCAATAACAGCTTCTACAACATCTGATTTGATCATCCTCTTGCGCATTTCTGCTTCAGCATCACGAAACAATATCCCATGCGGCCAAAGAATAGCGCATCGCCCGTTTTTACCATCCAAGCTCTTAATAATATGTTGCTGAAAAGCATAGTCCGCTGTTCCTTGCGGCGGTGTGCCATAAATATTCCTGCCATAAGGATCCTTTTCAAATTCAGTCCTATTCCACTGCTTTATAGAATACGGTGGATTAGCGAGGATGATATTAAACTTCTTTAGCCTATCCCTTTCAATAAATGACGGATGCTTTAATGTATCGCCTCTCGCAATTTTAAAATCTTCTATACCATGCAAGAACATATTCATCCGCGCAATAGCAGAAGTAATCAAATTAAGTTCTTGACCGTAGAGTTTTAAAGAGCGGTATTCCTTGCCACCTGTTTTCAATTTATTCACACAAGATAAAAGCATTCCTCCAGAACCGCAGGTAGGATCATATATCGACTCTCCCGGTTTTGGGGCCATAATTAGTGTCATAAGCTGCACAACCGTACGATTAGTGTAGAATTCCGCAGCTGTATGCCCTGAGTCATCGGCAAATTTCTTTATTAGAAATTCATAACCTTGCCCCAGTTCGTCATTTGGAACATTCTTGATAGACAAAACTTGTGATGAAAAATGTTCTATCAAATTAATTAAGGTTTCATCACTTAATCGGTCTTTATTAGTCCATTGGGCATCACCAAAAATACCAAAAAGAGTATCCGGATTTGCTTTCTCAATCTGCCGCATAACCTTCTGAATAGCTGAACCTACATTCTTTGTGTTTTCACGTATATGTTTCCAATGCGCCCCCCTAGGTATTTGAAATCGGTGATTTTCAGCAAAAGCCGCATATTTAAGATCACCGTCTGATTCCTTAAGTGCAGTCTCATATTCTTCATCATAAACATCACAAATACGCTTAAAAAACAAAATCGGAAAAATATATTGTTTATAATCTCCAGCATCTATCAACCCACGTAATAGCGTTGCTGCACCCCATAGATATTTCCCTAGCTGCTGCTGTGTCATCATTTCAGTAACCCAAACTCCTTAAGTTTATCTTTCATCTTATCTTCCGCCTTAACAACATCTTCAAAAGCCGTTTTTAGACTTTTCAAAGTCTCATTAACAGAAGGTAAATTATCTTCTATCTTTTTTTCTACATAAAGAGGAATGTTTAAATTAAAGTCATTTGTCTCTATTTTTTTCAAATCCGATACTTTCACGTAATCCTGAACATCTTTATAATCTCGATACCACTTATAGATACGTTCGATATGCTCTTTTTCTAGATAATTTTGTGCTCTGCCTCCCCGCACCTGATCCACAGCGTTAATAAAAAGCACCCTGTTTTTCTTATCCTTTTTCTTAAACGCACGAAAAACCAAAAGGCAAGCAGAAATAGCAGCACCGTAAAATATATTCGCACCCAAACCGATTACCGCCTCAACTATATCCATCTTTAAGAGCTGTTGGCGAATCTTTCCCTCTTTACCTTTACGAAATAAGGCGCCATGAGGAAGCACTACCGCTACGCGGCCATTAGGATATTCCATGGATTTGACCATATGCTGAACCCATGCTAAATCACCATTGTTATCTGGCGGAACACCAGCAATATTGCGACCGTAAGGATCCTTCTCCCATTGAGAAGCGCCCCATTTTTTGAGTGAAAATGGCGGATTAGCAATCACGCAATCAAAAGTGGCAAGACTATCTCCACTGAAAAACGCGGGGTTTCTCAAAGTATCATCGCGCACAACAGTAAAATCTTCAACCCCATGCAAAAACATATTCATCCGCGCGATGGTTGAAGTTGTAAGATTCTTTTCCTGCCCGAATACTTTAAGTGTTCTATAATCCTGATTGTTTTCTTTAAGATGGTTAATACATTCAAGGAGCATGCCTCCAGTACCGCAGGCCGGGTCATATATTGATTCGCCAGGTTTAGCGTCAATAATCCGGCCCATTAGATTAACAACTGAGCGCGGCGTATAAAACTCCCCTGCTTTTTTATTAGTAAGATCTGCAAAGTGTTTAATGAGATACTCATAAGCCTGACCTAAAATATCCGGTTCTGCGTTTGCATTAGAAAGATTATGTTGAGAAAAGTGCTCAATCAGATTTATAAGAAGCTCATCTGGTAAACGCTCTTTATTAGTCCATTGTGCGTCACCGAATATACCGTAAAGGAATTTCTGATTAGCCTTTTCTATTTCACGAAACGAATATTGAAGCGCTTGGCCAACATTTGTTGTTATCTCTCGAACATCATTCCAGTGACAACGTTCCGGAATAATAAACCGATGAAATTCTGGAAGGCTTGCGTATTCCACATCACCACCGGATTCTTCTAATGCCTGTTTGTACTCCTCATCATAAACATCTGAAATACGTTTAAAGAACAAAAGCGGAAAGATATAAACTTTGAAATCCGCGGCATCTACTGGGCCTTTTAAAATCCATGCGGCTTTGGATAAATATTGCTCAAGTTGTGAAAGCGTTATTTTTCCGTTATTCATAAAACTCCTTCATCATCAAAACTATAAAAAATATTATCACCTATTATAATGTGATCTAAGACTCTAATTTGTAAGGCATTTCCGCCTTCGACTAAACGCTTTGTAAATTCTTTATCTTGTTGGCTTGGGGTTGGATCTCCTGAAGGATGATTATGAACACAAATAATAGATACTGCATAATTCTGTAACGCCTTTTGAAATATTTCTCTTATAACCGGATTTGCTTTATTAACAGTTCCTTGGGTTGCTTCATAGATTTCAATTATTGTATTTTGAGAATCCAAAACTGCAACTTTAAAAACCTCTTTCTTTAAATCTCTCATTCGTGGCATCAAAATATCAACGATATCTTTTGATGTTTCTACTTTTTTACGATCTTGGCTCACTTCATCCTCTCCAAAACGCCTACCTATCTCGATTGCTGCTTTAATCTGAGCAATTTTGGCTTGGCCCAAACCTTTAAATTCTTTCCATTGAGATGTATCAGTGTGTGACAACTTACGAAAAGTTTTAAATTTCTGGATAATTTTTCTGGCAAGATCAATAGCGCTTTGCCCTTTCACACCTGAGCGTATCAAAATAGCTAAAAGTTCAGTATTTGATAATTTATGTTCACCTTCTCGAAAGAGCTTTTCTCGTGGACGGTCATTTTTAGGCCATGATTTTATACCAGAAATAGATTTATTTTTTAACCTTACACTATTCATGAACTACTCCTTTGTAGTACATAAGCAATTGATATATATAATATGGCAGAATACATATAATACTCCTTTTCGGTGTTTTTGACAATAGGAATAAGGCATCTAGCTGGGAAGGTCTTTTACCTTACCACTTTTAATTTTTGTATAGTTTTTTGTAGGTTAGCAATTGTTAGATTTTTCATTTTATTTTATATATTTTGCGAACTATGCTAACCGACGATTTTGTTAAATTCTTGACAATCAATGAGTTAGTTACGTTATGGTTTTCGAACCTATGGCTATGGTTCGGAAATTGAATTCCAAGATCATAGCTCTTTCAAAAACTTGTCTAAATCTTTAACCCTGGTGCTGTGGCCTTCTTTTATATCTTGTATCCCTTCTCGTATGCTTTTTAACATTTTAGGATTCTTGTGTATCCACAGCTCTCTGTTTGGTATTAGAGAATCAAGATACTTTTTCGCTAACTTTGCAGATTTGAAAGTTTTACCATTTCCAGAAGCAAGTTCCTCTATTTTTGCCCATTCTTCTTGTGTATAGGGAGTTTTTCTTTTCGCCCTTTTCGTTTTCTTTTTATTTGCTTTTTTTGACATATATCTTTCCCCAATAACAAGATGTTTACGCAATACAAATGTGCATTTTTTGCACATTGCTTTTTTCCTTTAATTCCTTGGTTTTGAATATATTGCGAATATGCTTGGTAATTACACTGCGGTCAGTATCAAATAAGTCAGATATGTGCTTTTGAGTAAGCCATACGGTTTCAGCTTCTAGTCGAACTTCAACCTTATTCTTATATAGAATTACTTGTCCTTTGGGTTTCTCTTTCTGATTCATCTCACCACAATCCTTATAAATGAACTTCTTCCATATTTATCAACACAAGTTATCTTATGTTTCCC
>JAVCDA010000037.1 GCA_030765145.1 Candidatus Saelkia tenebricola | reverse complement strand
GCCCCGCTAGCTCAGTACGGAAGAGCACCGGTTTCCTAAACCGGGTGTCGCAGGTTCAAGTCCTGCGTGGGGCATAATTATTGGGAGAAAATAAAATGATAGATTTACATACGCATACTATTTTTAGCGATGGATCATTACTGCCGTCTGAGTTAGTGAGGAGAGCTTCTGTTTGCGGTTATGAAGTTATAGCCCTTACCGATCATGTTGATTCTTCAAACATAGATTTTGTACTCCCGAGATTAATAAAAGTCTCAAAAGATTTAAACAGGTTTTGGGGGAAAAAGATAAAAGTAATTCCGGGGGTTGAGATAACTCATGCTCCCTTGGAACTTATTCCCAGACTCATAAAATATGCCAGGAGAAAGGGTAAGGTTTTAGTCGTTGTGCATGGAGAATCGCCTGTTGAGCCGGTAATAGAAGGAACAAATAAGGTAGCTGTTGAAGCTGGTGCTGATATTTTAGCTCATCCCGGTAAAATTACTGATGAAGTAGCTCTTATGGCAAGTAAAACAGGGGTATGTTTAGAACTTACAGCCCGCTCAGGTCATTTAGAGGGTAACAGGCATGTGTACGGGGTAGCTAAAAGAAATGGTGCCAGGCTTGTTTTTAATAGCGACGCTCATGATATGGATGATTTGTTAAACGATATTCAGATTAAGACTATTTTGGAAGAAAGTTTGGATTTAACGATTCAGGAAATAGAGCAGATATTGCAGAATTCCTGCCAACTGGTTAAAAAATTTATTTGATGCAAGCAAAGTTTCTTCAAATCGCAGATTTCCACTTAGATTCTAAATTTTTAGGTTTTTTTGATTTAGATAAGATTGCCATAAGGAAAAAAGAACTGGAGGAGACTTTTAAAAAAGTTATTCAGTTTACCAATGCGGTTAAAGATCAAGAAAAGCTTGATTTTGTTCTTTTTGCGGGAGATTTATTTGAACAAGATTGTTTCTCTCCTCAGACTATAAAATCATTAATTATCTATGGTTTGGAATCTTTAAGGCCTTTGCCTGTTTTTATTGTTGCCGGGAATCACGATCCTTTGATAGACGGGTCGCCGTATTTACTTTATAACTGGCCTGACAATGTGCATATTTTTCCTTCTGATTTTGAAAAGTTTGAAGTAAAGAAGGATGTTTTTATATACGGTGTATCAGTTACGCCTGGCAATTTCAAAAATAATATTTTGAAAGATTTTAAGGTTAAGGACCCTGAGTCTTTAAATATTGTATTGATGCATGGTGCTGAAACCGGAGGTGGGGATATAAAAGTTTTTGGCGATTGCCTGCCTTTTTCTTCAGAGGATGCAATAAACTCCGGTGCGGATTATTTTGCTTTGGGCCATTATCATAATTGTAGAAGTGTCCCATATGGTTCAGATTTAGTAAAAGGATTCTATTCGGGATCTCCTGAAGCACTCAGTTTTAAAGAAATGGGCGAAAGGTTTGTTTTAAAAGTTGAGCTTAAAAAAAATAATCCTCCTTTAGTTGAGAAAATATCTTTTCAGCACAGGACTTATAAAGAAATAGAAATTGATTGTACCGGCATAAGTTCTTCAGAAAGCGTTTTGGATTTACTTAAAGAATCTCAGGATAAAGATGGTGTTTGTAATATTGTTTTGACTGGGGATGTGGATCCTGATATTAGGTTGGATATGGAAGAACTGCAGGATTTCATAAAGACAGAAAATTTATTTTTTGCAGCTAACATTAAGGATAAAATCCGCGCTTTGTATACAGATGAATTAGTCGAGTCTTCTCCTTTGGCGAAAAATTATCTTAAGATTTTTGAAGATATAGAAGTTAAATACCCTAAAGAGGTGCTTGAAGTGGCAAAAAAACTGGGGCTAGATGCGATATTCACCAAGGAAATTAGAGGTTGGAATGAGATTTAAAGATATTGAAATATTTGGTTTTGGAAAATTGAAAAATAATATCAAAATTCCTTTTGCCAAAAGGGTAAATGTAATATTAGCTCCTAACGATAAGGGTAAATCTACTCTCTTAGAGGCTATATTTGCAATGCTTTATCCGTTTGGAGATGTTAAGACTGATGAGGGCAGAAAAAAGAGGTTAAGATATAAACCCTGGAATGCAGATAGATATGGGGGGAATATAACCTTATCTTTGGATTCTGGAGAAAATTATAAAATTGAGAAAATAATTTCTGCAAGTCCTAGGGAAGATAATGTAGGTGTTTTTAAAAGCATGAACGGGTTCTGGCAGCAGGTTCAAGCTTTAAAACAAGATAAATATCTGGGTTTTTTAACAGGAGAACATTTTTTAAAAGTATCTAGGAGTGTTTTTGAGGGATTAAGCATTGTTAGGCAATTTGATGTTGCTAACTTAGGAGAGAGTAAGAAGATTTTAGATGAAATTCGTTCCATTGTTGAAATGGGAAAAACAGGAGAAGGTTTGCTTAGTGCTTTAAAAAAGTTACAGGATAAAAAAACCAAAATAGGTGCTTTGGAAAAAAGAGGTAAACGGACAATTTCAGGTAGCAGGCAGATAAGATTAGAAGAGTTGAAAATAGAAATTGAGAATCTGGATGAACAGCTCAAAAAAAGTAAGGAACTATTGTTTGAGAAAAAAAAGCTTGAAGTTGTTTTGGTTGAGAAGAATAGTTTGCTGCAGCAGAAAATAATACCTCAAGAGGAAGCTTTAAGGGAAGAATTGTCCGGATTAATAGGGGTTGTGCAGAAGGAGTATGATGCTATATCCGATATGGTAAAAGAGATGGGGTTAGAGAATCTTCAGAATTTGAGGAATTATAAGAATTTACTTTTTGAACTTAAGATTCGCTTTGAAAATAAAAGTGAAAGTGTTCAAAAAATCCAAAGCTCTTTAAGAAATAATACGATCCTAATAATACTTTCTATCATGTCAGTTATTATTTTTTCTTCTTTAAGCGTGTTTTTAAATGTTAAAGAGGCAAAATATGGTTTTGCTGTATTTTCATTATTTATGCTATTGGTTTCGATTTATTTTTTAAAGATTATCAGGGTTGATAAAAAATCTATTCTGAAATTAAATAAAGAATTAGAAGAATTTCTTGAAAATATTTCCAAACGGAGTCAGGAATTGGGAGTTTTAGAAAGCTCAGATAGCATTAAAGGTATTGAGTTCCATGAAGATCTTTGGAATAGTTTGCTGAAGGAACTCGGAGTAAAAGATGTAGAGGAATTGGAATTACTCTGGCATAAAGCGCAGAAAAACAATCAAATTTTAAATAAAGTTAAAGATTTAGATGTTCAGATTAAAGAAACAAATTTTGATGCTGCAATTGATATTGATGATTTAAACAGAAAAATTGAAATTTTTAAAAATAGTGTTTTTGAAAAAGAAAAGATCCAAGATGATATAAAAAGAATTGAAGGAAATATTCAGGTGTTGGAAAAAACAATAGAAAATTATTTCCCTCAAGATGATTTAACAGTTTTACATACTGAAGAATTAAATCTGGAAGAAGAGTTGAAGCAGATTAATATTTACAGGCAGGGTTTGGATTTAAGTGTAGAATTGCTTAAGCAGGCAGGAGAAGAACTGTATTTTGAAGTAGGTCCTTATATAAATGAGTTTGTTAATAAGTATTTTCAGTATTTAAGCAGTGATTATGATTTTATCAGGGTTAATCCGGATTTAGGTTTACATCTTAAGCCGTTAGAGCATCCTGAATGTGTAAATGTAGAACATCTTGGTAAGGGAATGCAGACCAGTCTTTACCTGTTCCTGCGGTTTGCAATAATTTCTATTTTTGCTAAAGGTAGGAATGATTCTTTGCCGTTTATCTTAGATGAAACTCTTAATGTGCTGGATGATTTCTCAGAAAATAGACAGAGAAAATTTTTAGAATTATTAATTGAGGTAAGTTCTGATTATAATATTCAATGGCTTTATTTTACCTGTCAAAAGCATGGGCAATATTTGCCTATAAAGAAGTTTTTACAGGATAAAGGTTTTCTTATCAGGGAAGAAGTTATTGGGGACTTTACTATTCTACATGGGGGAGAAAATGAAAGTGAAATTGATTGAGGGTATTGAAATTCCAGAGCTTAAGCTTTTTAAAAGGGGAAAAGTGAGGGATGTTTATGAATGCAGGAATGAGCTTTTGTTTGTTGCAACGGACAGGATTTCTTGTTTTGATGTTGTACTTTTGGATGCAATTCCTTATAAGGGGATAGTGCTTACTCAACTTTCTTCATTTTGGTTCGATTTGACAAAGGATATAGTTAAAAATCATATTTTCTCAAAAGATATTTCTGATTTAGAAGAACTCGCGTCTTATAGAGAGGATCTTAAAGGGCGTTCTGTGATTGTAAAAAAGAGCAATCCGGTTTCATTTGAATGTGTTGTGAGGGGGTATTTGGCAGGTTCGGGATGGAAGGATTATCAAAAGACTGGTTCTGTATCCGGTGTAAAACTGCCAACTGGGTTAATTCAGGCTCAGAAATTACCGGAGCCGATTTTTACGCCCTCTACTAAAGAAGATACCGGTCACGATATGGCTGTAAGCTTTGATTATGTGAAAGACCATATAGGAGTTGAATTGGCGAGCAAATTAAGGGATTTAAGCATAAGGCTGTATCAATTTGCTGAAAATTTTGCAGCAGAGCGGGGAATTATTATTGCCGATACCAAATTTGAGTTTGGTTTACTTGATGATAATTTAATTCTGATAGATGAAATTCTTACTCCTGATTCATCTCGATTCTGGCCCAAAGACCAATACCTCCCGGGTAAATCTCAAGTGAGTTTTGACAAGCAGTATGTACGAGATTGGTTGGAAGCTACTGATTGGGATAAAACTCCGCCTGCACCTAGATTGCCTCAAGAAGTTATAGAGAAAACAAGTGATAAATATTTACTTGCATACAAGATGCTTGCAGGTGAAGAGTTGCTGTAGTATAATTTTCCTCTCGTGAGGGTGGAGAATATATTACGGATAGAATTTGAAAAAATATAGGAGGTAGTTATGAAGAAGGAAATTCATCCTGCATATAAGGAAACTACAATTACCTGTGCTTGCGGTAATGTGATACATACGCGTTCTACGAAAGAAAATATCAAAGTGGAAGTATGTTCTGTATGCCACCCTTTTTATACAGGAGAGGCACAGAAAATAGTTGATACTGCAGGTAGAGTGGAAAGGTTTAAGAGAAAATATGCTAAATTTAAGAAAGAGTAGTTACTCTTTCTTAAATTATGACACAACTTGATATTATGCGGGAGTAGCTTAGTGGTAAAGCTTCGGCCTTCCAAGCCGACTACGGGGGTTCGATTCCCCTCTCCCGCTCCAGATTAACCAGGAGCAGGATTATGGAAATAGAGGTTAAGAAGGGAACAGAGGAAGAACTCAAAAGTTTGGATCTGGATTCCTGGAATTCCTGGAGTTGTGGTGTTTCCGAGTTTGACTGGGAATATGATGCTGATGAAAGATGTTTTATCCAAGACGGTAAAGCAGTTATTACAGCCGATAGCGGAGAGAAAGTAGAAATAAATAAAGGTGATTTAGTTTTATTCCCCAAAGGTCTTAAGTGTCATTGGATTATTTTAGAGCCGATAAGAAAAGTCTATAGATTCGAATAATTAGAGCTTTATATCAATCAAGGTTGCACTTGTATACCGCAATATATTTCTAAGAAATCAGCGATAGTTGTTACTGATAATTCCAAAGCCCCTTCTATTAGCAGGTCTTCATATAGCGCCAAAAGAGATTCGTTGCCATAATAATATTTTATGTGATGTAACGCAACTTCTGCCATTTGGATATCTTCTTTTATTAATGCTTGTGTATAAGCTAATTCTAAATCATCTAAAAAAGTTGTGTATAGTGGATTAAAATTATCAAGTTTTTCATTTTCTCTGTTTTCTAACAAATACAAAGCGTATTTTGTGAAGATGCCTTCTTCAAATGCTTGATAAATGGGGACAGTATCTCCATCAACTTCTACTGTTAAATCAGTATTTATTACTAATACGTCTTCGTTTTCTGCTGTTGGATGGATATATTGGTGCTCAGCTTCCACTACACGCAACCATTGCTTCAAAGTTTCTATTGGAGGGTATCCCCGTGAAATGGAGTCTCTCACAGTTCTTCGGGCAAGTCTTAATACCTCAGAAGCTGTTATAAACATCTTTATATTAGGAGTATTGTGATTTATGGAATCTGTGAAAAGTGGATTTAAGGCATGAATCCCTTCGATAAGCAAGATATCGCCTGGATTGAGTTGCATATAAATGCCTGAATTTGGGTTGCTTATTCCACTTTCAAAATCGTAATGCGGCAACTCAATTTGTTCTCCTCTTAAGAGTTTTGCTAAATCAGTTCTGAATTTGTTAACATCCAAAGCTAAAGGGTTGTCAAAATCTATACGGTCGTTTCTGGTAGGCATAAGGTTTCTGTTTAGGTAATATGAATCCATAGGTAAACTGATAACACGTCTGTTTGTAGTAGGTGTTATAAAATTTTGAGATTTAAATAGAGGTATGCCTTGTTCATCCAGGAATTTCAGGATTTCTTCTGTGCAAGGTGATTTTCCTGCAGATGTAAGCCCTGCTAATACAATTGCGCTTATTTTATCAGAATGAGGGAGAATATTTTCTCTTATTGCATCTATAGCTTCTTGATACATTTCTGGAGTAAGCGCGAAATAATCGCGTTCTGTTTCAGCTTCTGTTTTTCGTGCATTTCTATAGGGGTCTGGATAGGCGTCATACAATCCCGGGTTTTCACCTGAAGAATCTATGAAAAGGGTTAAATTAGATGATTCTTGCATATGTCTAACCATCTCAGGATTGATTTTATAAAACGTATCAATAACGATTTCAAAGACATCACGCCCTGTATTCATATCCAAGGTTCTTTTCATGCGGAATCCTACGACTTCTCCTGTTTCAGGACGAAGAGCCGTAAATATCAAAATATCGTCTCTGCAAAATCCATAAATTTCTGTACCACTTGGTGCTCTAATTATGTCTCTGGCTTGGTTGCCATATCGAGTAATGGCTTGATTAAATTTACTGGAACTCAAGTCTATGGGGTTTCCTTGAGGCATAAATATTTCGGGGAATTGCATACAGTATTTTATTGCATGATTGAATCTTACATTGGAATAATCGATGTTTTTATCAGATGGATAATACCCCCAGCTGATATCAGCGTTTTCTCTGTGTTGTTTAAGAGCGGTTGAAATAGCTTGTTTTGAGATATAATCTGGTATTGGCTGGTATTCTTTTTGTAAACCTGATGTAAAATAATGTGTTCTTAAGTTTTCGTTGCCCAGCGCACTTAATGCCCAGCTTAATTGCCAGTTATAATAAGATCTATTAGGATATTTTTCTATCATCTGTTCATAAAAAGTTTTTAACATAGAATAGATATTCGAGTCTAGAGGATAGGATCTCTGCATTTGAAGGAGTATTTGTTCTTCTTCTATGTCATATTCATCAATGATTGATAATCCGTGTTCTTGAACTTTTAATGTGTATTTTATTGTTGTTTCTCCTTGGTGCGAGAAAAAATCCAGGAATTTATATATCGAAAATATCCCATCTAATTTTAATAGTATATGACCTATTTCTTCTTCTGTGGCGTATCCCCATCCCAGCATATTCCATATATGCTTGATTATTGTTTTGGCATCCAGAGATGTTGTTATCGGTTGGTTGTTTCGTATGTGAAATAAAACTGTATCAGATATTCCTTTTTCAATATCGGGTATATGATTGATATTATTGTTTCCTAAAGATTCCTCAATTGCCTCTTTTAATGCTGATTGCAGGAATGTTATCCATCGCTCCGTTACAACTTCTAATACTGGGGGGGAAGATTCATCTGTTTGCGGTGTGATAACTCTTCTTGTAGATTGGGTTTCTAATGAGGATGTAATGAAATTGGATTGAAATGTTAAAAACAGAAAAAATACTATTAACTTCTTCATTGAAGCGTTAATGATCTCCTCCTAACAATAAGTATAACATGCATATAGGTTTAAAGCAAACAGGGGTTTTAAAAAAAATCAAGAAGAGATGTCAGTGTCTATGTGGATTAGAAGATCTTTTAATGAAACAATTATGCCTAATTCAATGTTATCGTAATAAAGAATCCATTTTTTTGTGGTTGCGTTTCTGTGGATTGAGAAATATTCTGAAAACTGTTGAATCCTTGTTAACGCTGCAAGGTTGGCCTCTGTTATGGTGCCTTCTTGAAGACTCAAGAAATATTCCTCTTCGTTATTGGTCAATATAATTGTGTAAGAGTTAGTGTTTGCGATGTGGTGGAAAAGGGGGGGGGTAAATCGTCATGATTAAAAGATTTTGCTTCTTCTGCAGTACCTGTTGTTATTTGATTATTATTTGGTGTAAGCTATTGGTGTAAACTATTTCTTCATTGCTTATGGTAAAAATATTATCCAGGCTGAAAGGTGTCTCTCGAGATCTTCGTAAAGATACAGTTGTATTGTCATCCACTTTTATTACATAAAAATACGAAAACACCTACAATAGACTGAACACTTTCCTTCTCATCGGATTTATTGGGTTTATTTTGCTCCTAACATTATTTATACCACATCTTTAAACTATTTTAAAACCAGCAGCTTGTTTTTGTGATATCCCTCTTGACAATGATATTAAAATATAGTAAGTTACATTTAACTTGAAAAAGGAGGTAAGTGGGTTTATTACCCACTTTTTTTGTTAAATGAGTTATTTAGATGAATTAAAAGAAAAAACCATGCAATTCGCAATGCCGGTTGTTAAAAACGAAGGATGTGAGATTATTGAGTTAAGTTTAATCTCTTTGGGAAGTAAGTTGCTGTTGCGCTTTATTGTAAATAAATCAGGTGGCATTGCGATGGATGAATGTGTTGGGGTGAATAGGAAATTAGCTAATATGTTGGATGAAGCAGATTTTATAGACCAAAGCTATGTTTTGGAGGTATTCTCTCCCGGTATTGATAGGTTATTAAAAAATGAGCAGGAATTTAAGTGTGTTCTAGGTAGAGATTTGGTTGTAAAAATTAAAGATGGGCGTATAATTAGAGGAAATCTTATAGAAGTGCGGGAAAGTCAGCTGATGATTAGTTGTGAAGATAAAATAGTGGAGGTTGATATTAAAGATCTTGATAGTGCTAAACAGCAAATAGGTCTGTCTAAGGAGTAAAGATGAACGAAGAACTATTATTGGCTTTAGAATATTTGGGGCAGGAAAAAGGTATTGATAAACAAAGGCTTATTGATGCTATTGAGGCAGCAATGATTACTGCGGCTAAAAAGGTAATGCATGTTGAAAAGGATGATTTAGAAATTGAATTTGATATCAATACCGGCGATATAAGTGTGCATATAGAAGGTAAAAACGTAATGTCTCAACAATTAGGTAGGATTGCAGCTCAGACTGCAAAACAGGTTATTATGCAGAAATTACGTGAGGCGGAGAAGGAAACGGTTTATGAGGAGTATAAAGATAAAGTAGGAGATATTTTGAGTGGAATTGTACATAGAGTAGAGCATGGAGATATTATCCTGGAGCTTGAAAAAGCTGAGGCTTTATTGCCCCGTTCTGAACAGGGGCGAGGAGAAGCTTATAGGCAGAGGCAGAAACTGAAAGTGTTTGTCCTCGAGGTTAAAAAAACCGGGAAGCCTCCTTTGGTTATAGTTTCCAGAAGAAGGTCTGAATTAATCAAAAGACTTTTTGAAATAGAAGTACCCGAAATACAGGAAAAACTGGTTGAAATAATTACGGTTGCCAGAGAAGCAGGGGAGAGAACTAAGGTGGCAGTGCATTCTAAACAAGAAAATATCGATCCGGTTGGTTCCTGTGTTGGTATGAAAGGAATCAGGGTAAAAAATATAGTGGATGAGTTGGGAGGCGAGAAAGTCGACATTATTAGATACAGTGAAGATGCTTGTGAGTATATAAAGGCAGCTCTTAATCCAGCTCAGATTTCAGAAATAAAGTTATTTAAAAAAGAGGGCAAAGCACTGGTAATTGTTCCTAAAGATCAACTTTCTATTGCTATAGGTAAACATGGTCAAAATGTCCGGCTTGCATCACAACTAACTTCTTGGGAGATAGATGTAAGGAGTCCTGAGGAACTGAGTGAAGATTCTCCTTTATTGAAGGTTGAAGGTATAGGTCCTAAGATTGCAGCAACTCTCGGAAGGGCTGGTTATTCTGGTGTTGAAAAGATTGCATGTTCATCAATAGAGGATTTAACTAAAGTTGAGGGTGTTGGTGCAAGAACAGCTGAAAGAGTTATTAAGGCTGCTAAAGCATATCTTTTGAGTAAAAATGAGTAATGTTAGAGTTTACAAATTGGCCCAAGATTTAGGTATAGATACCAAAGATTTAATTGAGCATTTGAAGCAATTAAATGTGGAAGTTAAATCTCATATGAGCATACTGGATGTTGAAACTGCAGAGATCATAAAGCATGAAATATCTGCTGTTTTGGATAAAGAAAAACAGGAAGAAATAAAGAAAAAACCTAAAATTTCAATTGAGTTTCCAGTTACCCTAAGAGATTTAGCAGTAAAAATAGGGGTTAAACCTAATGAGGTTCAGAAGATACTTTTGAGATGGAAAATACTTGCCCATATAAATCAGAATTTGGATGAAGAACTGGCACGTAGATTAGCTGCAGAGTATGGGGTAGGTTTAAAAAGAAAGCTGACTGATGAAGAAGAAGTTTTAGAAATTCATAAAGAGGAAGAAGAAGGTTATATTGTTAAGAGGTATCCTATTGTTACACTTATGGGGCATGTTGATCACGGTAAAACGACACTCTTAGAGAAAATCAGGAACCTGGAATTAACCAAGAATGAAGCAGGTGGTATCACTCAGCATATTGGTGCTTATGAGGTTGAACATAAGGGTGAAAAAATCACTTTTATAGATACCCCTGGTCATGAAGCTTTTACTTCTATGAGGGCAAGAGGTGCTAATGTTACTGATATTGTTATCCTTGTAGTTGCGGCTGACGATGGGATTATGCCTCAAACCATAGAAGCTATTGATCACTCACGAGCAGCTAATGTGCCTATTATGGTAGCTATCAATAAGATTGATAAACCAGATGCTGATATTGATAAGGTTAAAAGACAGCTTGCAGAATCCGGTTTAACTCCTGAAGATTGGGGGGGAGATATAATTACGGCGGGTGTTTCAGGCATAACTGGTGAAGGTATAAAGGAGCTGCTGGATATGGTCTTGCTTCAGGCAGAGATAATGGAATTAAAAGTAAACCCGGATAAACTTGCTAAAGGCGTGGTTTTGGAATCTCGGATATCTAAGGGCGGGCCTTTGGTTTCTGTAATTGTACAGAGCGGGACGTTAAATCTGGGTGATATTATTATTGCGGGGACTTGCTGTGGAAAAGTAAAGGCATTGTTTAATGATTTAGGAAACAAGATTAAAAAAGCGCACCCTTCAGACCCGGTTGGGATTTTAGGTTTTAACAGCATTCCTCAATCCGGAGAAAAGTTTCTTGTCGTAACAAACGAGAGTCAGGCTAAAGAGATTGCAGCTAAAAGGCTGGATGAAATAAGGCTCAAAAAACAAGCTCCTGCTCAAAGAATGAGTTTAAAAGATTTAACTAAAGAAGGCGATAAAGTATTACGCTTGATCTTAAAAACAGATGTGTATGGTTCTTTGGATGCAGTAGGAGATTCTTTAAATAAACTGAAAGAAAAGCAAAAATATGAAATTGATTTTAAGGTGTTACATAAAGGTATTGGAAATATAACAGAGTCTGATGTTGTTTTGGCTCTGGCATCCAGCGCTCTTATTCTAGGGTTTCATGTTGGTATAGATGAAAAAGCTAAGAGCAGGGCTAAGGAAGAAATGGTTGAAGTCAGGCTTTATAGTATTATTTACGATTTAATAGCTGATATAGAAAAAGTTTTCAAGGGGTTGGAAGACCCAGAGTTAGAAGAACGATTTTTGGGTAAATTAGAAATAAGGAAGGTTTTTGAAGTCAGTAAAGTTAGAAGGATAGCAGGTTGCATGGTGAGTAAAGGAAAAATTCAAAGAAATACGCCTTGTAGGTTATTGCGTGATGGTAAGATTCTCTATGAAGGAAGAATTACATCGTTAAAGAGATTTAAGGATGATGTTAAAGAAGTTCAAGAAGGATATGAATGTGGAATTGGGTTGGAAGGTTTCAATGATATAAAAGAAGGTGATGTAGTTGAGGCGTATGCAGTACTTGAGGTCAGGAGATGAGGAAAAGGATTCTTTCCGGGATGAGGCCCACAGGCTCTCTTCATCTTGGACATTTGGTGGGCGCGCTTAAAAACTGGGTGGATTTACAGCATGAATATCAGTGTTTTTTTATGATAGCTGATTGGCATGCTTTAATGAGCGAATATAAGGACTCCAAAAAAATCTCCGAATATTCTTTTGATAATCTTTTAGATTGGTTGGCTGCAGGGCTAAATCCTGATCAATCAATTTTATTTAAGCAATCAGATGTTGTAGAACATGCAGAATTAAATTTAATACTTTCAATAATTACTCCCTTAGGATGGCTTTCGAGATGTCCGACTTACAAAGAGCAGATTAATGAATTGCATGAAAAAGAAATATCAACACATGGATTCTTGGGATATCCGGTTTTACAAGCCGCGGATATAATTCTTTACAAAGCAGACTGTGTTCCTGTTGGTGAAGATCAGTTGCCTCATTTAGAATTATGCCGTGAAATAATTAGAAGATTTCATTATCTTTTTAAGAAAGAGATATTTCCAGAACCGGAAGCTCTTTTAACTATAATACCTAAATTAGCCGGGTTAGACGGCAGAAAAATGAGTAAAAGTTATGATAATTTTATAGCTCTTTCAGATACCCCAGATGTAATACGTGAAAAGATCAAGAGTATGTTTACAGACCCCCAAAGAATAAAACGTACTGATCCTGGAAGGCCTGAGGTTTGTAATGTTTATAAGTATTATCAGGTTTTTGCGCCCAAGATGAAAGATGATGTTTATAAGGAATGTAAAGGAGCTGATATTGGTTGTGTCCAGGATAAAGAGAGGTTTGCAGAGTTTTTAATTGAGCTGCTTAAGCCTCATCAGCAAAGACGCAGAGATCTAGAGAAAAACAAGGATTATTTAGAAGAGGTGCTGAGAAAAGGTGCCGAAAAGGCTCGTGAAGTTGCCTTTGAAACTTTCAGTGAAGTAAAAAAAGCTATTGGTATATGAATAAATATAAAGTAAAACTTAAAGTTTTTGAAGGTCCTCTGGACCTACTTCTTTACTTGATAAAGAAAAATGAAGTTAATATTTACGATATACCTGTTGCAGAAATAACCAAGCAATATTTGACATATTTAGAATTTATGCGTGAGCTTGATTTAAATATTGCGGGTGATTTTTTAGTTATGGCAGCAACTCTTCTTTATATAAAATCCAGAATGTTATTACCTCAGGAAGAGGAGTTTATGGATGATGAGATACCTGATGAAGATCCCAGAGAAGAGCTTGTTAAGAAACTTCTGGAATATAAAAAATTCAAGGAAGTGGCCGGTATTTTAAAGGAGAAGGAGACAGAAAGCAGTGATGTTTTCAAAAGATATGTAGCCGTACCTGAAGGGATTATGGAGGATGACGAAGAATGCCAGGGGTTTGAAGCAAGTATTTTTGATTTAATTTCAGCATTTACAGAAGCTCTGAAGAATATTCCTAAAGATGATTTTAAAGTTGTTCTGGATGCAGAGCATACAGTAGAAGAAAAAACGGAATTTATTTTAACGCTTTTAGACCAAAAAGGAGTAATTTACTTTAAAAATATTTGGTATAGAATCCGTAGCCGGCTTGAAGCAGTGGTGTTTTTCTTGGCACTTCTGGAGCTTATACGCTTAAAGAAAATTATCATACGTCAAATAGGTATTTTTGGTGAAATAAAGATTTCAAAACCATTACCTGTGTTGAATTATGAGCTTTGAAAATAAAGTAAAACATATAATAGAAGCTTTGTTATTTGTTTCAGAACGTCCGTTGTCTTTAGAGCAGATAAAGAGTGTTTTAGACACTGAGAAAAAGGCAATTGTTTCAGGTATAAATGAATTGAAAGAGGAGTATGATAGCAATCACAGCTTCAAAATCAGGGAAGTGGCAGGCGGATATCAATTGGTGACAGATGCTGAATATTCACCATGGCTTCGAAAGTTATTTCAAGGCGGCAGGAAAGAACATTTATCTCGGGCAGCGCTTGAGACTGTAGCAATAGTGGCTTATAAACAGCCTGTCACAAAGCCGGAAGTAGCTCAAATTAGAGGTGTTGATGTTGATGGAGTAATGAGGAAGCTTTTAGAAAAAGGATTGGTTAGACTTGCAGGTAGGAAAAAAGTTGTAGGCAGGCCTATATTGTATTCTACTACGAAAAAATTTTTGGAATATTTTGGTTTAAACTCTTTAGAAGAACTACCGCCTTTAGATGAATTGGTGGAAATGGAGCAAGAAAATGCAGATAACGAAAATTAGAGAGAAAATTAGTCAGATTGATGAGCGTATCGTTAAGTTGATTAACAGCAGGGGGAGTTTGATAAAAAAAATCGGTGAGCTTAAAAAGAAATCAGGACAAAGTATTTATGTTCCTGAGAGAGAAAGAGAAGTTTATAAAAAAGTTGCTAAATATAATTCTGGGCCTATACCTACAGAATTTTTGAAGAATATCTACCGTGAGATAATGTCTGCATCTCTTGCTTTAGAGAAGAAACTTGTTATTTCCTATCTTGGTCCTACTGCGACATTTACGCAGCTTGCAGCTATGAAAAAATTCGGATCTTCTGTGGACTACATGGAGTGTTTAAGTATTACGGAAATTTTTAATGAAGTTGAAAAGGGTAATACGGATTTTGGTGTTGTTCCTATTGAAAATTCATTTGAAGGTGCTGTTAATCACACGCTTGATATGTTTGTTGATTCCGATTTAAAAATTTGCTCCGAAATATATCTTAAAATTTCACATTTTGTTCTATCTAAAACTAAAGATATAAAAAAAATAACGAAAATCTATTCCAATCCGCAGGTTTTTGGTCAATGCCGTATGTGGCTTGAGAAAAATATGCCTTCGGCTGAGCTGATAGAAGTTTCGAGTACAGCGCGGGCTGCACAAATTGCAGCTAAAGAAAAAAAATCTGCCTGCATTGCAAGTAAAATGGCTAAAGATGCTTATGGTCTTTGTGTAATCGCTGCTTCCATTGAAGATGCTCCTACAAATATTACCAGATTTCTTGTGATTGGGAAAACTTTGGCAAAAACAACCGGAGGCGATAAAACTTCCATTATGCTTTCGATAAAGGATAAAATTGGAACACTACACACTGTATTAATGCCGTTTAAAAAACACAATATAAATCTTACTAAAATAGAATCTCGCCCGTCCAAGAAAAAGGCTTGGGACTATTATTTCTTTATTGACCTAGAGGGCCATTGTAAGGATAGTAAGGTGAATAAGACTTTGGAGGAACTGAATAAAGTAGCTTCAAATTTGAAAATACTGGGCTCTTATCCTAAAGCGATTTGATGACAGCTAACATTCCGAAGGGAGATATTTAAGAATATGGAAATAGAGAATATTGTAAGAAAAACTATAATAGATTTGAAGCCTTATACTCCGGGTAAGCCTATTGAAGAAGTAAAAAGGGAATTAGGTTTGGATGAGGTTTTTAAGCTTGCTTCTAATGAAAACCCTGTTGGTCCGTCTCCTAAAGCAATTGGAGCGATAAACACTGTTTTAAACAACTTAAACCGTTATCCGGACGCCAGTTGTTTTTATCTTAAAGAAAAGTTGGCCAAGTTCTGGAAACTGGATATAGATAATTTTATTATCGGTAATGGGTCTGATGAAATTATTGCATTGACATTAAAAGCTTTTTTAAATCCGGGTGAAGAGGTCATAATTTCTAATCCAACGTTTTTGATGTATGAAATTTTAGCTAAAATAGAAGGCGCTGTTTTAAAAGTTGTTGCTATGAAAAACTTTCGCTATGATTTAGATGCGATCAAGAAAAGCATAACGGATAGAACAAAAATTATATTTATCGCGAATCCTGATAATCCTTGCGGGACTTATGTTAACAAAAAAGAGGTGGAAGATTTTGTAAAAGGCATATCAAAGGAAATTGTTTTGTTTTTTGATGAGGCTTATTATGAATTTATGGATGTTGTTGATTATCCTGATACGGTGAGCTTTATAAATGAAAGGCCTTGCGTGGTTTCCAGGACTTTTTCCAAAGTTTATGGATTGGCTGGATTAAGAGTTGGCTATGGTATCGCAACTCCAGAAGTTATTCAGTGTTTGGGAAAAGTTAAGGATCCTTTTAATGTTAACTCTCTAGCTCAAGCCGCTGCTTTATCTGCTTTAGATGATCAAGATTTTGTTCAGGGTGTGGTTAGGTTGACTAAAAATGGAAGAGAGTATTTATTTAAAGAATTTAAAAGGATGGATATAGAGTATATTGAATCATATACTAATTGTATTTTGGTTAAAATTGGTGATAAATCCGGAGAGCTTTGTGAATACTTACTTAAGAATGGTATTATCATTAGGAATATGGCTGCATGGGGGTTGTATGATTATATCAGAGTAAGTATAGGGTTAGAAAATGAAAATGAAAAGTTGATAGTATTAATTGAAGAGTTTTTAAAAAAAGAGGAGAAAGAAAAATGATTATAGTTCTTAAATCTGATGTCACTCAAAATCAAATTGATCATATAACAGAGAAAATTAAATCTTTGGGTTTAACGCCTATGATTTCCAAGGGGGTTGAGAAATCAATTATCGGAGTTATCGGGGAAGAAGATATTTTAAGATCTCAGCCGTTGGAAGTATTCCCGGGGATAGAAAAAGTAATACCGATTTTAGCGCCATATAAGCTGGTGTCCAGAGAGTTTAAATCTGAAGATACTGTTATTGATATTAAAGGTGTTTGTATAGGAGGTAAAAAGGTTGTTAATATTGCTGGTCCTTGTGCTGTAGAAAGTTATGAGCAGTTGAAATCTATTGCAGAGGCAATAAAAAAAGCTGGCTCTGTTGTTTTAAGAGGAGGAGCTTTTAAACCTCGTACCTCTCCATATAGTTTTCAAGGATTAGGGGAAGAAGGTTTAAAGATTTTAAGGCGTGTTGGCGACGAATTAAATATGGTTATTGTGACAGAAATTATGGATGCAAGAGATTTAGTTTTAATTGAAAAATATGCCGATATTATTCAAATTGGTGCCAGAAACATGCAGAATTTCACGCTTTTACGAGAAGTAGGATTGTCTAAAAAACCAGTGCTTTTGAAAAGAGGTATAAGTGCAACTATTAAGGAGTTTTTGATGGCTGCTGAGTATATTCTTTCAGGAGGCAATTTTCAGGTTATGCTTTGCGAAAGAGGTATACGGACTTTTGAGACTGAAACCAGGTTTACCCTAGATATAAATGCTATTTCAGTTATAAAACAAAAGAGTCATTTGCCTGTTATTGTGGATCCTAGTCACGGAACAGGAAAGTGGAATTTAGTTGCTGCTGCAGCACGTGCTTCAATTGCTGCAGGAGCAGATGGTTTGATGATAGAAGTGCATAATAGTCCCGAAGATGCTTCTTCCGATGGAGAACAGTCATTAGTTCCTGAAAAGTATATAGAGCTGGTACAGACTTTAAGGTCTGTTGCTAAGGCAGTAGGCAGAGATTTATGAAATCGATTTTTGATAGGATTGCTATAATCGGAATAGGTTTAATAGGTGCATCTATAGCTCAAAGCGTAAAAGAGAATAAGATTGCCAAAGAAGTAGTCGGATTTTTTAGAAGAGAAAAAGCTCTTAAAGAAGCTCTAAAAGATAAAATAGTAGATCAAGGTTATTTAGATCTTGAAAGTGCAGTTAAAGGGGCGGATTTTATAATACTTGCTGTTCCGGTTTATGAAATTATAAAAATTGCAGAATTAATAAAAGATTTCATTCCGCAAAATACTTTAATAACTGATATTGGAAGCACTAAATTACAAATAGTAAAAAAGTTATCAAAAATATACCCCAATTATATCGGGGCACATCCTTTAGCTGGTTCTGAGAAGAAAGGTGCTGAATTTTCATCGCATGAATTATTTGATAATAAAATTACCATCTTAACTCCTACAGCTATGACTAATCCAAAAACAACTGGGTTAATGAAAAAATTTTGGAAATCATTGGGGGCAAAAACTGTGATAATGAATCCGGATATTCATGATGAAATAGTTTCGCGTATCAGCCATTTACCTCACTTGCTTATGTATGGGCTTATGAATATGGTAACTGATGAACATCTTCAGTATGCATCTAGCGGATTTAAAGATTCTACGCGTATTGCCGTCTCAGACCCTAATATCTGGATGGAGATATTTTTATCTAACAAGAAGTATCTTTTAAAAGATATTGATTTGTTTATTAAGCATCTTGAAAAGTATAAAAAGTTTTTAACCGGAACTATGGAAGAAGATATTTTATCGGTTATAACTGATGCTGCAGATAAAAGAAAGAGTTTTCAGTAATGAAATCAGGTTTAATTGTTGCAATTGATGGTCCTGCTGGTTCTGGTAAAAGCACCGTAGCAAAATTAGTTGCTGAGCGTCTTAATCTGCCTTATCTTGATACAGGAGCAATGTATCGGGCGGTAACATTAGCTTGTATTAAGAAGGAAATTGATTTTTCTGACTCTGATGCAATATTTGGGGTTGTTAAGGATGTAGATATTGATATAAAGAATCAGGATAATAAGTTTGAAATATATCTGGAAGGTGAGAATGTAACTGGAGCCATCAGAGCTCCCCAGGTAAATGCGAACATTTCCAGTGTTTCTGAAATATTAGAAGTGAGAAAAGTTTTAGTTAGCAAGCAGAAAAAAATCGGTCAATCTGGTGCTGTTATGGAAGGAAGGGATATCGGAACAGTTGTTTTCCCCAATGCTGATTATAAATTTTTTATAGATGCAAGTTTTGATACCAGAGTTGATAGGAGATATAAAGAAATAGTTAAAAAACAGATACCTATTACCCGAGTTGAAGTGGAGCAGGATTTAAAAAAGAGGGACCATAGCGATACAACCAGAAAATATGGACCTTTAATAAAAACAGAAGATGCGATTTATATCGATACTACTGGAATATCAATAGATGAAGTTGTGGAAAACATTGCTGTTTTAGTGAGTTCTGAAAGATGATTCTGAATAGGTTTGTTAAAATTATTGCTTTGTTATTTTGTAAATTGTTTTTTCTTATTCAGGGGGTAAACAGGGGGAATATTCCTAAGATGGGGGGAGTAATAATAGCAAGTAATCATGTCAGCTTTTTAGATCCTATTGTTTTAACAACGGTAATTCCCCCAGTCGTAAACTTTATGGCAAAGAAAGAATTATTTAGTTTTAATAGGTTTTTTGGCGGATTTATAAGTTCTGTAGGTGCTTTTCCGGTAAATAGAGGGAAAGTCAGTAAAGATACTATAAAAAAAGCAATAGCTGTTCTTAATTCAGGTAGAGCGCTTATTATGTTCCCTGAAGGGGGGAGAAGTAAAGACGGGAGTATTCAAGAAGGAGAGCCGGGATGTGTCTGGCTTGCCAGGCTCACTGGAGTTTTGATAGTGCCGGCGAAAATTTACGGTTCGGATAAGGCCTTTCCGGTGAATAAGAGTATATTTCATCCATATCCTGTAAAAGTTGTTTTTGGTAAAACTTTTGATGTGAGAGATTATTCGGATTTAAGCATGCAAGAGTTAACATGTATTTTAATGGATAGAATAAGAAAATTATGAAGATTGATGTTGTTCAGCCTTGCGGATTTTGTGCGGGGGTAAGAAGAGCGATAGATCTTGTTAAAACCGCTTTGAATAAATATGAGCAAATTTACTGTTTCGGAGAGTTGATACACAATGAACAGGTAACAAATGATTTGTTAAAGGAAGGGTTATTTGTGGTTAAAGATTTATCGGCAATAAAGCCTCATCCTTCTTCTGCTGTTGTTATTAGAAGTCATGGTGCAACGCCTTTGGTTTATGAGTTTTTAAAAAACAACAATATAAACATAATAGATGCTACTTGTCCTATTGTAAAAAGAATACAGATGTTGTCCAGTGAATTTAGTGTCAAGGGATATAAAGTGTTGATTTTTGGTGATAAAAATCATGAAGAGGTAAAATCGTTGATAGGGTTTTCTCATGAGAAGGCGGTTGTTATAAACAGTATTGATGATGTAAATTTTGATATAAAGAGTGAAAAGACGATTCTTATAAGTCAGTCGACGAAAGATGAAACTAAGCTGTTTCAGATTCGCGATGCATTGTTAAAAAGAGGTTTGCTAGAATCAAATTTTTATAATACAATATGTAGCGATATTAAGACTCGTCAAAGGAGTTTAAGTTCTCTGGCAGGGAGGGTGGACTTAGTTTTGATTTTGGGAAGCAAGAACAGTGCTAATACGGGTAATTTATATGCTATTGCTCGAGAAAAGTGTGTAAAAAGTTTTTTGGTTTCACGATTAATTGAATTGCCCGGTAAGGAAATCAAGCAGGCAGAAAAGATTGGGGTTGCAACTGGTGCTTCAACTCCATATAATTTCTTAATCTCTGTAAAGAGAGAAGTAAAAAATCTATTTAAAAGAGGTGATTGAAATGGCAGAAAGCGGTAAGAAAACTAATTTGGAAATCGAAGATGAAGGAGGTGTAAAAAAAGAATTACAGGATTTGTATGAAGCAAGCCTTAAGCAGTTGAAAGAAGGCTCAATTACAAAAGGTACAATTATACATATTAAAGATAATATTGTTCTTTTGGATATGGGTTATAAAGCAGAAGGTGTTTTGTTAAAAGAGGAATTTCTGGATACTCAGGAGATATTTACAGGCAATGAAGTTGATGTTTTTATAGTGAGCCTGGAAAACAAAGATGGACTGGTGGTGTTATCGAAAAGAAGGGCTGATAAAATTTTAGGTTGGGAAAAAATAAATACTGTATACAAAGAAGGAGATGTTGTTAAAGGTAAAGTTGTTAAGAGAGTGAAGGGCGGTTTAATTGTAAATATTGGTGTGGAAGCATTTTTGCCTGCATCTTTAGTAGATATTAAGGGTGTTCCGGAATTGGATTCTTTGCTTAATAAAGTTGTTCAATGCAAGATCGTGTCTATTAATCTTAAGAGAAAAAATGTTGTAGTTTCTCGGAAAGATTATTTGATGCAGGAAGTCGGACAGAAGAGAAAAGAATTTTTGGATGGAATTGAACCGGGCAGTGTTGTAGAAGGAATTGTGAAAAACATTACTGATTATGGAGCTTTTATAGAAATAGACATCGTTGATGGGTTGTTGCATATATCGGATATGAGTTGGGGGAGGATCAATCATCCTTCTGAATTGTTTGCGGTTGGGGATAAAGCAAATGTAAAGATTCTGGATGTAGATAAGAATAATCAACGGGTATCTTTAGGTTTGAAGCAGCTTACACTTGATCCCTGGACAGACGTAGCGACAAAATATTCTTTAGGAAGTGAAGTTAAAGGTAAAATTATAAACATTCTACCTTATGGAGCATTTGTGGAATTAAGTCCTGGAGTAGAGGGGTTTATCCATGTTTCTGACCTTTCCTGGACAAAAAAAATTAGAGATGCTCATGAGATGTTTGCAATAGGTGATATTATTGGTGCAATTGTGTTGTCGATTGATGTTGAAAGAAGAAAAATGGCTTTGGGCATAAAACAGTTGGAACAGGATCCTTGGAAAGATATAGAGTCTAATTTTCCGTTAGATTCAAATGTTACTGGTAAGGTTGTAGGATTTAATGAAGATGGGGCGTTTGTGGAAGTAGAGAATGGTATAGATGGATTTATTTCCAAGAATGATATTTCCTGGACTAGGCGAATTAATCATGCTTACGAGGTTTTGAAAAAAGGTCAAAAGGAAGAATTCCAAATTACAGGAATAAACAAATCTATGCGGCAGTTAATATTGAGCTTGAAACAACTTAAGCCTAATCCCTGGCCTCAGATTGAAGAAAAGTATAAATCTGGAGTAATAGTCGAAGGGGAAGTTACTAGTGTGTTTCCCTTTGGAGTCTTTGTGCAATTGGAAGAAGATTTAGAGGGGTTATTGCATATATCGGAGATTGGAAAGAGTACGTCTGCAATACAAGATAGATTTATTACCCAAGACGTAATTAAAGTTCAGGTGCTTTCAATTGATAAAGAGAAAAAACAGGTTAGACTTTCGAATAAAGGGTTAGAATTAACAGAACAGACTCAAAATAATCAGTCACAAGATGTAATAGAAAGTCAGGAGCAACTTCAAGAGGTGGAGGAGCAAAAAGAGCAGGAGGATGTAATAGAAGATAAGGGGCTAATTCAGGGTGAACAAGGAGAAGGAGATGGTGCTGAAGAACAAATAATAGCTGAGGAAGATAAGAATTCAGAAATAGACTCGGAAGGCAAAGCAAATGCTCAAGAATCTTGATAGCCACCAGCAGCTTGAAATAATTAAACGGGGTGTAGAAGAGGTTGTTGTAGAAGAAGATTTAATTAAGAAGCTTGAAATTTCTATCAAGGAGAATAGGCCTCTTAATGTTAAATCCGGTTTTGATCCCAGTGCTCCAGATTTACATCTTGGGCATATGGTTTTGTTGAAAAAATTGAGGGATTTTCAAGAGCTTGGCCATGAAGTATATTTTTTGATTGGAGATTTTACAGCCAGGATAGGAGATCCATCCGGGCAGAAAGAAACCCGTCCTAGATTGACAAAAACGCAGGCAGAGGAAAATGCTAAGACATATAAAAAGCAGATATTTAAAGTGCTTGATTCTAATAAAACCAAGATTGTATTTAATTCCCAGTGGTTGGAAGGTATGTCATTTGAAGATGTTTTAGAACTTACGTCGCATTATACTGTGGCGCGAATTTTAGAAAGAGATGATTTTATGTTGCGTTACAAAGAAGGTAAGCCGATTTCCGTTACAGAGTTTCTTTATCCGTTGATTCAAGGGTACGATTCTGTAGCTTTGAAAGCAGATGTTGAACTAGGGGGTAGGGATCAAAAATTTAACTTGCTTGTAGGAAGAGAGTTGCAAAAAGACTATGGTCAAACTCCTCAGACGATCATAACATTGCCAATTTTAGAAGGTACTGATGGAGTAAAAAAAATGTCCAAAAGTTTTAATAATTACATAGGAATACAAGAAAGTCCAACTGATATGTTTGGCAAGATAATGTCTATACCGGACAGTTTAATTGAGAGATATGCTATTTTGCTTACCAATCTTGATACGAAAGAATTATCTGATTCACCAGCACGGGATGCCAAGCTTGAAGTGGCTTGTGCGATTGTTTCAGAAATTTATGGAGCTAAAGAGGGGGAAAATCAAAAAGAGAGTTTCATCAAAGTGTTTTCTAATAGAGAAGTACCTGTTGACATTGAAGAATATAAAGTTGCTTTGGAAAGCCTTTCTAACGGTAAGATATGGATTGTTGAGTTGATTACTCTTGTGGGGTTTGCATCTAGTGGTTCTGAAGCGAGGCGTTTGATAAAGCAGGGTGCAGTGTCTATTGATGGAGATAAGGTCAGCGATGAGAACATAGAATTAAATATGGCAAAAGATTGCATTCTTAGAGTAGGTAGGTATAGATTTAAGAGAATTATTGTCTAAGCGTTGTATGCTTTTCTGTAATATCCATTGTTTCAAAGATATCTGTATAGTATTACTTATCTAAAGAGGTAAAAAAGGAGACCCAGGTTTAGGAGTAGGGGGTTTGGCCGTAGGTAGGAGGCCGGGGGTGAGGTTTGAGTCTCCTTTTCATTTTTATTGTCAACTTTTATTTCCATTGTAAACTTGTTGTTTTTTTTGCTTTCTTTCTTTCCATACAGTGTAATTGTAGCATGATAATTTGTTTTTGTCAAACTAAATAATTATTTTTTAAAAATTATTAAAAAGTTGCAATATGGCAAATAGTTGTATATATTTCTGTAGGTATCTCTTGATTGACATGTTTTCTATCTTTATGTTATGGTATTCAAAGTGTGCAGGGTATAAGTATTTCTAAAGTTCAATGAATAGATTTACTTTATTTAAAGAAAATAGTTTAAATTTTATGATTAAATCTTGTATTGATACTGCTTTTGTTTTTCTTGAAACTTCATCAACTGAAGTTGAAAATAAAAAAACGTTTTTATTTAATTCTTTCTCTGATTTTATCACCTTTTATCCCCAGGATGATTTAAACTTGTTTTTTAAAAAGATGCAGACTTATTTAAAATCTGGATTTTGGTTGGCAGGTTTTTTCTGCTATGAATTTGGATATTTTTTAGATGAATCTTTATCAGATTTTAAACCCTTAAAGTGGGATTCTCCTTTAGCTTGGTTCGGTGTCTGTAAGTCCCCCATAATTTTTAATCATAGGGAAAATATTGCACAAAAAATACCTCGGGATTATCTTTCGAATTATGTGATATCTAATTTGAAAACTAATATTAGTAAGAAGGAATATATTTCTTCAATTGCGGATATTAAAAAATATATAGAGCAGGGTGAAACTTATCAGGTAAATTATACTTTTAAATATAAATTTGATTTTACAGGAGACATTTTTAATTTTTACCTCGATTTACATCACAGTCAACCCACGCCATATATGGCGCTTATTAATACAGAAAAAGAATATATTCTTTCACTTTCCCCAGAACTTTTTTTCCGGGTGGGGAATAGTAAAATTGAAGTCAAACCTATGAAAGGTACTGTTTCTCGCGGACGCTCATTGCTTAAGGATGAAGAGAAAATGCTCTGGCTTAAGAATGATATTAAAAACCGTGCTGAGAATGTTATGATTGTAGATCTTCTTAGGAATGATTTGGGAAGAGTTTCAAAAACAGGTAGTGTGGAAGTTATCAATCTATTTGAGATCGAGAAATATAGAACTTTACATCAGATGACATCTAAAATAGAAGGTGATTTAAAGAATACATCTTCTTTTAAAGAGATAATTCATGCTTTATTTCCTTCAGGTTCTGTAACCGGAGCGCCAAAGATAAATACTATGAAGATTATTTCCAGATTGGAAAGAGAGGCTCGCGGTATATATACTGGTTCTATTGGCTATATCTCTCCTGACTATAATTCTTGTTTCAATGTGGCTATTAGAACTGTTTCAATTAAAGATGGTAAGGGAGAGATGGGTGTTGGTGGAGGGATTGTTTATGATTCAGATAGTGATACAGAATATAAGGAAGCGAATTTAAAAGCAAGGTTTTTGATCAAAAAAATACCATCTTTTAGCTTGATAGAAAGCATGCTTTGGAATAAGGAGTCGGGGTATTATTTGTTAGATCTACATCTTGACAGACTTCTTGATTCTGCAAAATTTTTCCGGATTCCATTAAAATTGGAGTGTCTTGAAAAAAGACTAAATGCTTTGGGTGAAGGATTTTTGGGTAAAGCTTATAAAATTAGAGTGTTTGTTGATTTAAAAGGAAAAATTGATATTGATTATGAAATTTTGGAAGATGTAATTGTTCCTCTTAAAGTAAAATTGAGTCGGATAGAAATTAATTCTGACAATGTATTTTTATATCATAAGTCAACATATAGAGATCTTTATGATCAAGAAAGAGAAAAAGTCCTTAAAGATGGTTTTTTCGAAGTTGTATTTTTAAATACAAAAAGTGAATTAACAGAAGGGGCAATTTCAAATATATTTCTTAGTGTTAAAGGTAAAATTTATACGCCTTCTGCAAAATGCGGTTTGCTGCCAGGGGTGTTAAGGAAACATTTAATAGAGAGTGGTTGGGTTTATGAGAAAGTCTTGTATCTGGAAGATATGAAGCGTGCTGATACGATTTTTATAGGTAATTCTGTCAGGGGTCTTTTAGAAGCAGAAATAAAAATCGGTTAATTGTCCATCTTAAAAGCACTCCAGTTTATGCCGATATTCTTCATTTGGCGGGATTTATTGACATTTCATCTTAATTTGTGTTAGATTATTGGGCAATGCTCCAGGAGAATATAAAAGTTTTAAGAGAAAAAATTGAGAAAGCAGCCTTTAAAAGCAATCGGAGCTTAAAAGATGTAAAATTATTGGCTGTTACTAAAAATGTTGGGGTTGATTTTGTGCGTGAAGCAGTTGCGCTTGGAATTACTGAGATTGGGGAAAATAGAATTCAAGAAGCACGTAGTAAGTTCAGTTCTTTGAAAGATTTAGATTTAAAGTGGCATATGGTTGGTCATTTGCAGACTAATAAAGTGAAATATGCAGTTGAGCTATTTGATTATCTTCATTCTTTGGATAGTTTAAAATTGGCATATAAAATTGAGGATTGCCTGTTTAAGCATAACAAAATAATGAATGTTTTTATTGAGATAAATACATCAGGAGAGGATAGTAAGTTTGGCATAGAATCTGTTCAGGTAATCAATATGGTGAATGAGATTTTTAAATTGCCGCATCTTAATCTAATGGGTTTTATGACCGTTGCTCCTATTGTTGAAAACATCGAAGATGTGAGGCCTTATTTTAGAAAATTAAAAATTTTATCAGAAAGATTGGGAGAAAAATTTAATAGAAAGTTCCATCTTTCTATGGGGATGAGTGATGATTTTGAGATTGCAGTTGAAGAAGGAGCTGATTTAATAAGAATAGGGAGTGCTATATTTAAGGAAAAATTATGAATATAGGAATTATAGGTTTAGGTAAAATGGGCGAGGCAATAGCTAAAGGATTGCTTAAGGCAAGAATTTACAGCGTTTGTTATAATGAGAAAAAAGAAAAAAGGATTGAGAAGATTTCTAATCAATATCCCCAGATTAAATATCTAAGCATGAGTCAGCTTATAAATACGGTAGAAATAATACTGGTGTCTGTAAAACCTCAGGACATCAAAGGCTTGCTTTTAGAAATAGATGGAATTTCAAAGGAAGAGAAATTGTTTATCTCAATTTGTGCAGGAATTTCTACGCCTTTTATTCAAAGTTATTTAAGAAAAACCAGAATTATAAGAGCGATGCCGAATATGGGTGCTTTAATTGGAAAATCATTTACGGTTATTACTCAAGGAGAATCTGCAACCAAAGAAGATTTGGATATAGCTGAGGGGATTTTTTCTGCTGTTGGGAATGTTAAAGTGGTTAGTGAGGATTTAATAGATTCTATTACGGCTATATCAGGTAGTGGTCCGGCTTATTTTGTATATTTTCTTAAGGCTTTAAGAGATGCGGCAGCAGAAATTGGATTGTCGGATATTTCAGAAAAGCTTGTAATGGAGACTTTTACGGTAACTATGGGCATATTAAATGAAATGGGCTTTTCATTCGATGAATTAATAGAAAAAGTTGCTTCACCTGGTGGGACAACCGAAGCTTGTCTTAGATTTTGGGATCAAGAAAATTTTTCGGAAATTTTAAAACAAGGGATTAAAAAAGCTCGAAATAGAGCAAAGGAATTGGGAAAATAAAATGTTCATTTTTGCAAATCTCATAGAAGCAGTAGCAAAAATATTGGAGATATTATTAACTATATACTATTGGCTGATTTTAGTCCGTGCACTTATTTCCTGGGTTAATCCAGATCCCTACAATCCGCTTGTTCAGTTTTTGCATAAAGCAACTGAACCTGTGCTTTCTCCGATAAGGAAAATTTTACCATTAGGATATAGAATAGGAATAGATTTATCACCTTTAATTGCTTTTTTCCTGATAATATTTTTGAGATCGTTTCTGATTAAAACGCTTATGCAGATAAGTTTTTATTTGAGATGATTTAATAGGAGATTGAAATGAAAGATTTGAGAAAAAATATTAAAGAGACAACAGATTTTATAAGAAAACAGGTTAAGGTAAAACCTGAGATAGCAGTTGTTTTGGGTTCAGGGCTTTCTGCTTTCAAGGGAAAAATAATGAATAAAAAATCTGTCGACTATAAAGATATCCCGCATTTTCCGGTCTCAACAGTCAAGGGCCATGAAGGGGAGTTGATTTTTGGTGAAATTGGCAATAAAAAAGTTGTTGTTATGGAAGGTCGGTTTCATATTTATGAAGGTTATACTCCTTATGAGGTAACTTATCCGATAAGAGTTATGAGGGCGTTGGGTGGGGAATATCTTATTATTTCCAATGCAGCAGGAGGAATGAACCCCTACTTTGAAAAAGGGGATTTAATGATAATAGATGACCATATAAACCTTATGGGGTTGAACCCTTTAATAGGGCCTAATGATGATAAGCTCGGGGGGCGCTTTCCTGATATGTGTCAGCCTTATGACAAAAAGCTGATTAAATTGGCAGAGAAGGTTGCCAAAGATTTGAAAATCAACATACATAAAGGGGTTTATGTAGCTCTTACAGGACCTAGCTTAGAAACTAGAGCTGAATACCGGTTTTTAAGAATAATAGGTTCAGATGTTGTTGGTATGTCTACAGTGCCGGAAGTTATCGTAGGAGTTCACTGTGGATTTAAAATTTTAGGCATAAGTTGTATTACGGATAAATGTTTGCCAGATGCCTTGAAGCCTGTTGATTTTGACGATATTTTAGCAGTTGCTGCTCGTTGTGAACCTAAGCTTGCTGAAGTCGTATGTGCTTTAATACCGCAAATAAAATGAAAGATTATAAGAAAACTTTAAATTTACCAAATACAGATTTTCCTATGCGGGCGAATTTGCCCAAAAGAGAGCCTGAATTTTTAAAAGAGTGGGATAGTTTGAATCTTTACGATAAACTGATTGAGAAAAGTAAGAACAGCCCCCAGTATATTCTTCATGACGGTCCTCCTTATGCTAACGGGGATATTCATTTAGGACATGCTCTTAACAAAACCCTGAAAGATATTGTGGTAAGGTATAAATTTTTAAGAGGGTTTTCTGCATCTTTTATTCCAGGTTGGGATTGTCATGGCCTTCCTGTAGAGCATCAGCTGATACAGAAGCTAAATTTGAAAAAGGCGGAAATCGATCCTTTAGATTTCAGGAAAAAAGCCCGGGATTATGCATTAGAATATGTGGAAATTCAGAAGGGGCAATTTAAGAGGCTCGGCTCTTTGGGTGACTGGGGAAATCCTTATTTGACATTGGATTTTAAATATGAAGCAGCCATTTTAAAGAGCTTAGCTGAGTTAATGGATCAGGGCTATCTATATAAAGATGTTAAGCCTGTGAACTGGTGTATTCAATGTGAAACTGCGCTGGCTGAGGCAGAAGTTGAATACGAAGAACATACGTCGGACTCTATATACGTAAAGTTTAAGCTGAATGGAGAATCTAAGTTAAAAGAGAAATACAATTTGTCCGAAGATGTATATTTTTTAATCTGGACTACAACTCCCTGGACTTTGATATCAAATGTAGCAGTGGCAGTTGCTCCTGATGAAGATTATGTTCTATTAAAAGTTGCCTCAGGAAATACCTTGCTTTTAGCAGATAAGATGAAAAAGTTTTCTGAAGAAAACTTAGGTATAAAAATAGTAAAAGAAATAGCAAAACTTAAAGGGATAGAACTTGAAGATGAGGTTTTGAATCATCCTTTTTTAGAAAGGCAGTCGAAAGTTGTTACTGCTGGGTTTGTTTCTATGGAAGAAGGGACCGGCTGTGTGCACATCGCTCCTGGCCATGGGATGGATGATTATCTCCTAAGTCGTGAAAAGAATTTGGAATTGATTATGCCTTTAAACAATAAGGGTATTTTTGAGGATGCAGGGGAGTTTAGCGGGCTTTTGGTTTGGGATGCCAATGAAAAGGTTAAGGAGATTTTAAGGACGAAAGAAGCCTTGCTAAAGGAATCTCAGATTCAGCATTCTTATCCTCATTGTTGGCGATGTAAAACGCCTATTATATTCCGGGCAACATTACAGTTGTTTATGTCTATAGATAAAGCAGGTTTAAGAGAAAAGTTGTTACAAGCAGCAGGAAGTGTTAAATGGTTTCCAAATTTAGGATTGCAAAGAATTAAAGCGATGTTACAGACTAGGCCTGACTGGTGTCTCTCAAGACAGAGATACTGGGGAGTTGGGATCCCTTCTGTTAGATGTATTTTGTGTGGCAAATCTATATTAGATAAAAATCTGGTTTTAAATGTTGCTCAAAAGGTGTCTAAAGAAGGTTCGGATGTTTGGTTCAAGGAAGATTGCTCTATGTTTTTACCTGTCGGATTTAAATGTCCTCAATGTGAAAATAAAAATCCGGATGCTTTTGAAAAAGAGAATGACATTATAGATGTTTGGTTTGAATCAGGCATCAGCCATCAAGCTGTTTTAAATGAAGATTACGGACTTAAATATCCTGCGGATTTATATTTAGAAGGGAGTGATCAGCATAGAGGGTGGTTTCAAACGTCTTTAATTACCGGGATTAGTATAAAAGAAATCCCTCCGTATAAAAATGTTTTAACACATGGGTTTGTGGTTGATGGTAATGGGAAGAAAATGTCTAAATCACAAGGCAATGTTATTTCTCCTTTTGAAATCGTTGATAAATATGGAGCAGATGTTTTAAGATTATGGGTTGTATCGCGTGATTTTACGCAGGACTTAAGAGTTTCGGAAGAAATAATTTCTCAGGTTGTAGATGCTTATAGGAAAATCAGAAATACATTTAGATTTCTTATCAGTAATATCTATGATTTTGCCCCTCATGAAGCGGTTAAATATCAGGATTTAGATTTTATTGATAAATGGATGTATAATGAGATCAACTTGCTGGTGAAAGATGTAATTGGATGTTATGAGGGTTATGATTTTCACAGCGTTTTCAAGAAAGTATACCTTTTTATGAATGAAACATTATCCTCTGTATACTTAGATATCCTAAAAGATAGGATGTATACGTTTTCTCCTTGTGATGTGAAAAGAAAGTCGTCGCAGACGGTTTTATATCGGCTGAGTATTGTTTTAGCTAAGCTGGTTGGGCCTATTCTGCCTTTTACTGCAGATGACGTCTGGAAGAGCATTAAAAATAAAATTGATAAAGATGCTCAGTATAAAAGTGTCCAGTTGTCTTTTCTTGATGAGGAAGAGTTCAGTGAAATTGATGATAGAATTTTAAAAGATTTTAATAGTTTGCTTGAAATCAGAAGTTTAGTTATGAAGGTTATTGAGTCTAAAAGAGAGGCGCATGAATTAGGGAGTTCTCTGGAAGCAAAAGTTATTTTGAAGATTGCGCTGGACAAAACATATCAGTTTTTGGATAATTATAAGGCTATTTTACACACGTTGTTTATTGTATCAGTTGTAGAACTGGAAAGAATAAAAGATACTGTTCAGTTAGAAACAGGAAAAGACATGATTATTGAGGTAGAAAAAAGTAAAGGGGTTAAGTGTGCCCGTTGTTGGAATTATACCGATGATGTTGGTAGTAGTACTGAGTTTGCAGATGTTTGTGCGAGATGTGTGGATGTGTTAAGGAGTTTCTAATGGTGAATAAAAAAAGAAAAGAGAAAAAAAAGGTTGTAAGTCAGAATTGGGAAAAATATAGAATTCTTCTGATAGAATTGAAACAAAAAATTTCACGCGAAATCAGGCATTTAACTGAGGAGAATATTGCCAAATCTCAACGAGATGCTTCAGGTGAAATTTCTGGCTATACATACCATATGGCTGACATGGCTAGCGACAGTTTTGACAGGGACTTTTCATATACATTGGTCAAGAATGAGCAAGAGCTAATTTATCTTATAGATGAAGCTTTATCCAAAATGGATTCCGGAGGATATGGGATTTGTGAGTTTTGTAATAAGAAGATTACAAAAAAAAGGTTAAAAGCAATTCCTTATGCTAAGAATTGCCTTAATTGTCAAGAAGAAGAAGAAAAAAGGATTAGGAAGGAAGCACGATGAAAATCGGCCCCTGTAAAAAGGGCCTTTATTTTTTTTTCATCCTGATATTTGTAATTTCAGATCAAGTAGTAAAAAGTGTTTTAATAAAATTTCCATTAAATTCTTTGATTTTACAGATTATTCCGCATTATTTTGAAATCCGTACATTGATAAATCCCGGGATTGCTTTTGGTTTATGTAGGAATTTTCCGCAACTTTTTTTGTGGCTTAATCTGGTTATAATAACATACTTTTTTATTTATTTTGTTTTTAGATTAAAAAAAAAGAATTTTTTTCTGCCTCTGGCTTTAATCTTGGGTGGAGCTACATCTAATTTGATGGATCGATTTTTTTACGGAGGGATTTTAGATTATCTGGATTTAGGTAGTTTTCCAACATTTAATTTGGCAGATACTTACATAACATTTGGTATAATTTTTATTTTAAAAGATGTTTTCTTTAGAAAAGATCAAAGTAGCTAATTTTCAGTTCCAAGAAGATGGCGAAAGGTTGGATGTCTTTTTACATTCAAAATTGCGGGATTTTTCACGGGAAAGACTTAAGAAATTAATTCGAGAGGGACGAGTCAAAGTTAATTGTAAAAAAGTCGTAAAACCAGGGTGCAAATTAAAATGTAATGACAATGTTTTAATTACCATAGATAAAGTTGAACAGGTTATTATCCCCCAAGATATTCCGATTACTGTTGTGTATGAAGATCGGGATATAGCAGTAATTAATAAACCCGCTGGGTTGCTTACTCATCCTGTCTCTTTGAATGGGAGGCCTGCACTTGTGAATGCGTTGCTTTATAAGTTTAACCAGCTCTCAAGTGTTGGTGGTCCATTAAAACCGGGGATAATACATCGCCTGGATAAAGATACTTCAGGTTTATTAATAATTGCTAAGAATAATTCGACGCATATAAATATTTCGGATCAGTTTAAAAAGAGATTGGTTTTGAAAAAATATTTAGCTGTTGTAGAAGGGGAGATGATAGCAGAAGAAGGTGTTATAGAACGTCCGATAGCCAGAGGAAAGTATCAAAGAAAAAAAATGAAGATAGATTATAGTAAAGGAAAAGATGCTAAAACTTATTTCAAAGTATTGAAGCGTTTACACTCTTACACATTCGTGTTATTATATCCTAAGACAGGTAGGACTCATCAATTAAGGGTCCATATGAAGGATTATGGTCATTCAATTATTGGAGATTCAAAATACGGGAGGAAATCAACCGTCATTTCTAGGCAGGCCCTTCATGCTTTTTGGATTGAATTTAAACATCCTAAAACAAAAGAAAATATGCGTTTTCAAGCACCATTGCCAAAAGATTTTGAGGATTTATTGATGCATTCAGGGATTAAAAATTATCTAAGTATTTTAGAAAATTTGAATAAGGAGGTGTAAGATGGTGAGAACTGTTTTAATTGTGATTTTAGTGTTAATTATTATATCAGGTATCGGTTTTGGTTATTTTCTACTTTACCAGGAAAAAGAACAGGCTGTAATGTTGAGTAAGGAGCTTGAGATGAATTTGGATACTGCTCGAAAAGAAAGCGAAGTATTAAAAGCAGAGCTTGAAGGTGTAATAGAGCAGATCAATGCTACGAATAATGAGAATCAAAAGATGAGTAAGGTTGTAAATGAGTTAAATGATTCTTTAAAAAATACCGATTTTGAGGTGGAGATGATGACTAAAGAGAGAGATATTTTATTAAAAAGGTTGGAATCTCAAAATCAGAAGATCAACGAGTTTAAGTATAAAATAGCTGTTTTAGAAGAAGAGGTGGTTAATGCAAAAGCCATAGCAGTAGAAGTATCTGATGTTATAGATGAAGGAGTTAAATTAGAAGATATAAAATTAGAGAATATAAGAGTAAACGAAGAAACATCTGCGGTAGTCAAAGAGAACATTGCTACAGTTGTTTCTGCTGAATTTTCTGCACAGATAATGGCATTTAACAAGGAATATAAATTTATTGTAATAAATAGAGGGGAAAAAGACGGGATTATTCTTGATGTGAATTATATTTTGATCATTCAGGGTAATCAAGTGGGGCGTATTAGACCGGATCGGGTGTATGAATCTATGTCTGTTTTCGATATTTTGGAGGGAGCCGAAAATATTAGCGATGGATTAGAGGTAGAGTTAGTAGTGGAATAATAATCTCCTAAATGAAGATAACAGGGAAATCTGGATTATCATTTGATTCGTATTACAGTCCGCCTGCTGATAAATCCATATCTCATCGCAGTGTTTTTTTTTCAAGCCTATCAAGTAATGCTGTTAAAATCAGAAATTTCTTATTTAGCGAGGATTGTCTCTCAACGGTTAAAGCTTTTCAAGCTTTAGGTGTAAATATAGATTTGATTGATGAAAGGAGTCTGGAAGTTTCCGGTGTCGGATTAAAAGGGTTGAAAGCACCTTTGGGAGAATTGTATTTGGGTAATTCCGGTACAACTGCACGGCTTATAACAGGACTCCTAAGTGCTCAGAGTTTTGAAACAGTACTTATTGGGGATAATTCTCTTTCACGAAGACCTATGGCCCGTGTTATTCAGCCACTAAGGCTCATGGGGGCTGATATTAGGGGGGAAGATAACGACAATCTGTTGCCTGTAAGGATTAAAGGCGGGAAGCTTAAGGGTGTAGAATACGAATTGCCGGTTGCAAGTGCACAGGTTAAATCAGCTCTTTTAATTGCCGGGATGTATGCAAAGGGAAAAACTATTATTCATGAGCCTTTTAAATCCAGGGATCACACCGAAAGAATGCTTAAAGCTTTTGAGGCTGATATAAAGATAGAAGGTTTAAAAACAGAAATATCTTTTGTTAAACAAATTACAGCCCAAGATATGTTTATTCCAGGAGATATTTCCAGTGCAGCTTTTTTCATAGCTTTATGTCTTTTGTCCTCGGATTCTAGATTGGTTATAAAAAATGTAGGATTAAATCCTACGCGTTTGGGTTTTATCGATGTGTTAAAAAGAATGGGTGGTGAGATAGAAGTTGTGTGTAAGGTAAAGGAAGAGGAATCAGAAATTTACGAACCATATGGAGATATTATTGTGACTAGTTCTACTTTAAATGGTATAAATGTCAAAAAAGAGGAAATCCCTCGTATGATAGATGAGTTGCCGATATTATTTTTAATTGCCTCTCTTGCAAAAGGTGAAACTTATATAGAAGGTGTATCAGAATTGCGTCTTAAAGAGACGGATAGGATCAATTCTATGTTGGTCAATTTAAAAAATATGGGTGCTGAAATGGAAGTTGATATTGATAATATAAAAATACGGGGTATAAAGAGGTTCAAGTCTGCTTCGCTTTGTGCTTTTTCGGATCATAGAACAGCCATGGTTTCTATTATTGCAGCTTTAGTGAGTAAAGGAGATTTTTCAATAGATAATTTAGATTGTATTAAGATTTCGTATCCTGATTTTCTGCTTGATGTTCAAAAGATATTAGGAGACATATGAAAAATGAAAATTGACTTAATTGTTTTAAGTTGATAAAATGAGGCAGTTTAAAATGGTTAAAGTAAATTTATTAAATTTTTGGAGCAGTCTAAAGTCTGTGATAGATAATATTAGCGGTTCATTTTCTTCGGATGTGGGCATAGATTTAGGTACTGCTTCTACGCTTGTCTATGTTAAAGGTGAAGGCATTGTTCTATGCGAACCATCGGTTGTTGCTATTGAAAAAACCCAGAATCGTGTTTTGGCAGTAGGAGAAGAAGCCAAGAGAATGCTTGGAAAAACCCCCGGAAATATTGTTGCTATAAGGCCTTTACAAGACGGGGTTATTACCGATTTTGAAGTTACGGAGCAGATGTTGAGGTATTTTATCAGAAAAGTTTGCAAAAAGAAATTATTTCTTAAGCCCAGGGTTATTATTGCAATACCTTCAGGTATTACTGAAGTGGAAAAACGGGCTGTTAAAGATTCTGCATTGCATGCAGGAGCGAGAGATGTTTATTTAATCGAAGAACCTATTGCTGCTGCAATTGGTGTAGGGTTGCCTATATATGAACCTGCAGGAAATATGGTGATAGATATAGGTGGAGGTACGACAGAAATTGCTGTTATTTCACTGGCTGGTCTTGTTATGGCTAAAAGCATTCGTGTTGGCGGAGATGAAATGGATGAAGCAATAACGCAGCATATGAAAAAAACTTATAATTTAATGATAGGTGAGAGAACTGCAGAGGATATAAAAATTAAAATAGGTTCGGCCTATCCTTTGGATGAAGAGATTAGTATGGGAGTTAGGGGGCGCGATATAGTTACAGGATTGCCGAAAACAGTAACTGTTACTTCAGAAGAAATTAGAGAGGCAATGGCGGAACCAGTAACCCAGATTCTGGAAGTTACAAGATTTACTTTAGAGAGGACTCCTCCTGAGTTAGCAGCTGATTTGATAGAAGTTGGAATTGTTTTAGCAGGTGGCGGAGCTCTACTAAGAGGAATAGACAGATTGATAACAGAAGAAACTGGACTTCCTGTCCATATTGCTGATGATCCTTTGACTGCTGTGGCATTGGGTACCGGTAAGGTTCTGGGTGAGTTGAAGTATTTAAGAAAAGTCACTGTCCAGCCTAAGCTGGAATCTTAAAAAATCCTTAAGCAGAGGAATACATTATAGATGAAAAGGGGTCTGATTTTAGTATGTTTGTTTCTATTGCTCTATTTCGTCAAAGGTTTTCTTTATGATGTTATTCTGAATATCTCCGGGCATGTATTTTCGAATCCTGTTGTTCAATTAGCGATTCCCCGAAAATTTGTCACAACTGATAATATGGAGCATGGCTCAGAAAATAATAAGATTCAGATATCCAGAATAAAAGAGTTAGAAAAAGAGATTGAAAGATTACAAGATATACTAGGTTTTAAGAAAAAATTCCGCAAAAGCTGTGTAGCTAGAATAATTGGCCGGGATCAAGAGGAGATATTGAATCAGTTAATCATAGATGCAGGGATACAAGAAGGAGTGAGTAGAAATTCGGCTGTTTTAACTCCGATTGGTTTGATTGGTGTTGTAGAAAGAGTCAATAAGGGGTTTTCTTCTGTTTTGCCTTATTCTGATCCAAGGTTTAATGTTTCTGTGCGTATTGTATCGACTCGGGAAATCGGACTTTTGGTTGGAGGAATAGAAAAAGGTAATTTAAAGCTGTTATATCTTAGTTTGGATACCGATGCTAAAATAGGAGATGTGATTTCAACATCTGGTGAAGGAATTTTGCCCAAAGGATTACTGATAGGTAAAATAGTAGATATTTTTATGCACCCCTCTCAGTTGTATAAAATAGCTAATATTTGTCCTTTTGTAGATTTAAGAAAAACAGAAGAAGTTTTGGTTTTAATAGAAGAATAGTGATAGTTTTCAGTGTTATTTTAATTGTTTTAGGGGTTTTAAGGACTATATCAGGGGTTGATTTACTTGCATTTGCATTCTTATATTTTTTAATTTTCCAGAAAAATTTTGATTTTCGAAGATTTGTAATGTTTGTGTTTTTTTCAGAGCTTTTCAATGTTTCTTTGTATGGAGTGTATATTTTATCTTTTACAGTTGTTTATCTTCTCTTTTCTTTATATAGGAAGATATTTCATCATAGTATTGTTTTTGATTTTTGTTTTTTTTCTTTAGCTTTTTTTATAATCAGGGTGTTTTATAATCTTCCTTTTATTCTGGAATATAATATTTCGATTTTATTTTGGTTATTTAGTTTCTTTAGAAATTTTATTTTTATAACAATGCTTTTTTGGAGCCAACAGGGAATAGAAAAATGTTTAGCAAGGTTTACAAGGTCTTTTTAACTGCGTCTATTTCATTACTCATGTTACGGCTAGTTAATTTGCAGCTAATACATGGTAGTTTTTTTTATAATATGAGCGTAAATAATTATTTACGGGTTTTACCTTTATCTGGTTTTAGAGGGAATATCTTGGACCGTTACGGTCAGGAATTGGCTGGGAACAGGCTGAGTTTTGTTATCCAGGTGCTTCCGGATAGGATTATAGATAAAAATGAAGTCTTTAATATTGTTGCTGAAGAATTTAATCTTGATGTTAGCGAGGTGGAGGCTGTGTATAAGAAAAGATTTAAAGCTCCGTTTTCGCCTTTAACTCTTGTGGATAATGTTGCTATAAGAAAGGCATTGTTGTTTAAAGAAAAATACAGAGATATCTCGGGGCTCTTGGTTTCTGAAGATATAAAAAGGTATTATTTTTATGATTCTGTTGCTTCTCATGTTTTAGGATATTTAGGTGAGATATCTGATGAGGAATTAATTGAGCTTAAACCTTATGGATATAGATATAGTTCTCTGATAGGTAAAAGCGGTATAGAGAAAACTTTGGAGCCATATTTAAAAGGAACAGATGGGGGAATGCTTGTTAAGGTTGATAATAGGGGCAGGATAATAGAAGTTTTAAGCAGGGAGAATCCTGAAAGAGGATTGGATGTATATTTAACTCTTGATTTAAATCTTCAGAAAAAAGCGGAAGAGCTTATGAGTGGTAAACAAGGATGTTTTCTTGCAATGGATGTAAAAACAGCAGAGGTCATTGTTTTTGTCAGTAATCCGGGTTTTAATCCGAATGTGTTTTTGAATTCTCAAGATCATGATGTGGAAGCTCTTTTAAATTCTAAAACGCAGCCTTTTTTTAACCGTGCTATTCAGGCAGAATACCCCTTGGGTTCTATCTTTAAATTACTTGTTGCAACTGCAGGGCTTGAGGAAGGTAGTATTGCCCCTGGTGCAAAATTCTTTTGCCCTGGATTTTTTGATTTTAAAGGCAGAAAGTACAAATGTTGGAAAGAAGAAGGCCATGGTTGGCAGAATTTAAGAGATGCTGTGGTTCATTCATGTAATGTATATTTTTATCAAGCAGGATTAAAAGTCGGGGTTAAAGATATAGTGAGTTATAGTAAGAAATTTGGTTTTGGTGAAAAGACCGGTATTGATTTGCCTTATGAATCTAGCGGGTTTTTGCCTTCTCCTGATTGGAAGCTTAAACAAACAAAAGAGATTTGGTACCCGGGAGATACAATTAATTTATCCATTGGTCAAGGTTATCTTTTAGTTACCCCTGTTCAGGTTTTAAGATTTATTGCAGCTATTGCAAACGGGGGCTATATGGTAACTCCTGTTGTATGTAAATCAATAAGCGGGGAAAAGACTTATAGAAAAGAAGCTGAAAAGCTCTCAATAAATAGTAAAACTTTAAATCTCGTTAGAGATGGTATGAGAGGAGTTGTCAATGATCCTACAGGTACTGGTCAGTTAGCGAGGGTAGGTGGTTTTGTTTCTGGAAAAACAGCTACTGCTCAAACACCGCTTGGAAATTCTCATGCTTGGTTTACTGGCTTCGCGCCGTATAAAAATACTGAAATCGTATTTTTGGTTTTTGTGGAACATGGTGGTGGAGGAGGGTTTGTTGCTGCAAGAATGGCAAGAGAATTCTTGCAATATTATTTCGATAAAGATAGTGAAAAATGAAAAATAAAGTTGATTATATTCTTATTTTACTGGTGGTGTTGATATTTTTTATTGGAATATTAAATATATATAGTGCAGGTTATAATTTTTCTCATAATTATATTGCTAAGCAGATTACCTGGTTTTTCATTTCTATATTGTTTGGTTATTGTATGTATTTAATAGGAGCAAGACGTTTAATTAATATGGCTTCGTTGCTTTACTTGTTCTCTGTTTTGCTTTTAATTGTTGTTCTTTTCTTGCCAACAGAAGGTACTCATCGTTGGATAAGGTTAGGATTTTTCAATTTTCAGCCTTCGCAGGTTATGAAATTTTCTCTGCCTGTTTTTATGGTTGCGATGTTTTATTTTAGAGAATTCCATTCTACTGGAGCATATTTTCTTCCGATTCTTACTGTTATCATACCGGCACTACTTATTGCAAAAGAACCGGATTTGGGAGGAGCTTTAATGCTTTTTCCATCTTTGTTTGCATTTTTTATCTTTAAAAAGGCCTCATTAAGAAAAGCTTTACCTTGGATTATAATCGGAGTTATTATGGTGCCACTTCTGTGTTTTAATCTGGAACCTTACCAAAAGAGAAGATTACTTACTTTTACCAATCCCAATCTTGATCCTTTGGGTGCGGGTTATACACTCTTACAATCTAAAATTGCAATTGGTTCAGGCCGGATTTTAGGTAAAGGCTGGTTAAAAGGTGCTCAGGGTCAATTAAGGTTTTTGCCGGAAAGCCATACAGATTTTGTGTTTCCTGTTTTTGCAGAGGAATGGGGGTTTATAGGAGCTGTTGTGCTTTTAATGCTGTATTATTTTTTATTGAGGAGAATGCTTAGTGTAGTAGAGGAATTTAAGGATGATATGATAGGTGTTCTTTTATATATGTTTTTGGTCATTATATCTGTTCAATTGGTTTTAAATATAGGAATGACAATGGGGCTTGTTCCGATTGTAGGTTTACCGTTGCCATTGCTTAGTTATGGTGGCTCGGATTTAATAATAACAATATCCATGGTGGCGTTATTTTTTAAAAAACGCAAAATAAGATGAATTTTTTAGATGATTTAAATCAGGTTCAAAAACCGGGACGTTATATAGGGGAAGAGTGGAATCAGGTGTTAAAGAATTGGGGGCTCATAGATATAAAAATCTTAATTTCTTATCCAGATATTTATGAAATAGGCATGAGTAATCAGGGGCTAAAAGTTATTTATGAATTATTGAATTCAAAAAATGATGTTCTTTGCGAAAGATGTTTTGCTCCTTGGAGTGATTTTGAGCAATATTTAAGGCAGCGTAATCAAGTTTTGTTTAGCTTGGAAAGCAAAACACCAATTAATAAGTTTGATGTAGTTGCTTTTACTCTGCAGCATGAACTTAATTATACAAATATTTTGACAATTCTTGACTTAGGGGGGCTTCAAATCTGGCAGAGAGATAGAGATGAAGATCATCCTCTGGTAATTGGAGGGGGGCCTTGTACGCTCAATCCTGAGCCGGTAGCTGATTTTTTTGATTTTTTTATTGTAGGAGATGCCGAGGAAGTAATTCATGATGTACTTGATGTAGTAAAACAGTGGAAACAGAAAAGGATATCGAGAGTAAGGCTCTTGGAGTTGGTCTCAGGGAATGAGTCTGTATATGTGCCATCTCTTTATCAACTTAAGCAGACTAAAGAGGGGTTTATGGTTCCGGAAGTTGAAAGAAAAATAAAAAAATCAACAGTTATAGATTTAGATTCTGCTTTACACCCAGTTAATCCTATTGTGCCGTATATTCAAACAGTACATGATAGAATAAATTTAGAGGTTATGCGCGGTTGTCCTAAGTTCTGTAGGTTTTGTCAGGCTAGAGTTTATTACGGACCTTTTAGATCCAGAACAGCTAAGAATCTTATTCAGATTGCAAAGGAGAATTATAAACATACTGGGTATGAAGAGATTTGTCTTTCTTCTCTTTCCACTGGGGATTATCCATATCTGTCGGAGCTGTTGAACGGTCTTAAGCAGAGTTTTTGTGATCAAAATGTTTTTATAAGTTTGCCGTCTCTTTGGGTTGGTAAAAATATAGAAGATGTGTTAGGCGGATTCCTCGAAACAAAAAGACCTGCATTGACATTTGCCCCAGAGGTGACTTCTTTAAGGATGAAGGATATTATCGGCAAGAATGTAGAGGAAGAGCAGTTAGTCAAAGTTGTAAAGTTTGCTCTTGATAACGGATGGAAACAGGTAAAATTATACTATATGTTAGGATTGCCCGGTATGAAGGATGAGGATTTAATAGAAATGAAAAGATTTTTATTACACCTATTATCTTTAAAGACAAAGAGACGTATCAGGTTGAAATTAAGTTTTGCAACATTTATTCCCAAGCCGCACACGCCTTTTCAATGGATGGATTTTGAGTCTAGGGAGAATATAGAAAATCAATTATATTTCGTAAAGAAACAACTTGGTAGTTATAAGGTTGATTGGAGTATTAGAAAGTATGATTTTTCTTTAACGGAGGCGATTTTATCACGGGGGGATAGAAGGTTGAGCTGTATTATTTTTGAAGTTTGGATGAAAGGCGGTCGGTTTGATTCTTGGGAGCGAGAATTTAAGTCTGATTTATGGTATAATGCTTTTGAATCTTGCGGGTTGAATTTGGATATTTATCTTAAACCTAAGTGGTGTAAAGATTCGGTTTTGCCTTGGGAGCATATTGATGCAGGTATTAGTAAGGATGAGCTGTGGAAAAGTTATTCTGTGGCAAAGAACAAGATTTAGGTGGTTTTTGTATGTATCAAAGGAGAAGGAGAGATATAAATGGATAGAAAACCTCTGAGGTTTTTAAAGATGAAAGAAGATATTCTAACAGGGTTTTTTACCAGAGAAGAATTGATTCCCTATGTGAGTAAGCTTATTGAGTTAGGTAGTAATTTTTCCTTGGGTTTGATGGATCTGGATGGTTTTAAGAAATATAACGATGAATATGGTCATCTTTTTGGTGATGAGATTTTAAAATATGTAGCCAGCACAATAAAACTTACTGTTGCTAATGCGGGTGTAATATTTAGGTATGGAGGCGATGAGTTTATAATAATTATTCAGAAGAGAGACAAGAAGTATGTTTCTGAATTGTTTAAAAAATGCAATAGCAATATGCAAAAAAGGCCTTTTCTTTATAAGAATAGATTTTTTAAAATGACAGCAAGTTATGGAATTGTTGATTATCCTCATGATGCACAAGATGTTAAAGCTTTGATAGGTATGGCTGACAGGGCTATGTATTTCGCAAAAAAAACCGGCAAAGGAAAAATTCTTAGTGCTAAGGGTGTTACTATCAAACGGTTTATGGCTGTTTTTAAAATGTTTATCATCATAGCAGTTTTTACTTTTGGTTCGGTATATGTTTTTAATAATTCAGAAGAACTTAAATCCAAAGTGTTGGCATTTACAAAAAAAGATAGCAAAATTGAAGAGTTAGAATCCAGCGTGTTTACGCCTTATTTAGGTAAGGTTACACTTAAAAATGGTTTGGTGTTTAAAGGTGGTATTGTAGGTGAAGATAGTGAGACAGTAGTAGTGCGCATATTGATAGATGAAGAGATTGGTAAGGTTAGAATAGATAAGAATTTAATTTTAGAAATACGCTAATTGTGGTTTTTTAAGGCCTCTTGGGTTAATATATAGGTTGTTGAGTTAAGTAATAACAGTGAATTTATATAACTAAAAAGGAGGAGAAATGGGAGCAAGTAATAATCTTGATGCTAAAACAGAGATGCATGAGGATGTAAAAAAACTTTTACTGGAAATGGTAGAAAATAATGCGTCTGACTTACATCTTAAATCAGGTTATGCTCCAATTTTTCGAATTAATGGAGAGCTCGAACATACAAAATATGCTAAACATTCTTCAGAAGATATTAAAAGATTATGTTATAGTTTTATTACTTCTGATCAACAGCAAAAATTTGAAAACGAATGGGAGCTTGATTTTGCAATTGAGGTAGAAAATGCAGCCCGTTATAGAATAAATCTTTACCGTCAAAGAGGCAGCATAGGAGCTGCTGTAAGGATGCTTCCTTTGAAAATCCCAGCCATATCGGAATGCGGTTTACCTGAAGATATTATTATTGAAAAGCTGCTTAGCAAGAAAAAAGGTTTGATTCTGGTTACAGGACCTACGGGAAGCGGTAAGTCGACATCGCTTGCAGCAATGTTAAACTGGATAAACCAGAATAAAGGGAATCATATTATGACAGTAGAAGATCCAATAGAATATGTATTCGAGTCAAAACGTTCTATTATTAATCAGAGGGAAATTAGTGTTGATACTCATAATTTTACAAATGCGTTAAAACATGTTTTAAGAGAAGATCCGGATGTGATTTTAATAGGAGAGATGAGAGATATTGAGACAATCGAAGCTGCTTTAAATATTGCAGAGACCGGCCATTTGGCTTTTGCAACTTTACATACTCCGGATGCGGTTCAAAGTATAAACAGAATAGTGGATGTATTTCCTTCTTACAAGCAGGATCAGGTTCGAGTTCAGCTTTCGTTTGTTTTGCTTGCAGTTTTGACTCAACAACTTTTACCTAATAAACAGGGAGATGGAAGAGTTCTTGCGCATGAATTAATGCTTGCTAATCATGCAGTGAGAAGCTTGGTGAGGGATAAAAAAGGTCATCAACTTTACTCTGTAATGCAAACTGGCCAATCTGAGGGCATGAGTACCATGAACCAGAGCTTAGCTGATTCATACTTAGGTGGACATATTAGCTATGAGCAGGCAATGTTTTCTTCTATGGATATAGAAGATCTTAAAAAATTAATAGAAAGAAGTGTATGAACGAGCAGTATTTTAGTTATCTGTTTATTTTTTCAAAAGTAGGTATTTTAAGATTTATTTCACATTTGGATTTAATGCGTCTTTTTCAAAGGGTTTTAAGAAGGGCTGAAATACCTGTTGTTTTTTCTAAAGGTTTTCACCCGCACCCGAAAATAAAATTTGAACGTGCGCTTAAGCTTGGTGTAGAAAGCAGGGAAGAGAAATTGTATTTTAAGTTGTTATTGCCTCTTTCACCAGACGAATTGATGCAGAGATTTAATGCACAACTTCCTAAAGGTGTGCAGATTATATCTGCTTGTAGAGCCTGAAAGATATTAGTCTTTAAAACAAATTATCTTTTGATATAATAGAGCCTCAATTCGGCGGTGTAGCTCAGTTGGTTAGAGCATACGGCTCATACCCGTATTGTCAGTGGTTCGAGTCCACTCACCGCCAAACCTAATCCTACCTAATAAATACGCGCAATTTAAAAAAGCTTAGGAAGTGATTTGACAAGCAAGTATTGTATGCGATAAATACTACATAGGGAAATTTTGAGAGGCTTGATATAGATGAAGAAACCAAAGAATAAAACGGAGGTGTAAAGATGAAGAAGTTAGCATTATTAGGAGCAGTTGTTTTAGCAGTAAGTTTCATTTCTTACAATATGGCAGAATGCGGTATTGCTGATGGCACTCCACCTGATAGAATTGATATTGGAGTTACTTTTGAATATTTACAACAAGGAGATGAGGAAGTTGCAATTGCTACTTTAGAACCTGATGCGCTAGAACATATGCTTGCACTCGGAAGAGCAAAAGTAAAAAAGACAACGTATCTTCTTCCTGCTAAGGAAATGTTTGAGAATATTTTAATTAGTATTGCAGAAAATGAAGATACTACTATTGATGAAAAGATAGGTTTAATTGAACAGCTTGGGAATTTAATAAAAGATGTAACAATAGAATTAACAGATAAGGAAGACCAATTATATTCAATCATTGATGAGGTAGCCCAAAATCATGAAGTGTCAACGACTGTTGGAAGGGTAATCTTCTCATTACGAATTGATGCGATGAGCTCTGACTTATTTCAAAAAATATTAGATAATCCTGATATTTTGAATACCATTAAAGAAGGTATGATGACGATGTAGTTTATTAGTTGCAAAAATAAGCCCGTTATTAATTTAGCGGGCTTTTCTTTTTATATCCTATCCCATCCTGTAGTATAATAAGACTATAAATGCTAACCACTTAACCCCAAAAGGAGGCGATGGAGGCTAAGTAGGGAAGTAAAGTAGTAGTCAGTAGGGTTAAAATCTATGATTTTGACAGGCTCATACCCGTATTGTCAGTGGTTTAGCGGAGCATCCCAATACAGTGGTTCTATCGGGGCGAGTCCACTCACCGCCAGTTTTTATTCTATGTTTTTAGTCCTATATTTTTATCTGTGTTTTACTCTATTCTAAATGTTGTATTAATATAAAAATGTTTTTACCACCATAAATTAAATAATTTATAAAAGTTATTTGATAAGTATTGATTTTATGGTATAATTATGTTGGAAATAAATTGCTCTTAGGGGGGCTTGAAATAGATAAGATGAGAATAAAAGGTGTGAAAGGTAAAAAAGGAGATTAGAAGATGAAGAATTTAATAGTAATTACGACAATAGGATTTTTAGGAATAACAATGTTTAGTTTACCAAGTTTTGCTGTACTTTTGAAGCAACAAAATATGCCTATAACTTGTAATTACGTACAACAAGAAAATCAACGAGCAATTGTCGGCAGTCTAGAAAAAATGGAATACGTTGACTTTAAGAAAGGGGTTGCTAAAGATTTTGCATACTCATTAGAAGATGTTGATATGGATAGTTTAAATAAGGCTTTAGAAGTCATAGATGGGGCTTTATTTTCTTCAATGGTAGGTGGTGCATGTGTATTACCTAAAGATGTTGTGAATATAACTGAACAACTAAGGGCTATTGTAGGTATATATTCAGAACAAGAAATGGATATTGAAGCTGAAACTGAATCTTTTACTAAAAGAATAGACGAATTTATTAAGTTTAAATATCCTGATATACAAGATTTTGCAATCGATGGCTACGTTCTGGGTATCCTTTTGAATATTTATAGTTGTGATTTAAGAAATATTCCATTTGAATGGCATGACTATAACGAAAGAGCTTTCAATGATTTAAGCAGAACGCCATTTGAATGGCATGACTATAACGAAAGAGCTTCTAATGAAGACAATTAATCTTTGATTGCGATCTAAATTAAAAAGCCCGTCATTAATTTGGCGGGCTTTTCTTTTTATATATTCCTGCCTCATTCCGTAGTAAAATAATACTATAAATACTAACCACTTACCCCCAAAAGGAGGTGATGGAGGCTAAGTAGGGAAGTATATTAGTAGTCAGTAGGGTTAAAATCTATGATTTTGACAGGCTCATGCCCGTAGTGTCAGTGGTTTAGCGGAGCATCCTAATACAGTGGTTCTATCGGGGCGAGTCCACTCACCGCTAGTTTTTTTAATTTGTAAATACAATTATCCCAACACTAGGTTTATGAAATGTTTGTTTTAAAAATCCAAAAAACAGAGTTTCTGATGTAGTAAACCCTTGGTTTTGGAATATGGTTTGCCATGATTCCATTGAATGAAAATTATATGGCATTGCCATTCCATCCCATTGATGAACAACTATATTTGAATACCAATCGTTAAATATGAGATATTCTTTTGCAAAATCTTCTCCATATTGTTCTACTAAACTTAGGAACTCATTTGTTAATTCGATATCTGATTCTTCAGTTTTAAAAGGTATATTTTCAGACCATGTATCTTCAACTAATATAACTTTACCACCAGGTTTTAAGATTCTGGATAATTCGTTTAAAAATTCACCGATTTCTTCTGGAGATACATGGTGTAATGTTGCATTTAAAATTATAACATCAACAGATTCCTCTCCTATAGGTATGTCAAAAGGAGAGGATTGTTGAAGAAAATTAAGATTAGAAAGTCCATGTTCTTCATGGTAATCGTAGGTATCAGTTCCTATAATAGAAATTTTAGGATTATTTATTGCAATTTCTTTTCCGAGAATATTGTTGCCGCATCCTACGTCGACAACAGTTGCTCCTATAGGGAGACTTCCTAAAACCTGTTCTATCTGACTGAATGTTGTAGTATATTTTGTAGCACTCTTATATCGATTATATGCTTCTTGCCAATCTGTATTTGTTTCAAAATCTATGGTTTCTGCATAAACTCTTTGCCTGGCTTGTTCTGGATTATTTCTATATTTTTCAAGAGTAGCAAAGATATACTTCACTAAATTCGCTGGTAATCCCCAGTTCGTATAGCGTTTGGTTAGAACATTTTCGATGAAAGCTTTAAGAGTAGGATTATTGTGTAATGCGTCTAAAGGCTTAAAACCTACATTTTGTATGGTTGTTTTTGTTCTTCTTGCAAAAGTAAGAGGGGGTGGTGTCACAATGGTTGTTATTAAGACCAGAAATATAATATTGATAAAATTTCTTTTCATTAAGTATCCATATGTGATTTGTAAGCACCCTAAATAAATGTAACATATGTACGGTGTTTTGTCTAATTTAGTTACGGGGAAGTATTTCAAAATGAATTTATATATCAATAGTTATTTTTAATATGGTAGCTCTAAACTTATTAAACTACCAGCAGATGAGGAACTACGAAATAGATGCCAATTTATTATGTCAATTTACTGGTTTTTATTTTTATATTTCCCCGTTTTGTTTCGTTGTGAAATAATACAGTAAATATTAATCACTTAACTCCAAAAGGATACTATGGAGTCTAAGTAGGGAAGTACTAGTAGTCAGTAAGGTCAAAACTATGTTTTCTGGCTTTAGCCGTGGCTCATACCCGTATTGTTAGTGGTTTAGCGGAGCATCCCAATACAGTGGTTCTAGCGGGGCGAGTCCACTCACCGCCAGAATCTCTTCTTTTAATTGACTTGTTTTTTATTTTGCAATAGAATATTTTCAGATTTAAATATAACACAAAATATGAAAAAAGAGTGCTTATGGAGGTAGCAAATAAGTATGGGTTTACTATGGATGAGCTGTATGATCTTGATGAGAAAGCATTTTATCTGCGTATGTTTTTTGAGGAAGGTGAATAGATGGGGGTGTTTAAAGTTTTTAAAAACTTGATAGATAAAGAAGACAAGAAACAAAAGGTTTCTAAGGGAAAAAACAAAACTGCTCAATCAGTAAAGAAAACACCTAAGAAAACAAAACCTACCTCTAAGAGTACTTCTAAAACAGCGAAAAAGAACCGTCAATCACCAAAAAACAAATTGAGCAAGGAGAAAGAAATTGGGCGTGTGACACATTGTTTTGGCAAAATTTCTGTTGGGATTATAAAACTAAAAGCTTCTTTGCACCTTGGAGATAGAATTCATATAAAAGGAGTTCATGATGATTTTACTCAAGCTGTTAAATCAATGCAGATTAACTATGTAAATGTCTCGGTTGCTTCTAAGGGAAGTGAAATAGGAATTAAAGTCAAGCAGCGGGTGCATGAGAACGATAAGGTTTATAAAATTGTAACTGAATAGGCTTTTTGTGTTACATGAAAAACGAAAGAGCAGTAGTGTTTAATAGAGCAAGTAAAGATTGTAACAAGTTGACTTTTCAAAATTTTAATCTGATTAAAAAGCAATAATCTATTTATTCTTGTTTTCTATAATCATTAAAAAGTTTATTTTACATAGAATTATAGTAGAATGTTTTTATTGTTGAGGTAATATTGTAATAAATAATATGATTCCTAAAATAAGCGTGATAATTCAGAAATATTTTTTAATCAAAAAGGGTGATTCTGTACTTCTTGCTGTTTCAGGAGGTCCGGATTCTGTTGCAATGGCGCATGTCTTTAAAGAATTGATTAAGGTTTTTAATTTAAATATTGGCATTGCTTGTTTCAATCATGGGATTCGTGAAGAATCTGATTTAGAAGTAGAATTTGTAAGAAAATTAGCATCTGATTTGAATGCGCCTTTTTATACCCATAAAAAAAATATTTCCAAAATAGCAGAAGACCAGAAGCGTTCGCTTGAAGAAGTTGCCAGAGTAGAAAGATATCAGTTTCTGATTCAGATAGCAAAAAAGAATGGTTATCAAAAAATAGCCGTTGCTCATAACAGCAATGATCAGGTGGAAACTTTTTTGCATAGGCTTATCAGAGGTGCTGGACTGAAAGGGTTGATGAGCATCTCTTGTAAGATTAATATGCAGGGGGTTGAAATAATAAGGCCTCTTTTGAGCTGTTCCCGGAATGAAATAGAAGCCTATCTCGAAAAATTTAAAATAAGCTCTTGTCAGGATAAAAGCAATTATGAGGTTAAATTTACACGGAATAAAATCAGGCATAATCTTTTGCCTTACTTGAAAGATGAGTTTAACCCTAATATAGAAAACATTATTTATAATACTGTGGAAAACATTCAAAAGGCATATAGTTTTATAGAAATGGAGGCAGAAGATGCTTTTAAAAGATGTGTGAAAAAAGAGGCTTTTTGTGTTAAAATAAAAACGGATAGGCTGAAAAGAGTTCATCCTTATATAATCAGGGAGATTATAAGGAAAGCGATAGAATCTATAAAAGGAAATCTGCTTAGATTTGAATATTCCCACTGGGTAGAGATTGAATCTTTAATTTATGAAAGACCATATGAGTCTGTAGTTGATTTACCTCAAGGAATATGGATTGAGAAAACTAAAGGCGGGTTAATTATCAGAAGGAGAGAAAAGCATGGAACAGAAAGATAAGAAGAAAGAATATCGCATAAGGAGTTTAGTAATATGGCTTCTGATTTTGGGAGTTTTTTATATCTTCTGGCAGGCTAGTGTAACTACTAATTTGAATCAGGTGGAATTGAAATATTCAGAGTTTTACGCTATTTTGAAAGAGAGACCTGAAGATGTAGTTACTGTTGTTAAAACCGATAGTTTACTGAAAGGGAGATTAAAAAATGGAACTATTTTTAGAGTTCTTATACCAGAGGAAGATCGTGATTTTATAAAATTAATGAGGGAAAATTTGAATGATTTTCAAGTTCAACCGTCCAAGACTCTTTTGGCAAATCTTTTCTTTTCTTTGGGGCCGATTTTACTTTTCATGGCTTTTCTATGGTATTTCGTATATCGGGGAGCTCGGGGAGGAGCTAAGATTTTTTCTTTTGGCAAGTCGCGTGCAAAAATTATAACAGAAGGTCAATCTAAGGTTACCTTTTGATGATGTTGCCGGTGTGGATGAGGCGAAGGAAGAATTAAAAGAAATTATAGAGTTTTTGAAAGACCCCAAAAAATTTCAGCGTTTGGGAGGTAAAATTCCAAGAGGTGTTCTCTTAACAGGTCCTCCGGGAACGGGTAAGACACTCTTGGCAAAAGCTGTAAGCGGTGAAGCTGAGGTCCAGTTTTCTTCCCTTTCAGGCTCGGACTTTGTTGAAATGTTTGTCGGTGTTGGAGCAGCGAGAGTTAGGGATTTATTTGAACAGGCGAAAAGATATACTAAAACAAGCGGTAAAGGGTGCATTATTTTTATAGATGAGATTGATGCTGTTGGTCGTCAGCGTTTTTCAGGAATTGGCGGAGGTCATGATGAAAGAGAGCAGACTTTAAATGCGCTTTTAGCCGAGATGGATGGATTTGGGACGGATGAAAGCGTTATTGTTGTTGCGGCAACTAACAGACCTGATGTTTTAGACCCGGCTTTATTAAGGCCGGGAAGATTCGATAGGTTAATTGTGGTTGACAGCCCTGATATAAAAGGGAGAGAAGAGATTTTAAAAGTCCATGTGCGGGGTAAAAAAGTATCACCTAACGTGAGTTTAAATAAAATAGCCCGCCAGACAGCTGGTTTTTCCGGGGCAGACTTGGCAAATCTATGTAATGAGTCAGCACTTTTAGCAGCAAGAAGAGAAAAAGAAGAGATTACAATGGATGAAATGGATGAGGCGATAGACCGTGTTTTAATGGGTCCGCAAAGAAAATCCAGGGTAATCAATGAGCACGAGAAAAAGATTACTGCTTTTCATGAAGCAGGCCATGCTTTAGTAGCGCTTTTACTTCCTAAGGTAAAATCTTTAGATAAAGTAACCATAATACCTCGCGGATTGGCAGGTGGTTATACCAAACTTTTAGATGAGGATAAAAAACTTTATACCAAAAATGAATTGATAGAAGGTATAACAGTAAGTTTAGCTGGTAGGGCATCGGAAGAGCTTGCTTTAGGTGAAATTTCTATTGGGGCTCATGACGATATCGAAAAGGCAACAAAACTAGCGCGTAATATGGTTTGTGTATTCGGTATGAGTGAAAAATTGGGGCATATATCATTTGATAAACAGAGTGGGCCTATATTTTTGGGTCGGGATTTAGTAACAGAGAAGCACTATAGCGAAAAAACAGCCGAAGAAATAGATAAAGAAATAAAAGCAATAATTGACCAGTGTTATCATATGGCTAAAGAGCTTTTAGAAAAAAATAGGGAAAAACTTTATACATTTGCTAATACACTATTAGAAAAAGAAACCCTAGATGGTGAGGAAGTTAAAAGGTTGCTAGGTTTTAAAACCGAGGAAAAACCACAAGACGATAGCGAGAAAACTAAGGAACCGATAGATTTTAAAACTGAGGAAGAGAATAAGGATGATAACAGCGAGAATCCTTGATTTAGATGATAGAGTAATAAAAAAAGAATTCGATAGAATCAAGGTTGATAAAAGAGGCATTGATATAATGTTGCCCAAGAGCATGTTCTATGTTCTTAAACTTGAGGGGCTAACTTCGGTATGTGCGAATGTCATTAAGCAGCAAATGTTATCCAACGGGGGTGAGGTTGCTGTTTCCCGAGGGGCGATAGACTCTAGTGCCAAAAAATCGGATTGTGTAATCATGGGGACTCTAAAGCAGTTTCAAGAATTAATTAGGAAACTTAAAGTTCAGCCTTGGGGATTGCGCGAGGTTTCTGAAAAAATCAAAGATGTTCTTGATAAAACTCTTCAAAAAACGTTTGATATCAAATGGGGAAACTTTCGGCTTAAGTTCGGTCGAAAAACTCGCATAATGGGGATATTGAATGTTACTCCTGATTCATTTAGCGATGGAGGTAAGTTTTTTCAGCTTGATAATTCCTTGATGCAGGCTGAGAGATTGGAGCAAGATGGTGCAGATATCATTGATATTGGAGGCGAGTCTTCTCGGCCGGGTGCGAAATCAGTCTCAGTAAATGAAGAGCTTAAAAGAGTGATTCCGGTAATAAAAAAAATTCGTAAAAAAATAAAAATTCCTATTTCTATTGATACCAGAAAATCTGAGGTTGCAAAGGAAGCAATTGAGCACGGTGCAAATATTATCAATGACATCTCAGGTATGAATTATGATGCTAACATGGTTAATGTGGCTAAAAATAATAATGTACCGGTTATTTTAATGCATATGAAAGGTAATCCTTCTACGATGCAGGTAGAACCGGGTTATAAGGATGTTGTATCCGAGATTTATGATTATTTTGAAAAAACAATTAAAAGGGCAGTAAAAAACGGTATTGATTATAAAAAGATAATTATTGATCCTGGAATAGGGTTTGGCAAGAGATTAGAGGATAATGTTGAGATATTAAAGAGGCTTAGGGAATTTAGGAGTTTAGGATGTCCGGTTTTAGTAGGGCCATCGCGGAAATCTTTTATCGGTGAAATTCTTAAAAATTCTACAAATGAAAGATTAAATGGTTCACTTGCAAGCTGTGCTTGTGCTATTATGAATGGAGCGGATATTGTGCGTGTTCATGATGTGTTGGAAGTGCACGAGTTGGTTAAAATAGTAGATAGTATTATAAGATGAAAATAATTTTTCCTTTAGTTATGTTTGTGGTCGAAATTGCTATACTGTGGTTTATATACTACAAAGTATTGCTATTTGTTGAAACCACACGCGGTAAGCAGGTATTAAAAGGGCTTTTTTTTATAGGCGGTCTTTTTCTTATTTCCCAGTTATTACATTTGGAAGTTATGAGATGGCTTCTAACAAAACTTTTTGCGATTTCAATATTGGCATTTATTGTGATATTTCAGCCGGAGTTAAGGCGTGGGCTAGCAAGACTGGGTGAGTATTCACCGTTTGGTCTTGTAGTCGGTGAAGAGGGAGCTGTTGATCAAATATTAAAAGCAACTTACACTCTTGCGAAAAGAAATATTGGGGCTCTTATTGCTATCCAGAGGCAAATAAACCTGGATCCTTTTGTTGAATCAGGTGTTGCTGTGGATAGTTCCATTGCATCAGAATTGCTTGTTAGTATGTTTGTGCCTCCTGGGCCATTACATGATGGAGGTGTTATCATTGAAGGAAATAAGGTTAAAACAGCTGCTTGCTTATTTCCACTTACCCAGAATCCAAATATTTCTAAATCTTTAGGTACCCGGCATAGAGCTGCATTGGGTTTAACTGAAGAAACAGATGCTGTTGTAATTGTGGTTTCTGAAGAAACAGGGGTAGTGTCTCTGGCGCTTAGAGGAGAATTATATCTTAACTTAAGTGCCGAGGTTCTGAGGGAAAAATTAATAGCGCTTTGTAGTAAAACCATAACTAAGGAAGAAGAGGAGAAGATAACTTCATCAGATGAAAGTATCGAAATTTCTTAAAGGCGGATTTGTCTATAAAATTGTTGCTTTATTGCTTGCAATTACTACTTATGTATACGTAAGAGGAGAGATAGGAATTCAGGGGATTGGTATTAGAGAACAGGATCTTTTGAAAGATATCTCATCCAAAATCGTTCCTGTAAGAGTAGTATTGAAGGGTGAGCCTCCTCAGGGATATGAAGTTTTAAGATCAAGTATTAAAATTACGCCTGAAAAAGTTATAATAGTAGGCAAAAACGATGATTTAGAAAAGATTTCAGAAGTTGTGACTAAGGAAATAGATGTTAGGAAAATTATTCATACGGACACAAAATCTATTTCTATTGTTCCGGTAGAAAATGCTATCAACGTGAGTTCGAAGATGATTGAAGTAGAAATTCCTATTGTGGTTTCTCAATGAAGTTAGGTGTGAACATAGATCATGTTGCAACAGTTAGAGAAGCACGGCGTGGGAAAGAGCCAAATCCCCTTGAAGCTTTGATCCTGGCAGAAGAAGCAGGGTGCGATTCTATAGTTGCTCATTTAAGAGAAGACAGGCGTCATATTAATGATGGAGATATTGTATCAATAAGAAATACTGTAAGGACTAAGTTTAATATGGAAATGTCTATTGCTCCGGAAATAGTAGAAATTGCTCAAACAATAAAGCCAGATGAAATAACTTTAGTTCCTGAAAAAAGAGAGGAAATTACAACTGAAGGTGGTCTGGATGTTATTGGCTATAAAGGTGAATTGAGTAAAATAATTCCGGAATTTAAAAATAAAAATATAGAGGTGAGTTTGTTTATAGACCCGGATTTAGATCAGATTAAAGCTTCTAAGAATGTAGGGGCTGGTTTCATAGAGATTCATACAGGTTCTTATGCCCATGCTTTTGAACAGGGAGATTACGGAGAACAATTGCAGCTCATTAAGGAAAGCGTGAGTTTTGCTTTATCCATTGGTTTAGGAGTGAATGCAGGACATGGTTTAGATTATAAAAATGTGATTGAGATTGTTAAAATCCCTGGAATAGAAACTTTGAATATAGGCCATTCGATAATTGCAAAATCTATATTCACAGGAATTTCCCGGGCTGTTAAAGAAATGCTGGAGATCATTAGATAATGAAAATACTTTCTACAGGAATTGATATTGTTGAGGTTAAGAGGATAAAAAATATTTATTTTAAATTTGGAACCAGGTTTTTAGATAAGGTTTTAACTTTGGAAGAAACAAGCCGGCTTGAGGATAAAGGTAAAAGTTTCTATCAATCTTTAGCGGGACGAATTGCAGCAAAAGAGGCTGTGTATAAAGCTCTCAATTCATATGATTCAAAAATCAAGCCTAAATGGCAGGAAATAACCGTATATAACCAGGATAACGGTTCTCCTGCTGTAAGCTTGAAGATTACCCTTGAGG
>JAVCDA010000034.1 GCA_030765145.1 Candidatus Saelkia tenebricola | reverse complement strand
TATCGGTATTTTGGAGTATTTTTTGAAAATAATAAGTGGAAACATCTTCTGAGACATCCGGTACTAACTGTCGGAATGTATTCGTTAAGGTTAATGATTGGTTTATTATATTTAATACACAGATGAGCAAACAAAAAAATATTTTGGTTTTGACACCATTTTTTTCTCCAAACACCGGTGGAGTCGAAACTCATTTAGACGATTTAGTTGAATACTTAGCTAATAAGGACTATCAGGTTTATGTGCTGACTTATCAACCTTTAATGAATAACATCAAGGTCCAAAGTATAGAGAGGAAGCCAAACTTAGAGATTAGAAGAATAAAATGGTTTAGAGGAAATTTGTTTTCTAAATTTGAACCGTATCCCTTGCTCCAATCTATTTATTTAGTGCCTCGATTACTTATTTCAGTTATCGGATTTATGCTAAAGCATAAAAATGATATCGATATCATTCATGCCCAAGGAGTTAGTGCTGCTTTTGTGGCTCGGATAACAAAGTTTTTCTTTAGAAAGAAAATAGTGGTGAGCACGCATGCTGTATATGGATGGTTGTATAATATGAAGCAGGGTTCTTTTTTTGCTAGAATAATAAAATGTATTTTTAACGGTTTTGATCAGGTACTCACACTTTCTGAACAATCAAGGAACGAATTGATTAAGATTGGAGTAAATCCTGAGAAAGTAGTGACTTATCGCTATTGGGTTAATCAAGATGTATTTAAACCAAAAGATATTCCAAGGAGTAAGTTTAAAGTTCTATTTGTTGGAAGGTTAATAGAAATCAAAGGTATCCTTACTTTAATTAAGGTTGCACGAAAAAATAAAGATATGACTTTTGTTTTTATCGGTGAAGGACCTCTCTTGGGGAGGATAAAAGAAGCCGCTAAGGATGATAATATTATTTTCTTAGGCAGAGTAAAAAATACTGAATTATCTTCTTGGTATAATGATGCTGATGTTGTAGTTATGCCTTCTCTATATGAAGAAGGGTATGGCAGAGTTATTCTTGAAGCCTTATCTTGTGGAACTCCTGTAATAGCTTCTAATCGTGGGGGAATTAAAGAGGTATTGACTGATTCAGTAGGAATGCTTATAGAACCTACTGAAGAAGAAATAACCAAAGCATTGAAAGAAATTAATCTGGAAAAACTTTCTAAAAACTGTCGGCCTTATGCTGAGAAAATGTTTAGTTCTAATAATGCTTTGGTGATTGAAAAAGCATATAAAGAATAATTATGAAAATATTAGTAATCGGTCAAAAGTTAGTTTCTCGGATTGAAGCTGTAAGAGATTATTTACTTAGCCGGGGGCATAGTGTATCGGTTATAGGTTTACAAAGCGCCTTTATTAAGAAGAGAAGGAAGCCTTTGGTTTTTGTTTTTTCTTTTTATATTATAAAGGTCATATTTTCAGTGATTGTTTTTAGAAAAAGATTTGATTTATGTATTGGTGTTTCTCATTTCTCAGGAATGATGGGGGTCGTGCTAACTAAGCTTGGAATTTGTAAAAAGAGTATTTACTATTGTATTGACCATTATAAAGGCGAGGGGTGGCTTTACACCTTGCAAAATGCCATCGATAGATGGACTACCTTACATTCAGATAAAGTTTGGGATATATCGGATAGAATAGTGGAGGCAAGAAAGCTGGATTTTGGACTATATAAGAATAAGCATACGATTGTTCCTGTAGGGTATGACCCAACTTTTTTTCGTTATAATGAGGGTATAGATAGATATTCTATAGTTTTTGTCGGAGTTATGCAGAAGGGCCACGGGCTTGAATTGATGTTAGAAACTTTGCCTTTTCTGATAAAAATTTTTCCTAAAATAAATATTAGAATAATCGGCAGAGGTCCGTTTTTAGATGAATTCAAAGGTATGGTTAAGGAAAGAGGATTGGAAAAATATTACAAAATTTATGGGTTTATCGAGGATACTGATGAAATGCTAGATGTTGTAGCTAGTTGTGCTGTAGGTATTGCGGTATGGAGTGATATAGGAAATTCTTACTATGGCGATTCTGGAAAAACAAAATTATATTCTGTATGTGGCCTGCCGGTTATTGTCAGTAATTTTGTAATTTACTCAGAAGCAGTCATAAAGTGTAAGGCTGGCATTGCTATCGAAGGTAATAAGGAAGCTTTAATTAATGCAGTAAAAGAATTATTTTCAAATGATAATTTGTATTGGGAATATAAAAAAAATGCTAAGATAGCTGCAAATGATTATTGCAGCTCTTATAAAATATTTTCTGATGTCTTATGAGGAGATGAAAAAAAATGAGTAAAATGGAACTGAAGGGTGCAGAGTCTTTTTGGAATAAAAGTCCCTGTGGAGAATTATATGAATCAGAAACAAATTTTGGGTGGTTTAGAATGATCTAAACCAAGAAGGAAATATAAAATGAATAATAAAAAGATATCTGTAATTGGTTTAGGTAAGTTAGGCTTGTGTTCAGCAGCTTGTTTTGCTAGCAAGGGTTATAAAGTTATTGGGGTAGATATTGACAGCCATAGGGTAGATTTAATAAATTCTGGTCAGAATCCTATTCTTGAAACAAATTTAACTGAAACTCTAAAGAAATGTAAGGATAATTTGAGAGCAACTATTGATTATAATGATGCTATTAATAATACCCAAGTAACCTTTATTGTTGTGGCTACACCTTCAGAAGCTGATGGTTCTTTTTCTAACCAACAATTAGAAGAGTCTTTAAAGGCAATAGGTTCAGCTTTAAAAAGTAAAAGTGACTACCATTTAGTGGTTATTACTTCTACAGTTATGCCGGGGACTTGTGAGCATGTAGGAAAATTCATCTTAGAAGAGACTTCTGGTAAAAAATGTGGCAAGGATTTTGGATTAGTCTATAACCCTGAGTTCATTGCTTTAGGAAGTGTGATTCATGATTTCCTAAATCCTGATTTTCTTTTAATTGGTGAGATTAATAAGACAGATGGAGATGCTTTAGAGGAAATTTACAAGAATACCTGTGATAATAAACCTAAGTTTGGTAGGATGAATCTAGTCAGCGCAGAGATTGCTAAGATTTCTCTTAATTGTTATATTACTATGAAAATAACTTATGCTAATTCTTTAGCGGCTATTTGTGAAAAGATTTCTGGAGCTGATTCTCAGATTATTACCAGTTCAATTGGAATGGATACTCGTATCGGGAAGAAGTACTTAAAGCCGGGGTTAGGCTATGGCGGACCCTGTTTTCCTCGCGATAATGTAGCTTTTGCTGCTTTTGCCAAAAAGGTTGGAGAGAAGGCAAAATTAGCAGATATGGTAGATGAGGTAAATAGGGACCAGGCAGAAAGAATCAAGAAAATTGTAAAAGATTTAGTCAAAGAGTCGAATAAGACCAAAGACGAAGTTTTTGTGGGAGTATTAGGACTGTCTTATAAACCTAATACCCCGGTTATTGAAGACTCACAAGCCATAGATATTGTAGAGTTGCTAATTAATGAGGGATATAAAATAATAGTTTATGATCCTCAAAGTTTAGATCTAGCTAGGGGAGTTTTAGGTGATGGAGTTAAATATGCTAGTAGTAGTAAGCAGTGTGCAAAAGAGGCTGATGTCTTGTTAATAACTACACCTTGGGATGAGTTTAAGGAAATAGACAATACTGATTTAAAAGAAGGAGCTTGCATACTAGATTGTTGGGAAATTTTTAAGGGTAAAAAATTAGAAGCAAATATTAAATACTTGGGTAAAGGGTTGGTAAGGATAGAGGATAAAGGGTGAGGTAGAAAGGATAAAGGATAAAGGGTGAGGTAGAAAGGATAAAGGATGAAGGATAAGGTAGAGAGAGATATTTTAGAGAAAAGAGATTTGGAAAAAAGAACTTTTGATTTTGCAGTGGAAGTAGTTAAATTCTTAAAAGATATTAAGCATTCCAAGGAAAATGAGGTTGTAAAATATCAATTGGCAAAATCTGCTACCTCTGTCGGTGC
>JAVCDA010000030.1 GCA_030765145.1 Candidatus Saelkia tenebricola | reverse complement strand
CCATCATCAAACAAGCATTTCTACCTGTACCTGCGCCTAAATCCAGAATCCTATCCCCTGGTTCAATATTCATAAACTTAACAGCTTCTTGAATAAAACTGGAATACCTTCCAAAACTTGCCATATTTATTAAAACATCGTAATGTTTTGCAACAAATGGGCTAACTTCCACTCCCGACTCAGGGTAATATTTAATCATAATTTGCGCGGCTCCTCTAAACCGAAACTCAGGATAAAAGCTCCTGATAACAATAACCCGGTTATTACAAAAAGCATCTCATAAGAACTGCGCTGGATTAACATTCCTCCTATTAGCGGAAAAAATACAACAGGCAGCCTAAAACTCCCTTCTAAACTTATATAACGAGGTCTGTCTTTATCGGGTGCTATATCCAATAAAAATGCATTTTTGCCTATTACTCTCCCGGAAATAAAACAGCCTAAAAGTACAAATAAGATTACAAATAGATTAGGAAAATTGTGCGGCAGTATAAGGACGAATAAAGGCACCAGCATCCCAAATAATATACTAAACTGGATAACCTTCTTGCTGCCTAAAGAATCTGATAAATGTCCCCATATAATATTGGAAAGTATCAGCCCCAGCATTTGCGCAGAAAGAAAAATACCAATCATTCCTATCCTTATTTGCAGAACATCTTTAGCATAAAGCACAAAAAACGGCAAAGATAGCGCAATAGCTCCGGAAAATATCTGAATAACGAGAAATTTTCTGTAATTGGAATTGTTTTTTAAAATATCGAATGCTTTACCTGCAAAACTATAAAATGACAACTGTTCCTTATGAACTTCGGTAATGGTTTCCTTCACCGAGCCTAATGCAAAATATGAAATAGTAATGAGAATGAACGCAAGTAGAAACAATAAAGCATAATTAACAGGAAAACTTATTCTGCTGTCATTTAAAATAAAATTAATAGTAAAACCTGATAAAACAGCCAAAAAAGCACCCAGTAACTGACGGTAGCCAAAAAATCTGCCTCTTAAATTAGAAGGGATAGCCCTACCCCAAATATCCATAAATGGCACAGTTGCTACTCCGCCCATAAAAGTAAATAAAAAAAGAAGCAAAAATGATGCTGCTAAAGTCAACCCTGCATTATTTTCTGCAAACAGATATGTAACCAATGCCAGCAGCCCCCAACATAACGCTCTAACTGTAATTGCAAATCTTAAAAGAGGCCTTTTGTGGATTCTGTGTTCTATTTTACTGGCAACAAACAATTGAGGCAAAATATTGCCCAGACTTCCGATTTCACCCGTAATACTCGAAGATAATCCAATTAATATCTTAGAAGAAGTAAAATTAGCGAAGAAAGCAGGTAAAACCGTAGTCGAACTGCCAAAAGCAATACCTCCACTGTAGAATATGCCATGTAAAATACCCATTATAAAATTGAATTTTAAAACTGATTCTTTTTCTTTATTCATCATATTTTGATTAACATATCAGGATAGAATCTACAGCTATGCGTTTTAAATAAAATTCACCTTCTGTCTTCGCTACCTCTTCATCCACAATATCGCCCACGCAATTAATCATCCATTAATACCCCATCACCAACTCTTCAAAAAGAATACTACTTTCACTTCATGTTTCCAATAACTCCTTAGATTGGTTATAAATACAAATCACCAAATCTTGCTCAAGTACAGAATTATAGTCGTATAATACTGCGTCCATCTGCCAGCCAAACGTCTTAATATAGATTTTTTTCATTTTGACAAACTCAACGACTAACATTACCTAACTTTGCTCTATTTATCATAAATTTTACATTTTCATCTGCGTTTACTACAACAATAGAAATTTTCGGGTACTGTAAATTCCAAACTCGAAAGATCTCGTCAGCAAATCCCTGCCCCACCATTTCTATGCCTTCAAAATCCAGTACAATAGTTTTAAATTCCTCGAGCCCACTTATAATTCTTCTTGCTTGAGACCTGGAAATATACTGTGTATCTACCCTGTAAAGCCGTACTGTAACCTTTGTTTTGCTAAATTCAAAAGATTCGTCTGTATATTGTTTAAAAATATCTTCCAAATGTCTATTGGTGTTCAGACCAATAGAAAAACTGACCTTTGTCCCATTCTTTTTTTTAATATCCTTGATAAATACATCATCTAAAAGACTGTTAAAAATCAATTTTTTATGTGAACTTTGAATGATAAAAATATCTGCAACTTTCGATGTAAAAAATATACCTTTGCCACTATGCATTTCCGCTACCATAGTCTGCTTTCCTTTCAAAAGATCCTGAATAGCCTCCATCGTATTTTTAAGATGTTTTTTTTTCATTATATTGTTATAAACACCCACTCCTTTATCAACAACATTGAACAAAACACTCTCAGCATCTCTTTTTATACTTATTTTTATCATTTTAGACCGAGAATGTTCTATCGCATTATTCAACATCTCCAAAAAAGCATAACTAATTATATCTGAAATGTTTTTGGGTATTCTTATAAAAATACCAGTACTATTTTTTATATCTGTAAGAATAACGTCTTCTAAAAGATCTTTATTTTGCAAAACACGTGTAACACTCATTATTTGCTTTCTGACTTTACTTACCGCATTTTCAGTTGCAAGTATATACCTTGCTCGATTTGATTTGCCGATTAAAATAATTTTGCCCTCATCTCTTAGCTTTTGAAAAAACCTATTAATATATGTTCGAGAATATCCTGTCAAATTTATAATATCAGATGCTTTTACTATCTCTTTTTTTCTTAAACTATCCAAAATAAGTTTTGTTATATCTATAACCTTTCTCCTTATCAGACAGGTTTACAACTTTATACCTTTTGAATAATTACAACTCATAAACAAACTGTAAACATTTGCACCATTTAGTTTACAACTTTAGTATATATCAAGTTTTCAAAGTCGTCAACAAGCTATACACACAGGGCTACTTAAAATATACAATTAAATTTTATACTTTGTGTTTTTTAAAACAACAATTTCATCCCTTCTGGGGGTACTTTTCATTAGAATTCGATGATTGAATATACCACCAGCTTCCGCCTCCTGAACTTCAGTTACAGCAGGCTACGTTGTTAGTTTGGCATATTCACCGTTCACTAGTCCACTCGTTTCGTACTCATGAGTTGCTACAATTCTGCTTCTTTGACCTGCGTCCAATAAAAAAACAATAATAAATCCTATTAACATGATTAAGAGCAACAAAATAATTAGCGACATACTTAATTTCCAAAATAAAAAGATGTATTTCCAATCACACCACGCTACCACAAAATAACCACTGTTCCCTACTTAATATTCCGTGCACCCGGCAGAATAGCTTTTGTTATTTTTGGTAAATGTCCAAAAATATTTTTGTATATCTCATTATATTTATCCTTACCTCCAATCAACGCAAATGTTAACGGCATAACTTGTTTCGCCTGACTACTCATTACGCAAGATATATTCTGGATATCCCACTGCGCATGAGCATCTTCTCTTAGTCGTGAAACATGATACAATTCACGGGCATTGAGGCGTATTAATACACGCTTTCTGTGAGAATTGGTCAAAACATAAGGTGCTGCTTGTGGATTTTCACTCTTTATCTTACTGTATACATCATTTGTCTGATCAACAATTTCTTGAAAATATTTATCCATACCGATTTCTTTTATAGACTCAGGAATTGTCAATCCTAATTTTATATCATAGGGTTGCGCTGTAATCGTTGACATGCGATGCCGCTTAAGTTGTCCGAAGCAAGCAGCAGACAATATGATGTTAAACGAAAGATTTACATACTCAAATTCACGCGGCATAGAATCATAGAATTGCATATTACTCCAAGTCGTTTTGAAAATATCTTCCTGCTTATCTTCTGAAAGATTTTTCACAATTGACTTACATCTTTCATAAGGCAATCTTGAAGCTACATGTAAAAGACTTGCTGCGATAATCTGGTCTCCTTTTTCTGTAAACTCTACTAATCGAACCCCCTCCCCACTATCATCCGTTATAGGTTGAGAACCAGGGTCAATCATCTCTCTGGCAAATTTTTTAAGTTCGGAAAAAGTTTTACTATCTAGATCATTAGCTTCATGAAAAATAATTACAGATGGTGCCACATTAGCAACACATTTATACATAGCACGTCCAAGCTGACGAATTTCGGCTAAATCATGGGATGCAAACCTTCGGAGTAAAAGTTCCAAATTACGAGCATTTATAGTCTGTCCAACTTGTGATTCTGTAGCTAAAGATGTAATATACCGAGCATCTTCCTTGGCCCAGCCCTCAAGAAGACTATGATTTTTGGGATCTCTCGCAAGATCAACATGTTTTTTAAAAACATGTTCTTTGAGCTTTTCAAAGAGCTTGAAATAAGCATTATTCTGTCGATGAATCATATCAACAAACACATCCTCCAAAGATGTTTGCTTAATTTCCTCAGGGATAACAAAATCATCCTCAAGCGTAATGTAACGCTGAGATTTCTCTGTATAAGAACATAATCTAAATTTCTCTAATTCTTCCATGGCAAAACGTGAAACACCCAAAATATCTAGATTAAATACAGCATGTTCAGCTACAGAATGATGCCCCATTTTAAATATGATAGATGAATTAGACCGCCTAGCTCGTTCGACTTCTCCTCTGGCATCTACTCTTATCTCGTTAATCGCACGAGGATCCCGACTAATGCGAGCATAAGCCGCAGATATCACCTCAGGTGTAAAATCTTCGCGCCCACCTCTATTTTCATTAAGCTCGTCTAAAACCCCTGCATCCACATTATACCCTGCTAAATAAATCTTCATAACAAACCATCCTTTCTTGTTCTTTTATACTGAAAACAATGTAGTTCTTTTAATATTTCTTTATTATGGCTTAATCAACACCTCTGTAATCTTTTAACACCCGAAAGTTTTAACACAATTCCTTAGAGGCATTATACCAGAAGGGCATATAAGAGTAAAATGTCAAGGTTTTATAAGATAGGTATTGTGTGCTCGGAATTTAAATAATAATTATACCAAAAAGGGTCTTCTACATTTCGGTTAAGCCTGCTTTCTATTTGCAAATCACATTCTCTTATTGCATAGACTATAGAACGTATGATTACTTTAGTTCTATCCCAGCAACTGGGATCCTCGGAATCTCCTTCTGGCTCTGTATCTCCATGAATTACAGTCGAAATATACCCATCTCTTTTTCCTATAAAAATATCTACTTTATATTCAAAACCATGTCCAGCTGGAACCATAATACCTTTCATTTCTATAGGCAATCTATATTCACCTTCATCCTTATGCTCAACCAAACCTTGTTTTATATCTTCAACAAGTTGCTCTCCTCTTTCAGAGGTCATAATTTCTGCAACCATTTGATTTATTGTTTCATCTTTTACCTTTAGAAATTCAATTATAATAGGATTTGTTTTCACTCGACGCGCAAAAGAAATAGATGGGAATAATAATATAATTACTAAAACTAACACAAAAATGAGCTTTTTAAATATTTTAATCTTCACCTATTATAAATATGCCTTAATTTAGAGGAAAAATCAAATTGGAAGATAATATTTTCTTTTCTATAATTCAACACTCTGAGATAATTCTGACGAAACGATACTCCACTATGACTAAAGAAACATCACCCCTCCTACTTCCTGACAAATACAATTATTTTCATCCATCCAAATACCTCCTATTTAGAAACAAACTTCTTAATTTCATCTTTAGATAACACTCTCCCCACGGAAACTACCGTTCCATCTACTGCTAAAGCAGGAGTTATCATCACTCCATATTCGGTAATTTTATCGATATCCATAACCTTATTAATCTCGGTTTGGATGTTTAACTCCTTAACTGCCTCCTCAACATTAGCGATAAGCTGTTTACATTTCGGACAACCGACTCCTAAAATTTCAATCTTCATTTTATCCCTCCTATTATTGAACCGAAGATAATCCCGCTGATTGTCGCCATAGCAACGACAAGACTTACATAAACTATCGTTTTCTTTGTACCTATAACTCCTCTTATTACCAGCATATTCGGCAGGCTTAAAGCAGGTCCAGCCAGTAATAATGCCAGTGCAGGGCCTTTACCCATACCTGCACCGATAAGCCCTTGCAAAATAGGAACCTCTGTTAAAGTTGCAAAATACATAAACGCGCCCACAATTGCCGCAAAAAAGTTTGAAAGCAGTGAATTACCACCGACAGCCTTTTCTATTAACCCTGATGGAATCAACCCTTCATGATCAGGTCTGCCTAAAAGAAGCCCTGCCATTATTATACCTAAAAGCAGTAACGGTATTATCTGTTTAGCAAACGTCCAAGAACTTTGTATCCACCCTGATACCTCATCTTTTTTAAACCACCTAAAAAGCATAATCCCAATTAAAACTAAAAATCCTATCGTTAAATACCACTTCGCAGCAAATATAGAAGTCCATAAAGCAATATCTCCGTCCTGAGGACTTGCCCAATTAGCAAATATAAGAAAACCAACCATAGCACCAAAATATAAAGCATTTTTCCACAATGCTCTCGGTTCATTGACTCTATCTGCAAAAAGTTCAGTTCCTGCTTCTTTTGCACGTTCTTCTTTAATAAATATCAGATGCATTATAAAACCAATTACTATACTAAAAATTATCGCTCCTATTGCGCGGGCAACTCCAATCTCCCACCCTAAAATGCGAGCTGTCATTATAATTGCCAACACGTTAATGGCCGGACCTGAATAAAGAAACGCTATAGCAGGTCCTAACCCTGCACCCCGTTTATAGATACCTGAAAATAAAGGCAGCACTGTACAAGAACATACCGCTAATATAGTCCCTGAAATTGAAGCAACACCATAAGCAAGTATTTTATTGGCCTTTGCTCCGAAATATTTTATTACTGATGCCTGACTCACAAACACAGAAATTGCACCCGCTATAAAAAATGCAGGAACTAAACATAATAATACATGCTCTCTCGCATACCATCGTACCAATGTGAGTGCTTCAAAAATCGGATTTCTAAAAGGCAGTATTTCAACAGGCAAATAAAAACATCCAAAAAAAGCAATGATCATTAGTAAAAACTTATTTTTTTCTTTCATATTTTGCCTCTTCTGCGATCTTACAGCAGCCGTCTTCAATTTTTATTGCTTTGATATTTACAAGAGCATCGGCTATTTTTTTATGCGCTGATTCTAGTATTCGTGATATTGTCGAGCGATGGACTTTCATACTTCTTGAAACTTCTTCTTGAGTTAATCCTTCTAAATCCGAAAGCCTTATGGCTTCAAATTCATCAATCGTCATATGTACACCTTCCAGCTTAATCAAGGGCTTGCACTGTGGTCTGAAACACCGTTCTTCCGGGGCACACTTAACCCACCTTGTTTTCTTAGGTCTAATGAGAAACTCCTATAATGCACATATGTGCATTATAGGAAAACACAAAACAACTGTCAAGAAAACTTCATTTATACTATGAGTACATAAAATCTGAACGGAAAACACGAAATGGTTAAAGCCAAACGATGAGAGCAAATTCTACCTTTAGAGACTACGATCTCCAAGGAAAGAGAAACAATCAATTGGAGCGCTTTGCTATGCTTTTCTTAAAGATAGAAGTATATTTAATAGCATCCGTTGGGCAAACGTTTAAGCAACGAGCGCAACTAAAACAATCCGCCGGAATTTTCTTGCCATTAACCAGGCCTTCTGCAGCTTCTAGGGGACATACCTCTATACAAGCACCACATAGAATACATTTCTCTTTATCAATTCGAACATGAAAAATGCTAAATTGTTCAGCTATCCAAGAAACAAAACCAAAAGGACAAATGAACTGACAAAATGGGCGATAGAAAACAAAAGATAGCAGTAAGACAATGACCACTGTCAATAAGACACTCAATGTTTCAAAATCAAGATTAAACAGGTTAAATGGGTTAATATAGTGGTAAATTACAAACCCCCTGCGTCCTCCAATAATTCCAAACAGAAAAAGAAGCGTAGCAATAAAAAGAGACGCACGAATTGTGTTTGTAAATACAAATGGTGATTTTCTTTTTTTGATTTTTCTCAAGATTGGTATCTTGTAGATAAGCTCTTGCAAAGCACCAAAAGGACACGCCCAGCCACAAATTATTTTATTCCCAATAACAGCAAGCATAATGAAAAAAACAAAAGCAATTACCTTGATTATTGGGTCAGGGTAAAGCCCTACCATAGATTTGAATATTTTGACCGTCCCCTCCATGGGATTGGGTGACTTACCAAGAATGAATCCAGCTACTATTACAGAAAATGAGAGAGAAATAACATATATAGTTTGGGGGTACCAAATACGACGATTCTCAATATCAGATCCATCCGGACGTCCTAGTCGCAGGAGAAATATAAGCCCCAAAAACACTAGTGCCGCATAAACATAATATTTAAGCATAGAATCACGATGAGATAGAAGATGTTCAATAGCATGATCAAGCTCTTCATGTGTCACATCTAACATTCGGACTGATTTTTGCTTAGAAACGTTAAGTGGCAACTCAAGTTCCCTAGCTAATCCTTTACCTGTAACTCCAAGCTTAGGAGCAATATCCTGAATAGACATATTAATACCGAAATCAATAGATTCCTCTAATTTGCTCGATGGATTCAGAAAAATTCCAAGGGCTATAATCGCAAGCATACCTGCTAAGGTTGAAAACAATAAAATCCGTTGTTTAGACGAAATCTGTGAGAACCAAAAATTAATACTCATTTTTAACCTCTTTAACCTATATTAATATTTTAAAGTTATCAACAAACTATAAACATATAAACGTTATTCTACAAAATACCTACAGATTCCTCACTAAATTTAATTATATCATTCATCATCTTTACTACTTTCTCAGGAAATCTACCTACTGCCGTCTCAGCAGAAAGCATAGCAAAGTCAGTCCCATCTAATACAGCATTAGCTACATCTGTTACTTCTGCCCGCGTAGGTACAATATTTTCTGTCATACTCTCAAGCATCTGAGTAGCTGTAATAACCGGTTTTTTAGCTCGGTTACATTTTTTGATTATCTGTTTTTGAATTATAGGTATTTTATATATAGGCACTGATATCCCCATATCCCCTCTTGCAATCATTATTCCATCAGATACTTTAATAATCTGATCAATATTTCTAATGCCTTCAGAGGATTCTATTTTAGAAATTATCAAACATTGAGGCAAGTGTTCTGAAATCTTTGATTTTAAAGCTAAAACATCTTTTTTGCTACGCACAAAAGATTGAGCAATATAATCAACCTTGTTTTTTATTCCAAACAGAACATCTACTTTATCTTCTTCGCTTATTAAAGGGAATTTCAAACTAGCACCGGGAATATTCACACCTTTATTTTCCTTTAAAATACCATTCACAAGGACTTGAGTTTTAAGCATCTTTTTCCTTCGCCCTTTAACTACTAATACAATATTACCATCATCAATATAAATGCATTGACCTGTTTTGATATCACTTAAAGGGCTATCATAATCAAAAGGAATCACATCACCTTCTCCGACTACATTTTCTTGAGTCAGCCAGATTAGTTGTTTTTTCTTAAGTTCAATTGGTTTATGACATTTAAGCAGTCCAATTCTAATCCGATTCCCCTGCAAATCTTGCAAAATTCTAATCCGCCGGCGGTATTTTTTATTAAGCTCTCTTACTATATCTAATCTCTTCTGGTGCTCACTATGACTACCGTGTGAGAAATTTAAGCGGACTACATCCATCCCCGCTAACATCATCTTACGAATAGTCGTAGCATTATCGCTTGCCGGTCCTAATGTGGAAATTATTTTTGTCTTAGGCATTTTTATAAATATTATCCATAACCTGTTCTCTAAAGAACATCCACTCCTGCTTTCTTTAATATTATCGCAAGTTTAGCAAGAGGTAAACCTACAACATTATAAAAACAACCTTCAATACGCTCTATAAAAACGCCTCCCAAACCACTAATATCAAAAGCACCTGCTTTATCCAACAAAGAACTCTTCTTTATATACTTTTTTATCTGAATATCATCTAAAGATCTCATGTAAACTTTTGTTTTATCATAGACGGTAAATACATTTTTTTTATCAATATCAATGACCGCAAGACCTGTATAAACCCAATGCGGTTTTTGAGAAATAGATTTAAGAATTTCAAAAGCGCTTTTTTTGTTTTTTGGTTTTCCAATCAACTTTTTTCCCAATAAAACAACCGTATCTGCTCCGATAACTATTCCTGAGCTATATTTTTCAGCTACGTGCTCAGCCTTCTTTAATGCATTCATAATAACCAAATCACTACATTTTATATCCTGAGACCTTTCTTCTTTTACACCTGAAGACACTGCTTTAAACTTAAGACCAATTTGTTTGAACAATCTTTGCCTTGCTTTTGACTTGGAAGCTAAAATTATCTCAGGCACCCGCACTCTCCCCTGCTAAAAAGCCTGTTGAAAACGCCTGCTGCAAATTATAACCACCGCTTTTAGCACAACCATCTATAATTTCACCTGCAAAATATACCCCCGGAATAACCTTAGACTCCATAGTTCTGGGATTAATATCTTTTGTTGAAACGCCACCGTTAGTAACCATTGCATTATCAAGAGATAAAGATCCTACGACAGTTAAAGGTAAAGCTTTTAACTGTTCTCCTATTGTATAGCGCTCTTTGCGACTTATCTGGCTTGCTTTTTTATCAGCCGACAAACTTGCTACATCAATAAAAACAGGAACCAGCCTTTTAGGTAAAAAACCTCGCATAATACTTTTTAACTGCATATTACTTTTAACATTGAATTCATTCAATAATCTTTTTTCTATCTGTTGGGGAGTTAATCCAGGCTTAAGATCGATGAAAAGAGGGATTTCCTTGCACTCATCAAGCAAAGCAACAATCTTTGCGCTTAAATCCAAAACTAACGGACCGGATACTCCAAAATGTGTAAAGATCATCTCTCCCACATTAGAAATTATTTTTTTATTGTTTTTCGCTTTAGTAGAAAAAATAATACGTATATTTTTTAACGAAATCCCCTGTAACTGCTTTACCCATGATTCTTTAGTTTTAAGAGGTACCAACGCCGGCTTTAATGGTAATAGCGTATGCCCCAAACTCCCTGCAATACGAAAACCATCCCCGGACGAACCAGTAACCTTATAAGAAGCTCCACCCGTAGCCAATATTACCTTCTTAGCATAGATTTCATCATTCCCTACCATCTCAAGTTGAAACAAATCATCTTTTTTAATTATATTAGTCAAACGCATATTATATAAAATTTTTATTTGTTTATTCTCCAATAAACATCTTTTTAAAACCTCAACAATCGAACCAGCTTTATCAGTAACAGGAAAAACACGGCCCTGTCTTTCTACCTTTAACATAAGCCCCTGGGTTTTGAAAAAATCTATTAAGTCATGGTTGAAAAAAGAATAAAATGCACTTCTTAAGAAACGGCCCTGCTTTCCAAATATTTCTATAAATGTATCAACATCCGCAGTGTTGGTAATATTGCACCGTTGTTTTCCGGTAAGCAAAATTTTTCTACCGATAGAGTTGTTCCTTTCAACTAAAACCACACTTCTTTTGAGCAAACCTACACGCATTGCAGCTATAGTTCCAGCCGCACCAGCACCAATTACAGCAACATCATAAACACACAAAATAATACCCCATTAATTTTTTAAACATCTTAAGTTTGATTATTCAGACAACAAGTTGATTTTTATATTATTTTTCCCAGAAATCTTCGGCTTCTTCTTCCATCTTATCAAGCCGAGTGTAATAATCTGGAAATTCATTTAGATGAGCAAGTGCAATTTTCCCAGTTACTAACGGATCATCATTTGTAACATTTGTATCCGCATCACAAGCACCATGCTCCAGCTCAACATCCATCCCTCTCCTGAATTGCTCAATGTCAAACTTATCCCAAGTTATACCGAGCTCGTCACCTATCTTCTTTGCAACTTCTGCGGTAAACTTTTTCTCTGTACTCATTTATCCACCTCCTGTTTTAATGATTTTCTGATATACACTAAAACTATTATCATTATACCTAAAACATCAAAAATAAATATAGGAATAATTATATCTTGGAGAACCTTCCAAACAGAATTTAAAACAAGAAAAACATCAATATTTAACCAGAATGTCTTGACTTTCTATCTTTAGCACGCTGTATAATAGGCCTTTTACTGTTCTTATCCTTTTTAAAAGCACGCAATATTATTTCTGCTTCGCCAAACGGAACGGTAATAAAAGAAAACTTCTCAAAAATACAGACATCTTTTATCTTATGGGGCTCGACATTAGCAATCTGTTTTATCATATCAACAAGTTTTTTGGGATTCATATTATCAATTTTACCTCTAGCTACAAATAAACGCGTGGTTCCTTTCATATCAATCGATACTTCACGAATTTTACTGTAACTGCGCATATTTAATTCATCACCAAACGAATTTTTAATAAATGCCGCCAGTATTTCAACAGGATCATTTTCCACTAAAAATTCTTTGGCAAAATTTTTATATTCATCACCACCGGATGAATTTATAATACCCTGAATATCGTTTTTGATACGGGTTTTCTTAGTATTAATTATATCTTCTACTCCAGGAATTTTCTCTTTACGTATATCGGTTTTTGTAAGCCTTTGAATCACAATTAACTTGCGGTATTCATCAGAAGTAACAAATGTAATTGCAGTTCCTTCTTTACCAGCACGGCCGGTTCTTCCAATACGATGCACATATGATTCAGGATTCTGAGGTAAAGAGTAATTGATAACATGACTTAAATTAATAATATCAATACCCCTGGCAGCAACATCTGTCGCAATTAAAACATTAATACGCTTATCTTTGAATTTTTTAAGTATCCGCTCCCTTTGAGATTGAGAAATATCTCCATGAAGCCCTTCGGTATCATAACCTCGGTCAGAAAGTTTTTTAGATACATTGTCTACATCAATTTTAGTCCGGCAAAATACAAGACCGTAGAATTCAGATTCGCTGTCAATAATTCTGCATAAAGCTTCCAATTTGTCGGAATGAGCAACTTCAAAATAAATCTGATCAGTCAGGTTAACAGTTAATTGTGCTTCTCCAGACCGAATCAACTTATAATCACGCATGTATTTCTTTGCCAAACGCAATATTCTATCAGGCATAGTCGCAGAAAACAGCAAAACACGTTTTTCAGTATTGGTATAAGATAAGATATTCTCCACATCTTCTATAAAACCCATGTTTAACATCTCATCAGCTTCATCAAGTATCATATATGTTACATATTTTACATTAAGACTTTTTCTCTGCAAATGGTCTTTGATCCTGCCCGGAGTACCTACAACAATATCCACTCCTTTACGCAACTGGCGTAATTGCTGATCCATTGACTGCCCGCCGTAAATAGCAATAATACTCAACTGCTTCTTCCCTTTTAAAGAATTAATCTCCTCAGCCACTTGTAAAGCAAGCTCTCTGGTAGGAGTAAGAATTAAAACCTGTATGTTTTTTGACCGCTCCTGAAGCTTTTCAATTAAAGGCAATCCAAAAGCTGCAGTTTTACCTGTGCCAGTCTGAGCCTGACCAACAATATCTAAATCACTGCTTAACAGTAATGGTATCGTCTGCTCCTGTATGTATGTCGGCTCTTCAAACCCTTTCCGTTTTAATGCCGTCAATGTATTCTCTGATAATCCTAATACCTTAAACTTGTCTAACATGTATTACACCCCTATTACTTTTTGTTTTATCCATTAATTATCCCCTATAAATAAACCCCTACAAAACTAGACACATCCCAGCTCTTTTTGCTACATTAAAATATCTACTCTTATTTTGTCGATGCGCTTTTAAGTTTACTCTATTTAAACTTCTTGTCAATAGCTTTAACCAGAATATTTCGTCCTCCTCAAAGACTGAAGACTTAAAATGCTGAAAAACATGGTTTTACAAACACACCTTCCCGATAATAGTCTATATATCGTTCAAATGAACTCTACCGATATCATCTATTACCCCTGCAAATTGTGAAAAAACATATTTTGTCTCTCTTGAGCTATAATCAAACACACTTAATTTAACTGCATAAATACTATTTTTTACATCTTCTGGTACAAACAGATGGTAATCCTCTGCAACGATTTCCCCCTCTCCCCAAGCATATGTAGGAAATGCGCGAAAACAAATAGATTTTATAAAACGATGCTTGACTATTCCTTGGTCGTCTACAATATCTATCAAATTTCCATAATCACGAGAAGTCTTCATCAAAGACTTCCAATACAACCTCAACTTAACCTTTTCACCTTTTAAAACTTTTTCTCTACCTATAATATCATACCCCAATAATTCTATCTCATTATCAATAGATGCATTAATTGGATTGGAAATTTGAGGCATCTGGTTTAAAATTTGATAGAGCTTGTATTCACTTGAATCATTTCTTTTCAATAAAACTATACTGCCTAACATATCAATCATACTCCATCTATTCTCAAGAAAATTTCTTATATTAACATCCGAATATTCAGAAATATAAAATGATTTAAAAGTCAAAAAATCATTGAAATCTATAAGGGCATATTGTGTTGATTCCGGTAAATAAAAGGGGCGCTTTGTATTTGTATTACACCCGATAGTAACGTGATGAAACGAATAAACATTTTTCCTATGAGATAATTTCGGCAAAAACTCAAATGTTGAAACTACACTCGCATTATCTGGAATAACACTTATAAACTCATCCTTTTGATAATCCCAATTGTCTTTTTTCAATTCGTTTAAACGGGATACTAAATTAAAATGCGGCCCCAAATAAATATTGGATATAATAGCAATTGCTACCATACACCACAGAAAGATACCCCTCCTTAAATTAGTTCTAAGAAAATGGTGTTTAAAAATCCTTTTCACTCCATAAATAGCGGAAATAAAAATAAAAGGAATCAACTCAGCAGCATAATGAAAGTATATTACATGCTCAACACCTCTCTTGGAAAAAAAATGCTGCATAATGATAGGAAATACAATAAAAATACTTCCATCAAATAACGATAAGAAAGATACCGGTAAAAACAATTGGCCCAAGAATACCATCTTCTGTTTTGTAAAAACAATCTTGGCTGTTGAAAGAGGATGAGCAATTATAGATTTTATCACCTCAAAGAGAGAATTACCCAGATGGCTATATATTCCAATAAAATATAATTTACCTTCATTTAAATACGGTAAAACCACCCCCACTATCACTAAGAACCAAATCATCCCCATTAAGATAGGTGTAACTACCCATTTTTTATCCCTTCTTGTGAAAAACGCATAGAATCCGAATAAAAATATCATTATAGAAATATTTTCCTGACAAAACAAAGATAGCAGCATAAACAAAACAAATCTTTTAAAATACCCCTTAATAAAAAAATAGAACATCAATGTTAAAAATAACGTTATAAAGCTTCCAGCCTGAAATTCGTAATAATTTGTATATCCAAGAGCTGGATATAATAAATAAATAACCACTATCAACAAACCTGCTTTTTCATTCAGCTTCTCCTTTGCAATTAGATAGAGTGGAAATGCAGTTACACCTAAAGATATCGTTTTAAGAAAAAGCAATGTCAATGGGTGCATAAATAAAAAATATACCGGTATAACTAAAAACAAATTGAAATATGCATGGTGGCCAAAATAATTTGTTCCTACCAAAGGACTGTAACAGACCCCATGAAGAAGATTCCATAGAATCTGGCTATTCATAGCAAGATCCCAATCATTATAATGAAAAGATTGATATCTTAAAAAAGAGATATATCCAAAAAATGATATGTATAAAAAAATCAACAACCAGACAAACTTTTTTATTAATGTTTCACTTTTCATTAGATGTTTTATTGTAATAGAAGAAAACTAAAAATTATAACCGCAGCAAATTTTTAGCGTTACTATATAAAATTTTTTCTTTGAGATTTTCAGAAATATCCAATGTTTTTAGAAAACCTATGTCTTTTTTCTGGTCAATGAGAGGGAAATCCGTTCCGAAAAGAATTCTATCAGGACTATGAAACTCAATAAGCTTTTTAATCTTTTCATCTGGAAGATAGCCGAAGAAAAAAGCAGTATCCATATATACATCCGTCCCTAAAAGAAATTTCTCAACTTCATCCCAGAGCCGAAACCCCCCAAAATGAGCAGCAATAATCTTAAGATGCGGGAATTTATCTACAACCTTTCTCATGCTCCGGGGTGAAGAATGCACAACCATTGTGCCCGAAAGCTCATGGCCGCAGTGAAAAAGCACAGGAATACCGTATTCTTCAATTTTTTCATAAATCGGGTATATCTTTTCATCATCCACGTAAAAATTCTGGAATTCAGGCTGCAGTTTTATTCCATCACCTTTCTCTTTAATCCGTTGAAGCTCATTCAACCAATTCTCATCATAAGGATGAAAAGCACAAAAAACTTTAATCCTTTCGCTCCTGATACTAAAAACCCAGTCATTTATAGACTTTACCTTATTAGGAGCCGTGGCAACTGAACAAACAACACTTATATCAATAGAATTTTTATCCATAAATCCAATCAAAGCATCTACTGTAGGCTCTGCGGCTAAAGTTATCTTGAATACTGATTCTAAATTCTCCCGCGCTTTCTGGGCAATTTTTAAAGGCCAGGCATGTGTATGGATATCTATAATTTTATAGTTCATATAAACTCTGGTCTTCTAAAACTTCAAAACCTTCCTTTTCTACTATTTCTTTTATCTGCTTTATCTCTTCCACCTCAACACACCAAATTGCAGACTTCTTGGAATCAATGACAAAACCATAACCATCTAATACATTTATACCTTGATTTAAAAAAATCGTTGCCAGTTTATATAATCCTCCGGGACTATCATCGATAAGAATTGCTAAAGCATCTTTTAAAGCCGAAGCATAACCTGAATCTACAAGAGCTAAATGCGCCTGGTTAGGTTTATCAACAAGAAGCTTCATTAACCCATACTCCCCCCTATCCTGAATAGTCATAGCACGAATATTGATATCATTTTCATAAAGAATCTTTGTAATAGACTGTAATCTGCCCGGTTTGTTTTCCATAAAAACATTAATCTGCTTGGCCATATTATACCTCCTTGTATGAATTAGGCCGTAAATCCAAAACTCTCTTTGCTTTGCCTTCAAACACAGGCAAACTTCCCGGCTCATGTAATTCAACGATAGGGTGTATTACAATCGACGCCCGTAAATCCTCTTTTATTTTAGCCTTTAATAAATCAAGTTCATGAATATCTCCTGTAAACATTTTTGAATAAATTTCAACTTTTACAGTCAGTTTATCCAAAGCACCGTCTTTTTCCAGCTGAATCTGATAATTTGTACCAACTTCAGGAATTTGCATAACAACTTCTTCTATTTGAGAAGGAAACATATTCACTCCATTTACAATAAGCATATCATCTGTTCTTCCCTTAATACGGGAAATCCTTCTGTGAGTCCTCCCGCAATTACATCCCCCCTCGTGTATAAAAGCTAAATCACGAGTGCGATACCTCAAGATCGGAGTTGCATTGCGACGTAATGTAGTAAATACAATCTCGCCCTCTTCTCCATCATCAAGAACCTCTTGGTTAACAGGATTTATTATTTCCATAATATAAGAATCTTCCCAGATATGCATACCGCATTTATGAATACATTCAAACCCTACTCCCGGCCCATTCATTTCGCTAAGACCATAGGAATTATATGCGTCAATATTTAATAGCTCCTCAATCTTCCTGCGAGTATTTTCTGAATGCGGCTCTGCCCCTATAAAAGCTTTTTTTAAATTTAAATCTAAAAGCTCTACCCCTTGCTTTCTAAATACAGAATAAATATGCAACGCATAACTGGGCGTTATATGTATTACTGTTGTTTTAAAATCTCTCATTAACTGAATCTGCCGTTTAGTATTACCACCGCCAATAGGAATAACAGTTGCACCAACCCTCTCCGCACCGTAATGCAGCCCTAAACCGCCTGTAAAAAGTCCATAGCTCATCATATTTTGAAACACATCCTCATCAGTAACTCCCGTTGCAACAATAGAACGAGCAACAAGTTCTGTCCAGTTATCAATATCTTCTTTAGTATGATAAATCACAGTTGGAGTACCTGTAGTTCCTGAAGATGTATGAATCCTGACAACATCTTTAGAGGGAACGGATAGAAGTCCTCGGGGATAAGCTTCTCTTAAATCATCTTTAGTAGTAAAAGGTATTTTATTTAAATCACCAAGGCTCCTAATGTCATCGCAAGACGTTATTCCTGCTTTTTCAAGCCGCACCTTATAAAAAGAAGTTTCTAAGGCCCTCTTAATGGTTTCTTTTAAAAGCTTGAGTTGTAAAGCAGCCAAGGAATCTTCACCTATAGTCTCAATTTCTTTATTCCAATAATTCAACATTTCCCCGCTTGTTATAGATCAACGATATCGCCTTCTGTTATTGCTTTGATATGGTTCTTCTTAAGAACTTCCAGGGCTTTCTCTGTATTTTCAAAACGAAAAACCAAAAGAGCTTCTTCTCTGAATTTCTCAACAAATCCATACATATATTCTACATTAATTTCATTTTCGGAAAACACTTTAAGGATATCTGATAACCCGCCCGGTGTATCTTCTACTTCAACCGCTACGATTTTAGTAGAATTAGATGCAAAACCATTTTCTTTTAAAAGACTCAATGCTTCGTTAGGCTTATCAACCACTATTCGCAAAATACCAAAATCAGCGCTTTCGGCAACCGTTAATGCGCGTATATTAATATCGTTTTCACCCAGAAGAGTACACGCTTCATACAATCTACCGCTTTTATTCTCTAGGAATATAGATATCTGTGTAAGCTTCATATCAAACCTCCTTTTTTATAGCACTCTTTGATCAACAACTCTTTTAGCTTTGCCCATACTACGCTCTATTGTTTTAGGCTCAACTAATTTTACTTTCACGAAAACACCTAAAACAGATTCTATCTCTTTTCTTATTTTTTCCTCCAATGCCCGAAGATGCTTAATTTCATCAGAAAATATTTTTTCTTCAACCTCAACAAGAATTTCCAGCTCATCCAACTCACCTGATTTCCTATCTACAACAATCTGATAGTGCGGCTGTGTACCTTCAATACCCAAAAGAACATGTTCTATCTGAGAAGGAAATACATTTATTCCCCTGACTATAATCATATCATCCGTTCTACCCTTTATTTTGCTAATACGCGGCGAGGTTCTCCCACAACGACATTTCTGATAATTAATACTTACAATATCCCTCGTACGATAACGTAATAAAGGAATTCCCTGCTTGGTAAAAGTCGTAACAACAAGTTCACCTGCTTCACCATCCTCAACAGGCTCATCTGTATCAGGATTTATAATCTCAGGATAAAACACATCCCAAAAGATATGCAAACCGTCTTTATAGCTGCATTCCTGAGCCACCCCAGGACCAATAATCTCACTAAGCCCGTAAATATCGGTAGCAAGAATATTCCAGGTATCTTCAATTTCATTTCTCATCAAATCACTCCAAGGCTCAGCTCCAAAAACACCTATCTCCCAGGAACTTTCTCTTGGATCTAACCCCATTTCCCTTGCCTCTTCAGCCATATATAAAACATAACTCGGCGTACAGGATAAAATTCGGGGCTTAAAATCCATCATCAGCTTAAGCTGCCGCTTAGTTTGACCGCTAGAAGCAGGAATAACAGTAAGCCCCATTTCTAACGCACCGTAATGAAGTCCTAAACCGCCTGTAAAAAGTCCATACCCGTATGCATTCTGTAATATATCCCCTGGTTCAGCCCCTGCACAGCAAAGAGTTCTGGCCATAACTTCTGCCCACAACTTTAAATCATCTTTAGTATATCCAACCACAGTAGGATTCCCTGTTGTACCGCTTGAAACATGTATTTCAGATATTTTATTAAGGGGCGAGGAAAACAACTTGAATGGATAACTAATACGCATATCATCTTTAGTAGTAAACGGCAATTTACTTAAATCATCTATATTTTTAATATCCGATGGCACAACCCCGGCTTTATCAAGTTTTTCTTTGTACAAAGGATTGTTTTGATAAATAAATTCAACAATATCCTTAAGACGATCGGAAAAAATATTTTTCAAATCTCCAGGAACAGCACACTCCATCTTCTTATTCCAAATCATTTCTACACCTCCTTACTTTTCAACAACATCTCTTGCCATAAAAAACACTCTTTTATTTTCCTCAAAAAACCGAACAGGAAAAATATGCTTTAAAGCTTTTATCCAGTTTTTTTCACTTACAGGAAGAGATTTTGATAAAACAGCCACCATAAAAGTATTCAAATATCTTTTATCTTTAAGCATCTTTTCAGCTTTTTTTAAGTAAGGCAAAAACCCTCTTCCTTCGGGATGTAAAAAATCTTCCAATCTCCTATATTCATTTTCATGCAAAGAAACCAGAAAATCAACCTCACCTTTAGGAATAAGTGGTGAGAAAACATATTTTCCAAAACGCAAATGGGATTCAACTGAACCTCCACGTTGAGCCATACCATGAACTTCAGATTTTTTAACATGATACCCTTCTAAAACAAGAGCCCAGGCAGATAACTCAGAAGCTTTAAGTACTCCCTGTCCACCAGTACCGCAAAATAGAATATTGACTGTCTTATTCATCATTTCTTAATACCTGTCTTAAGCGCTCCAAACGGACACACTTTAACACAAAGATTACATCCAGTACAAAGTGTCTTATCTATTTCAATAAAACCATCTACATCTTTCTTAATAGCCGGACAATCTATTTGAAGACAAATATCACATTTTTTACACTTCTCTATACTATAATTTGGCGGTGGGCTTTTTTTACTTTCAATTAACTGACAGGGTGAACGAGCAATTATAACGCTCAAGGTATCAGAGTCCAATCTCTTTTTGATTAATTTCTCTAATTTTTTTATATCATGAGGCTCGACTACCTCAACAGTATCCGCTCCACAGGATACACATAAATCCTCTAATACCAGTTTTTTAGTTTTCCCCCCTTTAATAGTAATTCCAGTAGCAGGATGAGGCTGGCTACCTGTCATTGCTGTTGTGGAATTATCCAAAATTATTAAAACACCTTTCGTCTTATTATAAGCCATATTTATAAGACCAGTTATACCTGAATGAACAAAAGTAGAATCTCCGATAACACCCACAACTTTGTTATCAAGATTTCTCTTGAATCCTTCTAAAAACGTCACCCCTGATCCCATACATAAACAAGTATGCAGACTCGAAAGAGGCGGCAATGCACCTAAAGTGTAACAGCCGATATCTCCTGTTACAATTAATTGAAGTTCCCTAAGCACCCAAAAAACTGGACGATGAGAACACCCCGGACACATAACAGGCTTTTGTGTCTTATTTAACTCCCGTGGTTTTTTTTCACCCCTAATAATAAGAGGAATATACTCCGGCCGAAGCTCTCCTACTCTAAAAGAAGGATGCTTAGATTTAAAACTAACCCCCAGCCTTTTTAATTCATCTTCTAAGAAAGGCTCCAGCTCTTCTATAACATAAAGCTGCTTCACAGATTTAGAAAACTCTTTTATTAAATCTTGAGGATAAGGAAAACTAAATCCTAACTTAAGAAACGAGGCTTTAGGATACATTTCTTTTACATGAAGATAAGCAACCCCACTTGTAATAATCCCTATCTTTCTATCATTGAGTTCGATTTTATTTAAAGATGATTTTTCTGAATACTTTTGTAGTCTTTCAATCTTTTTCTCCAATAAAGCATGTTTACGATAAGCATTTTTTGGAACCATTACATATTTAGCTGTATCAATAGTAAAATTCTTTTTAGGAAAATTTTTCCTTTCCTGAATTATGAGATTTTCCTTAGTGTGGGAAACGCGCGTCGTAAGCCGAAGCATAACAGGGGTATCAAATTTTTCACTTATTTTAAAGGCTTCTTTTATAAACTCTTTTGCCTCAGCAGGAGAAGCAGGTTCAAGAAGAGGAATTTTTGCGACTTTAGCAATTAAGCGATTATCCTGTTCATTCTGCGAAGAATGAATCCCAGGATCATCAGCGCTTACGATAACAAACCCCGCACCCACTCCTGTATAAGCAGAAGTCATAAGCGCATCCATTGCAACATTTACGCCAACATGCTTAGATGCATAAATAGACCTCACCCCTGCAATAGATGAACTTAATGCAACTTCGAATGCAACTTTTTCATTTACCGACCATTGAGCATCAACTTCATCAAACAAAGCAAGGTGTTCTAAAATCTCCGATGCCGGTGTACCCGGATATGACGCAGCTACTTTAATCCCGGATTCATAAGCACCCCGGGCAATAGCTTCATTCCCGGAAAGAAAAACTGTGGTTTTACCTAAAGGCTTCCCCATATCAACAGATTCAATTCAAAGAAAAACTATCTCTAATTATCCTAAATTCTACGCAGACTATTTAAAATTTAAACGAAATCTCTGTTCTTAAAAACATTCCGTCATCAGCACTGTCGACATAAAAATCTCCTGGTATAAAATATTCTGCTAAGAAGTAGGTAGAAATATTTTTATTAATCTTGTATCCTATCTTAAACTGCGGAAGATGACCTTTCTTTTTACCGGTACCGGAAAGAGAGTACGTAGAACTAGCGCTGCTGTATTCATTAGCTCTCAGATAGTTATACCATAATGAAACCGACAGTTTGTCAGTCGGCTTTAAATCCAATTGCGTCCGATATACCTGCACATTAGTCCAGTAACCCAATACACCTGTCTCAGCAACAGTGTTTAAAACATAAAACTCCGACATCCAAGGCCAGCGTGAAAAAACAGAATCCCAACCTTCATTTTTACTTGTACCCTTGTCATCACCTGAAAGATATGCAACTCCTACTGTTGCCTTGGGTTTCCAGCTAAAATCTTCAAAACTCCTGTCAAGAAAAACAAACCCTCCCAAACCTGTACGATCTTGCTCACCGTATTCACCAAATTGATAGGCAATTTGAGTTCTTAGAGTATAGGGTGCGAAATTATATTTTGCGTAAGTTCCAAGTGTATTAATTATTCCTTTTTCCGCCTGATAACCTTTTCCTCCATCATCATCCTCACGCTTGTAAATATAGTAATTCTCAAGCGAAAGGTTCTGGACAGCTTTATTTTTCCAGTAAAGAATATATGCCTCTTCATCTGTTGTATTCAATGCCTGAGGAGCATTATCCTCATTTAAAACAGGAAGAAAAATATCATCTCTGGGGTTGTTTGTATAAATAATATCCAGCATATTTTTATCGTCTATTTGCCAAGAAGCCTTAAGAGCATTGAAATAAAATGTCCTGGAACCATCCTGAGGAGTACCATCCATAATCACAAGACCCTCGCCATAAATACCCAAGAAATCTTGCCGGCCAATACGTAAATCCACAGGCAACCCAAAAACATCTTTTACATCTAAATAGAGGTTATCAAAAACCAGCTCATTGATATCGTAATGCTCTCCTTTACCAGTAGTTCTTCCGTAATAGGCATAAGGTTTATTTTCATTGGTAAGTTTTGCAAATAAACTTACATCTTCTGCGAAATTCCATTTACCCCAAAGAGATGATTTGATACGGAAAAAATTCCGATTGTCAATTCTTTCATTGTTTACATCAGTCCAGTTCTCCCAGAATTCATTTCGTAAACGTAAATTTGCCCCCCAATCGAATTCTGTCTTTGCTTGAGCAGATATGGAAAATACAACCCCCAAAAGTACTGCACTAGTTACAACAAACAATAACTTCTTACCCATTTTTCCACCTCCGTTTAACTTGGTTTCATTCATATAAATATTCTTCGATTATTTAACATGCTTGAAACAGTTGTCAAGATGCTCCTGAGATAATTTTTTGGTAAAAAGACTTACCACAATTCCAACAACAAAAGCTATCGGTAAAATTATAACAATCTGATCAACCACTATCCATGGAAATTTTGCTAAAGTTGGTTTATTAAATATAAACTGACATACCCCTAAAGCAGCAGACTCTTTCTTATGGATAAATAGCAGCCATAACGTTGTTCCGAAGAACCCTGTGAGCATGCTTGAGATAGCCCCTGCTTTTGTCATACCCCGCCAGAAAAGCGTACCCATATAAGTCGGTAAAAACACACTGGCGCATAGACCGAAGAATATCGCTGTTGCAATGGCGATAATACTTCCTGGAAGTTTATAACCTAAAACTACTGTCATAAGTACCGCTAAAACAATACCCATACGGGTAATAAGTACGGTATATTTGGATTGTTTACCTTTTAAAATAGCCGTTTCAAAGAAATCTCTTCCGATAGATGTACCCATGGCATGAAAATGGGAACTTGTAGTAGACATTGCAGCGGCAAGAAGAGTAAGCGTAAAAAGGTACACAAACCACACTGGCATTGCATTGTTTACGTATAAAGGAATAATTTTATCAATATTACCTCCTGCAACGGCTAAAGAAACTTTTCCAAACTCAGGATTATTGAAGAAATATACATTTGATAACGATCCCACAGTAAATGCCACACCTGTTGTCATAAGGATAAAAATACCCCCTATGAGCACTGCACGGTTCAACTCTTTATTGCTTTTAACAGTCATAAATCTAACTGTTAGCTGTGGCTGAGCAAGAACTCCAATACCTACACCTAAAACTATAGTAGAAACCAGCGTCCACCAAAGACTGGATCCAAGCTTGGGCATATGTGTCCATCCCAAATGACCGACAGAAGCAAGCTTATCCGGAACCTGGCTCACCATTGCAGCTAAAGACTGGTGTGCAACTAGAACTCCGCCTAATTTAAGGTAGGTAAATATGAGTAAAAAAACCATTCCTATAAGCATAATGGCACCCTGAAAAGCATCTGCATACATCACTCCTTTCAACCCTCCTGCCAATACATAAGCACAGATAATCAGAGTATAGATCAATAATGCTACATTATAATCAACAGCAAAAGTAGCTTCTAAAAACCGGGAAGCTCCAATTAAAACTGCAGCCGAATAAAGAGGCATTAGAATAAATATAATCAGCCCGCCAAAACCTTGAATAAAAGAAGATTGGAACCGTCTGCCTAATAATTCAGGAAATGTATGCACATCAAGATTACGCCCTATGTGTCGGGTAGGTTTACCGAAACATATAAAAGCTATAATAATCCCGACAAAAATATTTAGAAACGTAAGCCATAAAAGCCCCATACCGAAAAGAGCAGCAGCCCCACCAAAACCCACAATAGCTGAAGTACTAATAAAAGTTGCGCCATAAGAAAGTGCCATGACAACCGGATGTATGTTTCTTCCGGCAACCAGATAATCTGTAGCATTTTTAGTCTTGCGGAAACCGTAATAACCAAGATAACCGACAACAAACAAATAGATTACTACGATAATCGTAAGAATGAGAATATTATCCACAGAAACCTCCTTTCACAAGTTATAAAACTTCTTCCACCTTTTTTTCACCCTCAAGCCATTTTTTATCCTCGGGGTAAACCGGCTCGTCACCTTTATTCCATCTGCTAATTCCGTAAATAATACAAAAAATAGAGCTTATTACACAAAGAAAATATACAACCCAAATCTGAGGGTCATCAATGCCTAACATATCCGCCTCCTTTTATTAGTTTAAATATTATTTCACTGCACCCCGAACCAAACCTTAACTATCATTGTAACATTATACCATTACAACATTTAAAAAAAACAAAAAAAATATCGCCCAAAAATTTCATCTTAAGACTTTATCATAACCAGCATCATTTTAAATTTTTTAACAGCATTTAGTGCATGTGACTTATTAGCCGGAATTATTATCATTTCACCTGATTTTAAATGGTGGGAGATACCTGCAATAATTATTTCCGCCTCTCCATCCAAGATATACACCAGCGCATCAAAAGGTACGTTATGTTCACTTAATCCCTGATTTTCATCAAAAGCAAACAATGTAACAGAACCGGTTTCTTTTTTTATGATTTCACTACTTACAACAGCACCACCTTGATAATTAACCAAATTACCCATCATAATTTGCTTATTCATATTTCTCCTTTTAGAATCACTTTATTTAAAAACAATTTTATATTACTTCTAAAATCAAACCTTACCCATAAACATTAATACCCCTATTATAACTGAAATCGCTATGATTATGACATAGGCAGTTGCAGACAACCAAACACAAAAGGCTTGTCTGACTTAGCAGAAATAGTAATTCCGACAATCTAAGTCTTATCAGCAAGAAGAATTTTTTAGAAATTAGTTCTTATGCAATAACCGTTTTATTTCATCAAGCACAAACATAACATTGAAAGGCTTGTATATCACAGTATCAGCTAAATTCAACATTTTCTTTTTATCAACTTTTTTCAGCAAAATATTATATACCATCGGGCTACCTGTTAAAATTAAAACTTTGGTTTTTAAACATTTTTCTTTTATAGTTTTTAGTACATCATAACCATTTACTCCCGGAATTTTCAAATCTAAAAGTACAATGTCATAATCTCCTTTTTCAGCTAAAGAAATTCCTTGATCTCCATCATTTACGCTTTCAACAAAATAATCTTCACTCTCAAGGATATTGGTCAATTCTTCACACATTTCTTTATCATCTTCTATTATTAATATTTCATTCATCTTCATTTTTCTTTTCTAAAACAGTTTCAATTACCGCAATCACATCTAAAGGATTAAACGGCTTGATAAGACAATTTTCAATTCCGCAAACTGCCATATACGTGCGGTGTTCTTTCTCAGTATAAAAGCCGGTAATACCAATAATAGGGATATGCTTGATTTTTGAACTCTTTTTTACATCATTAGCAATTTTAAAACCACTCACTCCATCCATTCTAAGGTCAAGAAGTATAATATCAGGGAGATCTTCAGAGATTTTCTTAATTGAATGTTTACTTTCAGAAAGAGATACTGTTTGATATCCGCTGAATTCCAAGATCTGGGTGATTTCGTCTAAAAACTCTTTGTCATCGTCAATAATCATTATCTTCTTCATCACCTTAACACTCATATTCCCCATATTTCTTTGATTAACGTTAACAGTTTATCCATATCAACCGGTTTTACCATATATTTTCTAACTCCAGACTCTTTAATCCTCTTCACATCTTGATCTGAAGCAAGTACTGTAATCGCAATAACAGGTATCTGCGTTGTTTTTTTATCCCTCTGCAATATTTCACAGACCT
>JAVCDA010000038.1 GCA_030765145.1 Candidatus Saelkia tenebricola | reverse complement strand
GCGCCATCTTAGTCGCAATCAAACTGCTATTACCGTGGGCAATATTGGCAAATGGACCAGTATGAACTAAAACAGGATTGCCTTCTACAGTCTGAACAAGATTGGGTTTTAAAGCATCTTTCAACAATAACATCAACGCTCCGACTATATTAAGTTCTTTAGCATATACAGGTGCACCTTTCTTATTGTAAGCAACAATAATTTTACCCAGCATTTTGTTGATATCATTCCAGTTTTTACATAGAGCAAGGATTGCCATTACCTCAGACGCAGAAGTAATAATAAAACTTCCACCTCTTGGGTAAGAAGGGTTTTTAATATTTAATCCCATTTGAATTTTTCTTAGTGTCCGGTCATTTATATCCAAGACCCTGCCCCACAAAAACCTTTCTTCGTCTATTTTGAATTTATTACCCCAGTAGATATGATTATCCACAACAGCTGCAAGCAGATTATGGGCAACTGCAATAGCATGGAAATCTCCCGTAAAATGCAAATTTATATCTTCAAAGGGATATAACCGCGCTTTACCGCCGCCAGCAGCGCCACCCTTTTTACCAAAAACAGGCCCTAATGAGGGCTGTCTCAAACAGAGAGAAGCTTTTTTACCCAACGAACACAAAGCCTCAAGAAGCCCGATAGAAGTAGTTGTTTTCCCTTCCCCTGAAGGAGTTGGGTTGATAGATGTTACAAATATTAACCGGCCTTGTTTTTTATCCGCGATTCTTTCTAAAACAGACAATTTAATCTTAGATTTAGAATCTCCGTAAAACTCGAACTCGTTTTTCTTCAACCCCAGAGAATTAGCAACATCTTTAATATCTTTTATCTTCATCATCTCTATCTTAAAAAATATTTTTACTCCTGATTATTTTATTAAAAAGTATGTCTTGCACGATTTCAATACCTTGCTCAGAGACCATTTAAACTCTTTCTTGCAACTTACAACCAAACCATGATAACAATGAGCAACGCACATGCCTATTTTAAAACCTGGCCTTGATTTTGTCGAGAAGTTTCTATAGCAGGTGCTTGAAACACTACGATATTAAAAATAACGGGAACAAAAAAAGAGGTTATTATTTAAATTTCCTTTTGCCTAAGAATAAATACCCCATTCCCAGCATTATAAAACCCAGGGCTAAATAAAAATTCCAGATTGATAATTTTAAAAAAATATATTTTACAATAAATACTGTACCAAATAAAAAGTAACAAAATGAAAAGAACATTGATTGTTTCTTTTTACCATATTTAACTTCGGTTTTTTTGAGTATTAGAAAAAAATACACATGCTATAAATGGAATTGTTATAAAAAGCAACCAGTAAGATGAAATTATTCCTTTCATTTTAACACCCTCCTGACAATCCAAAAACATTTGAGGCATATTTAATACAATATTTAAAACTTAACCTTTTTATGATGCTATAACTTCTTCTGTTTTTTAGCTTTTGCCCATATATACTTAGTACTCAACCCCAATATTATTTGTCCTATGCCAAGATATAACCAAATATTTTGTTTTGTCGAAATAAAATATGTTCTAATAGAAATGAGTCCAATTATGACCCATAAAAAAGAAAAAAATATTGTCGCTCCTTTTGTTCTAGATTTAATTGCTATATTCTTTATTAGCAAAAAAACAATCCATGTTAATAAAGAAATCGTGATTAAAAACCACCAGTGATATATAAATATTGTTTTCATCATTTAACAATCTCCTGCATCTCCCTTAATCTGCAGTTATAAGTCCCCCTTGATTCTGGAGCATAGTCCCTGTTCCTGAAGTAATAAAGACCCGATTCCGCATCATATCTCCTGCCTGCAAAGAGATAGGGATTATCTATTTTACTTTGCTCTGAAATTAATTTACCGAACGGGGTATAAAGATACTCTTCTGTCAAATGACCATGGATATCAGTTAATCCGACAATATTATCCATTACATCCTAAAGATAATATCTGTAATCTGATCTCTATCTTCTGATTTCCATCATCAGCGATTCATTTATCAAAATGAGGCCGATATTACTCTTGTGTCTCATTTTTTTCATTAGCTTGTAATTTTATCAAAAGTTGTTTCATAGCATATAAATAACATACAGGGAAAAAAGTTATCAAAAGAAGTAAAGAAAATGCATACGAAAAAACCTGAAACCCAATAAGGTATATAAGGAAAAAAATATTAAAAACTCCTACAAACAAATGCAATGAAATCATAAGATAAAATTTTGACTTACTTCCCACAGCTTTCCTTGCCCAGCCTACAGGATCATTGAAAATTGTTTTCATGAATTTTCACTTTTTTTATCAAATTCACTTGTGTTTGATGAAATAAATAACAATATTTACTACAGCAAGAACAAAAGCATTTATACCAAATACAAGTCCTGAAATTAAATGAGCAACGAAATAGTTTCTTAAACCCATTATTCCTACCAAAATAAATCCAATTGAAATAACAGTTCCCATAACTTTGAAATTAAAACTTGTCTTCTTTGCCCATATTATTCCAATTATAATCCATGTAAACAGTATGCTTAAAAAAACGAGATGAAATCTTGCTATCATATTAAAATCCTCTGCCATTTTTATCTTCTAATTTCACCATTAACTCTAACGGCACTCCTTCTTCCAATGTTTCTGGTATATGCAACCAGACTACTAACTTAGAGTGTTTTGAGAAATCATTGTTTTCCCCATCCTGTTGCGGCTGGAATGCAAAGAAACTCCAATCTAAACTAGAGTCTGTCTTTTTAAAATACACTTTCATTGACTTATTCCCAGAGCGTTTTATATCCTGAATAAGCTCCCGACTATATACCTTTACGCCATCTCCATCCCCCCATGTGGATATTACATCTGAAGAAATATCAAAATTATCGACCACTTTTAGAGGCTGGAATCTTGCCTCAGACCGCGATTGGATAGAACAAGCTATCGTAACTAGAGGAAATTTGGTGGAGTAAGTTTTGTTCTCAAAATCAGAATCTTCTGTCCTACTTTGAAAGTGAAACAACTGTTCCACTACTTCCAGACTTGTTTGTATAGAATAGACCCTGTCTTGTTCTGAAATTATATCTGCGGATAATGTCAGCGCAGTTGATGAAGTAAATTGTAACTCCAAAGGATAGCAACTCTTCCATCCCCATATAATCAATGATATTACAACTATTCCCAATCTTTTTATCAAGATGTTCATTCGATTGAGCACTGTGTATTTAGTTTCTGCTTCTCGATTAACTCTGTCAAGAATAAAAAAAACACCTAATCTACACCTTCTAATTTACACAATTACTGAATTAAATACCTCATTATGAATCCCATTAACGAGATAAGCTACATTACTACAATTTATATATCTTAAGAAATAAACAGGATAAGGAATTAATCAAACAGGAGGCTTGATAGTGTTTTAGAAATAGCCGGGGTCTTTTGCTGTAGCCAGATCTAAATAATATCTGGCAATAGAACGTCCCAGCACCATCGAGAAAATTGCCATTGATAAAAAGAGAATTATAAATATTTTTAAAGAAACTCTGCGGGGAAAAGCAATTTTCATATTTGCTTTTTGATCTGTTTTCTTGGGATTAAGCCTCTCTAATATCTCCTTAATAATAGCACCGGGAGAATTAAAACCAACTAAATTGTCCCAGTCAGAAGCTGTCTCCCTCAAACTCCCAACATCTTTTAAATCCTTATACAAAAGCTGTATAAAGCTAGTAATCGAATTCTGGAACATAAGAACCGCAGCGTAATCGGAAAGATTTAAACCCGCTAATTCCATGTCCCTCATAAATTCTACTCCCAAAGATTCTAAAGCATAAACCAGAGCATCCCCATCAAACCTTATTCCTGCTCTTTCAGCTTCAACAAAAAGTGCCTGGATTTCCGAACTACTATTTCTTAGACCAGAAACCATACCATCAACAGTAGAATCCAAACCATATTCTGAGATATAACCTGCAACTACCGCATAAATTGCAGGAGAAATAGCACCAGGAACTTGAGGTCCTGCTGTTAGCTGCGCTATAGAAGTTACCTGTATAAAGTCATAATTTGACTCATTTCCTAAGCCTGAATACTCTGAGGGATTTGCTACAGATAACCCAGAACCTGATACCGACCATTCTGACTCACTACTGGTTCCTGAAACACCTAAAGTTCCCTGAGGTACAAAACCCCCTTTATCAGAATCATACTGCGGCATATTTGTAGTATCAAATTCCATATCGCGATATCCTTCTTTAACCATATATTCAACTAAAAGAGAGTTATTAGAATCAGAAGCCGTATTATTTAAGGCTTGGGTGAATACCTTTTGATCATCCCCGGACAAACCATCCAATATTCTTTCAGTTGTTTGAAACGCCTCAGATAATGCAGGAGTATCTCCACTTTGAGCAATCTCTAACAAAGTTGCACCGGCAGCTTTCCCTAAACTCTGCACAACTATTGCCTTCACTTCTTTATCT
>JAVCDA010000018.1 GCA_030765145.1 Candidatus Saelkia tenebricola | reverse complement strand
TTTTGCAATATCAACCATACTCCTTTCTGGTGTACAGCTACGAAATAATGTCAGCACAAATACACCTAAAAGAATACTACACAGAACTACAAGCCTTAATCTTTTCATATTCTCCTCCTTTCTAAAACATCTCTATCTATTGCCCAAACCTGTCCTATCATATTTAACCATTCAGGAATCTTTCTATCACAAGTATTCCTAATAAACTCAAACCTACATTATTTTTTATTTTATTAAAGTTCATATCTTCATCCTCTCAAATAAAAATCAGATTTTTGGGAAAAGCCTTCGAGGATTGTTTAGGAACAACAATCACTTGTTCGCCCAACCCTTTTCCCCAAAAAAGAATTATCGTTGGCCTTAAACAATCCTAACAACGAATACAGGGCTTTCTACTTGTGGACGGGAAGGTTTTTTGCTGAAAGCTGAGTTTTTCTTTTTTATTTTACTATTTTTTTCCTCTCAATGAACTCTTTAGTCTTTTCTATCTTTCTTCTTATCACAAAAGCACGAACTTCATCTATGCTATCAAACTTTTTATTACTCTTTATGCTATTACAAAAATTACACGATGTTTTAAGATTGTTCTCGCTATTATTTCCTTCTGGCTCAAAATGGTCTACTGTCATAAAACACCAACTATCAAAAGATTCAAGTCCATCTTTACCGCAATACTGACATAAATAATTATCGCGTTCGTAAATCTTTAATTGCACCTTGTCTGGAATTTTTCTTTTTTCTGACATTTTAGCCACCTCCCTTTTTCAATATATCTGCCAAAAGTATACACCCTCATATCTGGGGGTGTCAAGGATTATAACACCATGTAATAATATGGTGTTATGAAAAATATTATAGGAACAAAATTAGGTAAGAGAATTAAAGAACTTCGTAAAAAAAGAGGTATCACACAGGAACAGTTAGCAGAACTTATAACAACAAGCTATAAATACCTACAAAGAATCGAAGGAAAAAACCCACCAGACATACGATTAAGTACCGTTGTAAGGCTTGCCAAAGCGCTGAAAGTAAAGCCTGAAGATTTGTTGAAGTTTTAATTATTTAATCAAATTTACTATTTTTACAAAACCCCTTAAGTCTTTATTTACTCCTTCGTTGTGGATTCATTATTCGTGGTCGGCGATTAGCCGAAACCATTAAAACATTTTGTTTTCTAAGTATTTCCTTTATCAAGGGAACTATATCTTCCAAACATTGGAAGGGCTGTCCCGATACACTTTTAATACCAACACTTTTATTCGCTTTAGTATAAGCCATCCCACAATCCCAACATACTATTCTCTTTTTTCCTATTGGGCTCTCAACCGACATATTATCTATAAAAAACCTTACTGTCATTTCTAATGTCTTGCTATCTTTCTTCTTCACTTCTGCCTCCTTTCTTTTTCTTCCTTATCCCACTCCTACAATATCTTAAAAAACCCGTCTAAATTATCGCAGATCTCTCTGTATTCTTCTCCGGTTATTTGCCTGCCGTAAAGCTCCATGTTTTGACCAGTAGCTGTAAAACTCTATTGACTAAGTCCTAATTTTCTTTGTAATATTATTTCTTCTTTATCATCTCTATATTCATCTAGCTCCTCTTCATATTTCTTCTCCCTGATTCTCGCCAACGCCTCTAATAACCTCTGTTATTTTACCATTTATAACCATAAAGGTAACTATGTCACCAGACACCTTAGTAGTCCAATCATCAAAAGTAAAATGTTCTACACTACCCTCCATCTCATATTTAACTAAAGTATATTGAGTAAAGCCTAATTTTTGTAGAATTTCAGGAATAGCATCTGCATGCAACAACAACGAAAAAGAAACCAATATTAAAATTGACAAAATCAGAAATTTCATTTCATTCTCCGAAACCTTCCAGTTGCGCTTGCCGAGGGAGGAAAAACAAATTACCAGGTACGTTCAAACAAATCATCAACAGGATCATCCGTAATTACCGCTCCCGCTGGAGATCTATCGTAATCCCAATCCGGTTCATAATCTTTATAAAAGTTGGAAATAACTTCCTCAATATCCACGTCCTCTATTATACCTTTTATATCTATATCAAGACTATCTATAACCGAAGGAGGAAATTCATCCAATAAAGAATTGCCTATCTCGGAAATTCTTTCGCTAAGCTTATCCTCGTCTACATCCACATCAAAATCATCAGGACCTATCTGACATACATCATGATAGTCTGATGGATCAAGGGAGGCTATCTCTTTATCTAATGCTGAAGTAATATAGGAATCAAAATACTTATTAAATTTAGATAGTATAAGCTTATCCTGAATGGAATACTTTTCGATAAAAAAAGCTAACTGTTCAATCTCTAACACATTTAACAAAAGCTTTTCACCAATAAGCTTAAATAAAAAATCATATGACTTAATATCTATATCGTCTCTAAAACGTATAACTAATTCTAAAAACTTTGACAGCTCTTTTATTTCAAGGGGACAAGAAACAATTCTATTAAGAATAGAAACGATCATATCTTTTTTAGAACTACTTTCTTTTAAGAAATAAGCAATCACTATTAAATAATCGTAACTCTTTTCCTGAACTAAAGCGTCATCAAAAATAGCATCTTTCAATTTTAATAAATGTGACGGCGACAACATATCTTCTGTTTCAAACGATACAATTGATTCTAGAGAACGAATAGATTCTAAAGATTGAAAAATCAAAATTAGATCCTCTATGCGATTTACGTATTCAGCTAAAACATAATCTGCAATTGATGAGTTGAATAACGAATAAACAAAGCCTCCAAAGGATTGAGTCCTGTTTAAAAATGACCTGGTAGCCAAACTAGCCGAGGAATTAAAGTCATTAGCCGCATTAGCCTGAGAAATCATCGCCCCAAGATTTTTCATCCTAGAAAACGCCGAACGCAAATCCTCTTCTGAAATTGAACCTCCATTAAAAACTGTCAAAACAACTAACCCTCTAACAAATTGATTATTTTGTCTTTTAAAGCAGAGATTCCAAATGTCTTTTGGGTTGTCTAAAGTTGCCTGTATGTACTTCCAATAATCAGTCGGCTTTTCAACGCTAATCCGCTCTACATCGGTAATAAACTCAATTAGTCTGGGATTAAAATTGCGATGTGTAATAATATCTTTGTACCTCTTCTCCTTATAAATCTCATCAATAAAACTTTCACTTAGCTTGCTATGCCAAATATGATTATATAATATCTTTGCCTTATCCATCTGAGATAATCCTTCAATGGTCAATAAAAACTCATTTTTTCTAATCTTACTATTCGCGAAAACACTGCTATATGACATCCCGTTGTTTAGTATGCTTGTCCTCGAAGTTAATATGAATAGCTTTGAGTCATCTGCGTGCACCCTATCAATAAATTTAACAATATGCGAATCTTTCTTATTCTCTATCGCTTCAAAATAATTACTCCCCAAAAAATCATCAAAATAAAAAATTTGCTTCTTGCTCTTAGAGAAAATAGCTTCCGCTTCACTTAAAGACTCCTGTATATCAATAAATTCATAACCCTTAGATATAAAATAAAAACATAAGTTTTCGGCAAGGGTTGTCTTTCCAATCCCAGGCTCACCCGATATAATTAAAACATTGTTTTTTCTTAAAAGCTCCAAAGATCTGTGGTGATTTTCTGTCTGGACATATCTTGCAGATTTTCTTTCAATCTGTTCAAGCTCATACCTGCTTCTTCCAATTATGGCTCTATTCATAAACTCTCTCAATACTGTGGTACCCGATATCCACAGCTTAAAATGCCGCTCTTCTATTGCACGATGTTGAGAAAGCAAGCTATTTAAATCTTCCTGGCCATATATATCATCCTCTCTCTTTATATAAGGATGAAAGATAGAGCTTATCTCCTTTTTATTTTCTCTAGATAGCGGCAATGAGGTAATAAAGATATAGCGTTCAGGCGATAAAGCTAGCACCTTTTCTCTTTCTGTATTTTTTAATTTAGAGACCAAACCCTTATAGCCAGTTTTAATGTAGTGTTTACACTGAACGATTATCTCTCCTCCGTTGTCAGAAAAAAATCTTCCGTCAACCCCTTTATCCTTGCCTGGTTTAAAGCGCTCAATTTTTCTATCTAAACCGGCAGATAAAAGCTCTACGGCTAGTACCTCAAATTCTTTATCATTTAATTGTGTGAAATCGTAATTACTCATAATATAGAATATCTTTCGTTAACTAGCCTAATATCACTACTCCTGCGAAAAAAGCTCTATCTTTATTGAAGGGCTAATATTTAGTCTATTATCGGTCAATTTCTCAACACTGTCAAAAATAATTTAGAAGATACTTTTTTGGGAAAAGCCTAGCTCGGAGCGCAGGGAGCGAAATCTCGAAAAGATGGAGCTGCCTGGTTATAACTGTTGGGTGGGTATTTTCTAAAATATAAATTCGGGGGAAGAGTTCAGCTATTTCTAATTAAGTGATACGTCTTCAGAATTAATCTTCAACCGAGTCTTTTTTACGTTTTTCTGACTTTTACAAAAATTTTTATTTTTGAAATTCATATTCAGCATTTCCTAATTCGTAGCACATCTATTTTAGGATACCCACCCCTTCTCTACTTTCACTTTCTCTCGAGCGTTGGCAAACTGAAAAAAGGCGGGCTGAAAATTAGAGTACCCTAGCGCGATTATTTTCATGCAGGCTAAGTGTTACAGGCACAGATGCGATAGTCGGGGGAAAGAAATTAATCAATGTTCCTATGGCTGACGGAAATTCATATCTTTTATCTTCTATAATTACACCTAAAAATAAAATTAACGATCAACGGCCTTCCTTGTCCGAAACAAAGTTAAAAATGCATTCACAATCTGCTCTCTATAATGACCTATTCCGAAAGCCGACAAAACAGCATTATCAAACTCGATTCTATCAGCCATACGAAGCTCTTCAGTTATAATGCCTATCGGTCTATTTAACAATGGTTGAAATCTTCTTTTTATATCATTTTTTGTATTTTGATCTAATAGATAAGGGTTAAGCATACGCATCTGTTTTTTTATCTTCGTAGCATTTAAATCTAAAACACCTAGACCGCGCCCGAAACCCATAGCTTCTAAATAAAAAATGCTCAAGATACTGTTCAGCAGCGCATGACACAAATCAACATCTATTTCTGTATTACGAATAGTAAAGCGGGTTAAACGCTGATTGACAAAAGATCTTTCTCTCATCTTTGCTATAAAAATTCTTTCATCATAATTAATGTTTGCGACTAAATCAGCAAGCGTTAACGGCTTTAATTCATACCAATGCATATTTGATCTCGCCAATGTTTCGACCAAAGGCCTTCCGTCAGTATTAACTTCGTGTTCAAACCTACGAATCCAGCCCAATGCACCATTATGACCACTTTGAGCGAGCTCTCTTAACGTAAGGGAACAACAAAATGCTTCTTTGTCTGCGACTGCGATTAAATTATTAATTGCTGTTGGAGACTTCAAAACAGGCTTTATGTATTCTGGTTCAATACCGTGACCTTGAGCCGGATAAAATAAAGCATCCCACCCACGCCTTTCGCCTCTTTTTATGTCAAAAAAATCATTAACTCGCACCAATTTCTCTTTAATATCACACAGCCAATTAATATTTGCAAATAAAGCAGTCCATTCAACCCCCATTTCTTCAAGATCGGCAATAACAGCTTTTGTATAATTTTGAGTTTGCACCTCACCGTTAGCCACTCCGGTTATTATTTTACTAGCAATATTAGAAATGCCTGTGTCTGATGCGTCATTAATGCTATTTTTTAAAACAGAAAACGATGACCGCTCATTTTCATTGATTTGTGCTCTTGTGATTTCTGCTTCTGTCCTTTTCTTTAATATTAAAAGTGTGGTTACAACCTTAACATTAGAAAACCATCTGCTATCACCAGATATAACGACCTTCTCTATATTAAAAAATCGGTTTAATAAACTTCTAAATACACCGCCTGATTCCGTTCCAAGCCACGAATTGGAAAGAATTATTCCTAATTTGCCACCATCATTAAGAATAAACCAGAGATAAAACGGCAAATATGAATACAAATCGCTACGAGCGTCAAGGGTTAATCTTTGGCCAGAAATACGAATTATTTCTGCATTTATCTTATTGATATTAGGATTTAATGCTGCGACATCTTCTTGCTGCACAAAGGGGAGATTTGAAACGATATAATCTATCGAAGGAAATTTCTTTAATAACGCTTGACCATCATTAGGGTTGTGGAATTCTATATTTTCACCAACAGATAATTCCGTAATATCTTTCTGAAAAACTTTTATAATTTCGCCCAAGTTATTCGAATCAGTCAAGGATAATGTTGAAATTTGTACCGGAAAAGAAAATTTGTCTTCACCCCAAACATTAGAAAGTGCATCACTTGAAGACAGGCCATATTCCCTCTTTAACTCATAAGCGGCTCTGACAATCGTTCCTGTTCCACAACATGGGTCAAAGATAGAAAGTCGCTTATCTTCTGCCGTCAATAGGACTAAAAGCCTCGCCAACGGCCTAGGTGTTATAAACTGCCCTGCAATCTTACGTCTAGCCACATGGACTAAGCTCTGCAATAGCAATTGAAGGTTTGCTTGATCTATCCGTTCTAATTGAACTGTTTTGAAAAATCCATTTAACTGAATTAATTGCGACCAAACAGTATCAGGTAAAAGGTCTTCGCCAAAGCGCAAAGAAAAAATATTCCAAAAATCACATCTTTGAGTTATTCTTTCGAATATTGCAATTGCATCATCGACGCTACTACCCTCATTTATGTTTTCTATCTCTGCTGCATCTGTAAAATTAGTTTTTAGAATGTGTGCAAAAATAAATTTGTAAACCCAGCTGACCAGTAATTCTTTAGCTAAAATATTCCACAACTGCCTATCTCTACTACCATGTTCTATTTTAACACCCTTCCACCACAGCTTCACCACAGCATCAAAATGAGCATTTTCGACTGAGTGGGCTTCCAATCTTTCAGCAAATAGTGCTGAATTCTGCAAAACAATATCTATTAATCCTGCATCAGATAAACTATCAATAACAGATCTACGTATAAGCTCACCTCTCTCAAAGAAATCATTCAGCTCATTTATAATGATGTGCAAAACACCTACCCATTCCGCACGAGCACCTTCGACCTGGTCTCTTTTACGGATATGCGTTAAATTATTCCAGCTTTTCTTTGGAACAAAAACACCCCGGTCATCCGTAATATATAGAGTTGCACTAGTAACATTCCAAACCAAAAAGCTATTCAACCTTAAATTAGTCGCCTTCTTTCTTGCATTTTTTATCAACTCTTCATCCGTAATAGCTGTATCGGGGAACTTCAACTCCCAACCCTGTAAAACTTCTACAGTTGTAGCACTGCCAAACAACAAAACATCAGGGAATAAACGTGTTGCATCACCAAGTAATGTATTTTCCCCACCACCGCGCTTAATAGGCCTATTAATATGAGCAACATAGCGATTAATCTCTGAAATAACATCAATAGCCCAGCTACGCTCATTATATTGTAATCTACACATTAGTTAATTTACCTCTACGTTTCAATATGCCTGTACTCTTTATGTGTGAAAATAGATCTTTCTCTCGCATAGCCCTGTATGCCTTTACCACCCGCTTTTTAGAATAAGACACGTAATTAATTTTTTTATTTTTAAATAAATGTCCTCTTTTATTTTTTTCTATACCAATGAAATTCCGACCTTCATATAAAGCAGATATTAAAAAACTTCCGCTACCACATGTATTATCTAACACAACATCTCCAGGATTAGTGTATGTGCGAATTAAATATCGACCCAACTCTACTGGTTTTTGCGTAGGATGAACAACTTCTCCCTCACTTTCTGCCGTTTTAAAATAAATAATATCTATAGGATAACGATCTCCATTGCTCTTAACTTCCACTGCACTAAAATCCCCATAACTACCTGTAAGCTGATTTTTCCTCACACCTTTATTGTACGGGTTCCCATTAGTCATTTGCGGATTATACGTGGGTTGTTTTTTATAAAAAATACAGACGTCTTCATGCTTTCTAAGTGGCTGTTTTTTTACATTTAAAAAGTTAGTTGGTTTAGATTTTTCCCAAATAAATTTATACTTAAAAAGTTTCTCGTTACTCAAAATTAATTTTGCGGTAAAAAGACCTTGAGAAGTCAAGACAATAGCACCGTTATTCTTAATAATCCGAGTATATTCTTGCCATAATTTGTCTAAGGGAATAACACTATCCCACTTATTGCAAGTGATGCCATACGGAAGATCACACAAAATCATATCAATAGACTCGGAAGGAAATTCTTTCATAACCTTCAAACAATCTCCTTCTATAACCTGATTTAAAAATTTATTTGGTTTCATAACGATATCATTATAGCAAATATTTAAATTATACTAAAGGTAATCTTTTAGGTGTCATAATATCTAGACCCAGATGGCTTAAATAACCCGCACCTAAAACATTTAACACACTCTTTTGTGCGTCCGTTAAAGCTTGACTTTTGTTAGCATATTTCACCCCATAGCTCACAACTGCAGAAAATCCAAGACTATGGAAGAACGCCCTATGGTTAGGATTGATTGCTGGCTCCATTAGATCAGGGAGCATTCCTGCTAATGCACCTAGGCCTAAAGATTGTGAAAATTTTTTTAGGCTCCACTCTTTATCAGCAACCCAACAATAAACGCTATAGATTATTCCTCCTGCACATGCCCCTATTACAATATGTTCATTTCGTCTAGCCATATAAATAACTCCTTATAAAATAAAAAATCCTTCGCCGTTTCCTGCGAAGGTTTTACTTGTTTATAGTCCGGGATTTATCCCTTCTTAACTCGGGACTTTTGCCTAATTGTATCTATAGAATACCTCTAAAATTAAGTTGCGTCAAGAAAATATTTTCTAACTACGCTACCATGGAGATTCGGCTTCACTCGCTTTAACTATTCCCTCAGAAACCACATTCACAAACTGTTCCTGTCGCTCTGCCACTTTATCAAACATCATAAGCGCATAATTTTTAGAAACCGTCATAGTGCAATTATAATTATTCGATTGGGGCTTATCCTTCTTAATGAGTTGTTTTTTGCCCCTACGGCTTGTAGGTGGAATCTTAATTGACGAAGAATATAAGAAAGTCACATCAACGTGGTCGCTATCTCTCATTTCCAGATATTCCTGAAAACTTTCTCTCCGATCCTTGGCGCAAAATATCTTCTTCCCGGAAACTATTAAATCCCAGAAGGAAAGTTTTACGGTGTCAACATCTGCAACCGTAAGAAAACCTTTGAGGCCACTCTCAAGCGTAATATCTTTCCGCTCCCCAGGTACCGGTAATGTCGGCTGCTTTGAAGCCTCATCCTTTTCTTTCTGGAAACAATCAGGACATTTGGCTGGAACCTCGGAATCATCATTGTAAGGTCTTTGGATGCCTAAAACTTTCCTGCAACTGGAACATATTATTTTCATAATCTATTCTTTAAAACCTCTATTTGAGTAGATGGTTATCTAAAATATAAGCTTGGGGAAATCGGGAAAGAATCCAGTTGTCTCGAATTAAGCACTACGTTCCCATAATTAATCTTCAAGTAAGCCTTTTTTTGCGTTTTTTGCAAATATTTCTATTTTTGAAATTCGTATTTGGTGTTTCCTAATCCGTAACTTGTTTATTTTTTAGCCACACCCCCACCCCTTCTCTACTTTCACTTTCTCTCGAGCGTTGGCAAACTGAAAAAAGGCGGGCTGAAAATTAGAGTACCCTAGCGCGATTATTTTCATGCAGGCTAAGTGTTACAGGCACAGGCAAAATCTTCAAGATATTTCCTTTGCGCTTCAAGAGAATAACCCTCTTTAGCTTGATCCTCTGTAGATATTCTAATGTAAATTGCAACTCTCATATATTCACATTCAACTATCCATCATACTAAATCTTACTATACTTTTAGATCCCATTATCATTCAAGATTCTTTCAACTCATTATAAACCGTTAGAATTGTCTTATATGGAGACGTTACTTTATCAAAGTAACTTTTAAAATTTTTATTCTCCACGAGCTGTTTTATTTCTATTTTGTATGTCTTTTTAAAGCGTTTCCGATCGATTTTCTTATCTATATATTTAGCACAAGCTTCTTCATACGCATTAAGATTATTCTCAATTGCTGTCTTTAGGATCTGCTCTTTGATTCTCAACAACTCTTGATTCTCTATGGTAAGATCCTTTTTAACCTTGAGTGGAGCCATTTCATTTGTATGTTCTGAAACTTTTTCTTTAGTATTGGTAATACGTTCATTGATATATAATTCTGTTTGAGCTGTAGCATTGTTACGCATAAGGAAGAAGGTTATACAAGACCAAACTAAAGATATCATTGCAATGCCGATACCAATCCACTCGTATATTGTCATTATTCATTACCTCCCACTCCGTTTAAGATTAAATCAATCAATTCCAGATACTCAGAATTGTCAGCAGCCTTCTTAATTCCTTCACCTTCAACCAAGAATTTACGAATCAGCCCTGCTAATTCAACTTTGTCCTCGGTAGAAAGTTCCTTTTGAGATTCAGTATAAACTAATCCATTGATGGTTTTGATTACTCGGTGGGCCTCACTACGTTTATCTTGAGCAGATCTTAACTGTTCTGCATACCGTTGCGCCGCTTCAGAAAATTTAGCCATCATAACCTCCTCGTCTTTGGTTGCGCGCTATTCTTCTTCTAATTTATCTCGCCATTCTTTTATTTTCTCAACATCTTCTTCGGTAAAAACAGGATATTTACGATAATCGCGCTTAGGCTTTACCCATCCTTTTTCAATCCAATAATAAAGCGTCTGACGGGTTAAACCCAATCCTTATCGGCCTAAAATCAGCATGGGTTCTTATAGTTCTAATTTTTCACTTACGTTCGGTTCCCTTCTACTTAATTTTCATAACTCAACATAAACCAATTGGTTAATCATTATTATACATCTCTCCCAAAAATTGTAAAACCGGTTTGTAAAGACGTGTCCATCTGACAGCCATAAGTTAGAATGATTCTTTTATATTTTAGCAGCTCTACCCTTAATCTCAAACAAAACTTTTTGCCTTTTGCTGTGTGTAGTAAATGTGTAGTGAAAGTTTGAAAAGATACTAAAAATGATGTAAATGATATAGATAATAAAAATAGCGTAATCACTAATTAACTTAGTAACTACGCTACTTTCTTGGACTAGTAAGGCTTTATTGAACCCTACTAAAAAACATGGCGGGGCCGATGGGATTCGAACCCACGATCACTTGATCGACAGTCAAGGGACTTAAGCCAGGCTAATCGACGGCCCCGTACATTGCAAATTGCTAATGGCTGATAGCCAATGGTAAATACTAAAAACTACGAAATTCAATTCTATATGCTCTCTTTAAAAAGTCAAACCTTTTCCTCCGCTATCTCATCCTCTTAGCTTTCGCACTTATGATTACAATCTTCTCCGCTATCTCCTACTATTAGCTATATGCCATTAGCTAATAGCTAATATGGGCGATACAGGACTTGTAATCAATGTCCGCCAAAAGCGGACTTATCCGAAGGACAATATTGATTCCAAGATAGTTTTATTAAAAAATCAAACTCTTGTTGCCCTTGTCCTCCACCAAATAATATAAAAC
>JAVCDA010000020.1 GCA_030765145.1 Candidatus Saelkia tenebricola | reverse complement strand
TATGGCAAGTTTTGGAAGGTATTCCAGTTTTATTCAAGAAGCTGTTAAGTTTATGAATATTGAACCAGGGGATAGGATTCTGGATTTAGGCGCAGGTACAGGTAGAAATGCTTGTTTGATGATGGAGTATCTTTCTTCTGAAGGAAAACTAATTGGAATAGATGTATCTCATGAGATGATAGGGCAGTTTAGAAAAAAATGTGTAAGTTTCCCTAATGCTAGGATTATTAATGCCAGAGTGGATAAAGGTTTTCCTTTTAAGGAAAATTTTGATAAAGTTTTCATCTCTTTTCTCCTGCACGGATTTCCCCAGCAGGTGAGAGAATCGATTATAGAAAATGTTTGCCGGATATTAAAAAAAAATGGATTTTTTTTCATTTTGGACTATAATGAATTTTTTTATTCAGAGATGCCTTTTTATTTTAAAGTATTTTTTAAAATGATTGAATGTCCTTATGCTTTTGATTTTATAGAGAGAAATTGGAAAAGTATCCTGTATAGTAAAAATTTTGGGTTTTTCGAAGAGAAGCTGTTTTTTAAAAATTACGTGAGGATGCTTAAAGCAAAAAAGGATAGTTAAAATGAATATGGATATTGAAAAATTGAAGAGAGAAATTGAAGTAGAAAGAAAGCAGAAAGATAAATTCTTCAAATTGGGATACCAGTTTCCTGTTTCCTGGAAGAAAAGGGAGTATTTTAAAGGATTAAATTATTATTCTCACTATTTCCGGGAACTGCTTAAAGCTTTTGAGAAAAAATGAGTATAAAAGAAAATTATCTGCGGATTAGAGAACAGATTCCAGAATATGTGAAAATAGTTTTGGCAGCTAAGATGAGAACAAAGGAAGAAATAGAAGAAGTAATTTATGCCGGAGCTGAAATTATCGGAGAGAATTATGTCCAGGAAGCAGAAAAGATGTATCAAGAGCTTGGGGAAGAGGCAAAGAAGGTCAAGTGGCATATGATTGGCGGCTTGCAGAAAAATAAAATAAATAAAGCTTTAAAAATATTTGATTGTATTCAGACAATTGATTCTCCTGAATTTGCTGAAGTCGCAAATAAAAGAGCGGAGAAAATAAATAAAATAATGTTTGTTTTTATAGAAGTGAACATAGGCAGTGAAATGACAAAAGCTGGTGTTAAACCGGATTATGAAATTATTGAGAAATTAGCTGAAGGCATAGCTGAGTTAAAATATTTAAGATTAGAAGGTTTGATGACAATGGGGCCAAGGGTAGGCAACCCCGAAGACTCGAGGCCTTATTTTAGAAAAACAAAAAATATTTTTGAGAAACTAAAAGAAAATGTTTCTAATGGGGACTTGAAGTATCTCTCAATGGGCATGTCGAATTCTTATAAAATAGCAATTGAAGAAGGAGCTAATATGGTAAGATTGGGGACAGCTATATTCGGCAAGAGAATCTGTGATATTAATGGTCAATAGGAGGTATAGTGATGTTAGATGCAAATCTTAAATCAGGAGGGAAATATGGAAAAAAGATCTCTGGAGTTCTTCAAAGAGTTAATTGCGGTAATTAGCCCTTCAGGTTCAGAAGAAGAAGCGGTTAATCTCTGGAAAGAAGAGGTTAAAGAATTTGCTCAAAAAGTAAAGACAGATATCCATGGTAATGGTATTGCAGTATTAAATGAAGGTAAAACTCCTAAGATAATGCTTGCTGCCCATATTGATGAAGTAGGTTATATGGTCAAGTATATAGACAAGGAAGGTTATATTTCATTTTCTACTGTGGGAGGTGTCGACCCGCAGCTTATACCCGGGCATAGAGTAAGGATAAAAACCAGGAATGGGGAAATTTCGGGAGTTATTGGTAAAAAACCTATTCATTTATTAGAAGAAGAGGAGAGAAAGAAAATTCCTAAAGTTGAAGATTTATGGGTAGATATTGGAGCTAAAGATGAAGAAGAAGCGAAAACTAAGATTGAAATCGGAGACGTAATAGTTGTAAATCTGGCATTTGACAGTTTAAACTCGGATAAGATTGTAGGTCGGGGATTCGATGATAAAGCAGGTGTTTTTGTTATCACTGAGGTATTAAAATTGCTTTCTAATGAAGTATTTAATGCTTCTTTGTATACAGTTGCTACTGTGCAGGAAGAAATCGGCTTAAGAGGAGCAAAGACGAGTGCTTATGGGATTTTCCCAGATATTGGTCTGGCTGTAGATGTTACTTTTGCTACCGACCATCCTCAGATGAATAAAAAGAGAGATGGGGACATTAAAATAGGTTCCGGACCTGTAATTGCCAAGGGGCCTAATATAGATTCTAAAGTATTCGAATTGCTTTTAACTGCGGCAAAAGATGAAAACATACCTTATCAGATAGAAGCAATTTCTCACGGGACTGGAACAGATGCCAATGTTATTCAGATAACCAGGTCCGGAGTTGCTACAGGATTGGTTAGCATCCCTTTAAGATATATGCATACACCTGTAGAAGTAGTAAGTCTTGAAGATTTAGAAAATGTGGTAAAACTTCTTAAGGCTTTTATTTTGAGAATAAATAAAATTTAATAAAGGGGATTGTGTTTACTAAACTATCAGAGATAGATTACATTTAATGAATAGAACGATTCTATTTTACGATGAAAGGTTTAAAAACTTAGATTTTGGAGACGGCCATCCTATGAGAGGTGACCGTTACCAAAAGGCTCTGGCAGAGTTTAAGAACCTGAGGATATTAGACAGGCTTGATTTAAGAGAACCTGATTTAATATCGGATGACGTTTTAACTTTGTTTCATACTAAAGAATATATAAATCTGGTAAAAGAGATAAGTAAACGTGGTAAAGGAGTCTTAGGCTCGGATACTCCTGGATTTAAGGGAGTTTATGATGCTGCTTTATTGAGCGTAAGTGCTTCGGTTAAAGCGGCCGATTCTCTTTTAGAAAACGAAGCAGATGTTTCTGTAAATATTTGCGGAGGATGGCACCATGCATTTGAAAATAAGGGCAGAGGATTTTGTATATTTAACGACATAGCAGTTACAGCTAATTATCTGTTAATAAAAGGGATAAATAAAATTATGGTTATCGATTATGATGCTCATCATGGAGACGGGACACAAAGAGCTTTCTACAATAATTCTAAAGTTTACACTGTGTCTTTGCATCAGGATCCTCAGACTTTCTACCCTTTTATGACCGGATATAAAGATGAAACGGGGAAAGGAGAAGGGGAAGGATTTAACCGCAATTTTCCTCTTTCGTTACAATGCAAAGATAATGAATTTATTCAGAATTTTAATGAAGTTGAAAAAATAGCATCGGATTTTAAACCGCAGTTTATGATTATTCAAATGGGAGTAGATGGCTCAAGAGAGTGCCTTATTTCTAATATGGAATTAAGTCCTGCAGCTTACGATTTTGTATCCGGAGAGATTATGACCTTAAAAGAAAAACTGAGTTTTAAATTGCTTGCCCTGGGAGGAGGAGGATTTGTCCACCCGGCTTTAGGGAGAAACTGGGGAATACAGATAAAAAATTTTATTGAAGGGTAAAATTTTTTAAATTTTAAACAAAATCAACACCTTGCAAAAAAAATATGCTTAAGGTCTATATTAAGACATTCGGCTGGTCGTATGTCCAAGTACGTAGGGATGATTTTGAGGTTATTTTATAATTATGGGAACAGCTAATTTCTTGAAAGAAACAATTTAAAAAGGATAATATTTATGGAACGATTGACAAGAAAAAAGCAGGGAATAAAAGAGGCATTCTATAAAAGTTTGGAGGTTTCTGATTGGTAT
>JAVCDA010000080.1 GCA_030765145.1 Candidatus Saelkia tenebricola | reverse complement strand
TAGATAATAAATCACCTAGTTTATCTCCTACGAGTAAGTGGGTGTCTTCTATTTCAAGGTCTGAAGAGTCTAAAATTGCTTTAAGTTGTTCTTGGTCTGGGGTAAGTTTAACTTGAGTTTTTATGCGGCGTAATGATAAAAAGCGCTTATTGCAGGTATGGTTTGTATAATTAGTATTACTGTACAGTATGTTTATAACAAAAATGCATAATAATGCAGCTTTTCGAGTTTGCCTGAACATTTAACCCCTCCTAATGAATGTATACCATAGTATATATTCACTGTCAAAGTTGTTAAAAAGCTATTAAATTTCTAGCAAATATGAGGAGTTGTTAGGGGTTCCATGATTTGTAGCTATAACCGTAGCATTGGTAGGCAATACCCCTTATATTCTCTTTATCTTTCCTCTCTCAAAAACTAATATACCCACTCACTTTCTTAAGCCTTTTACCTGTATTACCTAAATCCTCTAATCTTCTTACTCTTCCCTCAGTAGCACCTAAGGTAGATTGTACTCTACTGGCGATAGCAATATTACCATGAGATAATAAATCTTAGTAAATTTGACACTGAGTGTTTTATATGGCACACTTTATAAAGAGGGGAAATTTTAAAAAGAAGGGGGAAAAATGAAGAAGATATTGTTAGGTTTATCGCTTGTTTTGTTAGTTGCAGTATTCGCTAGCTTTAGTCAAAAAACTATTATTTCGGAGCCTAATTCAGCCTGCAGAAGGTCAAAAGAATCCCAAGATCCAGCAGTAGCAGAAGGATATATTTCAGAAGCAGAAAGTGAATTTTTTAAAAGTAATTATTTGGTAGTAAAAAGCTTATGTGCTGCAGCTATTTTGATAACAGAAGAGACAGATCCTAGTTATTTTGAAGCACATCTGCTAAGGGCTAGGGCCAATATAAAAACAGGATCAATTTATACAGGATCATTTTATAGGTATACGATAGATCTTATTAGTGCTTATAGGGATATTCAGATAGCACTTCAGGTAAACCCCGATTCAGCGCTAGCAAATCATACAATGGGTGTCATTCTTAATAGATTAGGCGAGACAAGAACGGCAGGTTTGTATGGCATTCAACAGGTTTTTGCGGAAAAAGCATTACCATTTTTTGAGAAAGCCTTGCTATTAGAACAAGCTGATTCCGCTTATCTGGATGCCTCTGTAGCCTTAGCAACTTTAAGTGATCTTCCCAGGTTTTTTCATAATTTGGGGAATGTATATTTAACATTGAATGAATTTTCTAAAGCAAAAGGATCTGCTCAAGCTGCACTAGAAATAAATGAACAGCATGCTTTAGGATATAGTTTACTTGGAGAGGCTGAGTTCAAGCTAAGGAATTATCAAGAAGCTGCCGTGGCGCTAGAAACGGCTATTGGATTATTATCTACAACCGGATTGCTTGCGTTTAATGCAGGCAATAGAGACTACTTAAATGATAAGAGGCTTGCAGCATGTTATAAACATGCTGCTGATGCATATCTTGCCTTAGGTGATGGAGTAAAGGCTCAGGAATATTTTGAAAAATCTAATTCATTGACACCTTTTATAGGTTTGATTGAAGGTAATGAACTTGAAACCGAAATAAGTGATTTAGTCTGGGAAATTATAGGAAACAATACTCCTTAAAGAAGGTTTATTTTTAAGGTGTTTTGGAAAAAGATATTAAAATGTTTAAAGCTTGTGTGTATGCTAATGGGGGTTAAAAAAGATATGAAGATATTTAAATTGTCACAAATTAGTTTATTGTTTTGTTTAACTTTCTTTTTGCTGTCTCCCTCACCTTCTTATGCTCGTAGATTAAAGGAAAACCTCGTTGATCCTATATCAAGGACTCCTTATTCAACGCTTGTATCCTCAGAAGAATATTTATCTGCTGAAAGGAAAGTGGCAGATATTTTTGAAGATGTTGTTTTAAATATGCCAGAGACTTCTTCTACTGGATATGAGCTTTCACTTAAGACTTCTATTTTAAGAGGATTGGCTGGATTACTGGTTCTTAAAATTCCAAATGCTGAGACACTTATACGTGATACTATATCTAGGGTTTTGAAAGAAGAAACTCAGCTTATCCAAAGCTCAGAGAGTGTAGGTGATTATTACGAAAAGTTTTTCAGTTGGCCATATAAAACTGTTAAGACTGCTTTTGAAGAAAGATTAGATTTTGATGATACCGGGTTTATGGACTACGAGTCTTTTTTGGCTTGCATGAGAATAACCAAGGGTCCTAGGGGTGGTGGTTTAATATGGTTAGGACAGGCTTTATCGTTTTATCCTGTTGCTGCTATTTATCAGCCTAGTCGTCCAGCCGGCATAGTATATACAGCTTATAAGCTTATGTCTAATGGTTTTTTAAATCCTGTCTTAGAAGAGCGTGTGGCTTGGGCAGCGGGTCTCGGTGTTTATGGGAGACCGTTGATTTCAAAATTAGCTGAAAGCATTGGTAGTGAGGAAAAATTATTTAAAGCATATATGCTTGGGAGTTTTGAACCTTTAAGAGGTTCTTTGAGTGACCCCGTCATAGAATGCTTAGAGTTGTTAGAAGCATATGCTGCTCTTATGTTTACTCTGTCTTCAGATTTAGGATCTGAAGTGCATAGAATAGCAGAGAAAAGAATTGAGCATTTTACTAAAGCTATAATATTGAATAATGATGAGGCGTCTCAGCTTAGAAATAGTATTTTAAGAGAAATTAGTGCTTTAGGTCAAGGTACGGCAGTATATTTACCTTTCTTGGGAGTAGAACTTCCGGAGTAACTACTTAAGCAAGGCATTCCTGGTTATAACTCTCTACATCTAATCATCTGCGTGTCTCTCTCTCAAAAACTAATATACCCACTCACCTTCTTAAGCCTCTTCCCTACATCACCTAAATCCTCTAATCTTCTAACCCTTCCTCCGCTCTTTCTTATATTAAGTTCTATCTTTTAAATACAAAAAACCATTCGCCTAGTTTGTTACCAAACTTAAACGAAGGTTTTCCTTTAGCCTCGATTCGGTTTTGGAATCGACACTTTAGGGCCAGTTCCAAAATTGTTCATAATTTTGGTTAAACTGGGGCTACCCTTATAAGGGTTTTAACGTCCAGGTTCCCCCTTCGAACGCAGGACTTTTAAACTATATTTTCATTTTGCGCCGCCTGTAGACAGTGTTAAGAGGCACACTGTCTAAATATATCTTTTTTGCTTCTCTCCTTTGCCCCCTTAGAGACGGTCTTTATTCTTTTACTTCTTCCATTTACTTCAATAACAGATTAAAAAGAATATCCAAGTGAAAATATTAATCTTAAGTCATTATTTTTAACACCATCTACTGGGTCTGAATAGTACTCATCGATAATACTGGTTTTAAAAAATAATTTTTCGGTTAAAGGATTTATGAATTTAGTTTCGGAGTAGATTCTAAAATCTCCCTCATCGTTTAAAGAGGGATAAAAATACAAATCTTCTACAATTCTCGATTTATTTAAAAATTCCTTTTCCAAAAATATTCTGGGTATCAAAATTGCATTGGAACTACTATCCGTCTGGTCTCTATAGTTACTATACTCAAAACCAAAAGCAACCTCAGTCGTGATTTTGAATTTTGGCTCATCATATAACCAGTAGCCTGCACCAAAGGCAGGTATCAGCCTATAATCTATGTTAGCAAATCTGTCATGGTTGGCTTCTAGCTTATAGAAGCTATACCATCTTTTTTCTGAGCCAAAACTATATGCGTAACGAAAGAGATTAGACCACTTTTGGCCATCCATCTCTTTGTTTGATGAAGAATAGTATAGATCAGACCGTAAAGTATATTCATCGATATGCTCTCGTTTTCTGTTAATAAAAAAGCTGGATGATAACTGGCTGGAATCAGTATTTCCCCTTGAAAGGTTATATCCTAAAGAAAAGTTTCTTTCCCAGACAATCTTTTTATCGACCAGCAGTGGTTTTTCTTTTTCAGTTATTACGGAACTTACAACTCGTTCAATATGCTTCCTTTCTATGTCAATTTTACCTATTGTTTCTGAATCTAATGTTAAAGCATTTGCATCTTTACGAATAATTTCACCTGTAAGCCTATCTCCATTTTTTAAATAAACTTCATCACAAAATAAGTTACTATTTAAAAATAATATAACCCCGAAATATATTAGCAGTATTCTTAAAATTATTTGTAATTGTGTCAAAATTATATTAAAAATTTAAAGATTTTATTTAGTCATTATATGTTTACTGGGAAAAGATGTAAAACTATATAAAAATATTCTTTTCCTCTGATAACAAAAAAAACAACCCTTTCGTGTTGTCTGCTATTTATCAGCCTAGTCGTCCAGCTGGCATAGTATATACAGCTTATAAGCTTATGTCTAATGGTTTTTTAAATCCTGTCTTAGAAGATCGTGTGGCTTGGGCAGTGGGTCTCGGTGTTTATGGGAGACCGTTGATTTCAAAATTAACTGAAAGCATTGCTTGTATTAACCAAGAGGCTCTAGAATCTAGTTGTATTTTTTTTAAGTCTCTTATTTGTACTACCCCAAGCCCTCTTTTAATACCAAGAATAAAACATCATAATATCCCATATGGTCCTATAGAGGACATCGTTTATGTAATTGCGAGAGATGCTGTATCTATTTTCAAACTCCCGGAATATTCTATCACGTTCATAGTTGGTTTGAAGCTCTTCAGGTACAGAAGAAAACTTTTTGTAAATCTCTTCACCTAAATCCCATTCCCAATCAGAAGGCTCTCGTTCAAAGGC